>JBAPYK010000362.1:0-8054 GCA_049284695.1 Rhodoplanes sp. | reverse complement strand
GCCAACAAGGCCGCCTATCAGCAAAACGCCGAGAATTATCTCAAACAGCTCGACGCGCTTGATCGCGACATCCGCGCGGCCTGGGCCGACATTCCGAAACCGCGCCGGCGGGTGATCACCTCGCATGAAGCCTTCGACTATTACGGCGATGCCTACGATGTGGAATTCTTGGCGGCGCAGGGGGTGAGCGAGGACGCCGAGCCGAGCGCGCGCGACATCGCCAAGCTCATCCAGCAGATCAAGAAAGAGAAAATCACCGCAATCTTCGTCGAGAATATTTCAAGCGGACGCCTGATGGACCGCATCGCCAAGGAGACCGGCGCCAAGATCGGCGGTGAGCTCTATTCCGACGCACTCTCTCCGGCCGGCGGGCCGGCCGCCACCTATGTCGACATGATGCGCCACAACACCAAAACTATCGTCGACGCGCTGCGCGCCGGCGGCTGACATCGACCCTTCCGGGGCCCGAGCTGGCGAGGCCCCTGGAATTAAAGGGATGCGGAATTCATTCTTTCGCGATGGCGGCGGCGAGCCTTTCGGCCTGCTCGGCGAGCACGGCCGGCTCCTCGGTGAAGGTCGCCGCGGGTTTGAGCGGCTCGCCCTTGTGGCGCGGCAGAACGTGCACATGCAGGTGGAACACGACCTGGCCGCCGGCCGACTCATTGAACTGGTGGATGGTGATTCCGTCGGCGTTGAACGCTTTCTTTGCCGCCTTGGCGATCCGCTGCGCCACCTTGTGAACATGGGCGAGATCCTCGGGCGTAACATCAAAAACGTTGCGGACGAGCTTTTTCGGGATCACCAAGGTGTGACCGAGCGAACGCGGCATGATGTCGAGGAAAGCGAAGACTTTGTCGTCCTCGTAGACCTTGTGGCAGGGGAGCTCGCCGCGCAGGATTTTGGCGAACACGTTGGTAGGGTCGTAGCTGGCCATGGCCGCCTCTCGGTCCATTCTCAAAGAGGAATATCTGTCGCAGGCGGAATGGCGGCCCGTCAAGGCGCGGCTACTCGACCTCGACGGCGAGGTCTTTGCGGAAGGGGCTCGTCTCGGCCAATTCGCGGCCGGCGGCCTCCACATAGGCGCGCTCGTGCTTGAGATAATCGGCGACCGCGCGGCGCAGTCCCCGATCGACGATGTAATGGGCCGAATAGGTGGTGCTCGGTAGATAACCGCGGGCGATTTTATGCTCGCCCTGCGCGCCCGCTTCCACACGCGCCAGCTTATGCGCGACCGCGTATTCGATCGCCTGGTAATAGCACAGCTCGAAATGCAGGTAGGCGTGGTGTTCGATCGCGCCCCAATGACGCCCATAAAGCGTATCGGAGCCCTTGAAATTGAGCGCGCCGGCGATGATGCGGCCGCCTCGTTTGGCAATCACCAGCAGGATGTTGTCGGCCATGCTTTGGCCGATGAGGGAGAAGAATTCGCGCGTCAGATACGGCCTGCCCCATTTGCGCGAGCCGGTTTCCATGTAGAAGCCGAAGAACGCGTCCCACACGTCTTCAGTGAGGTCCGATCCGGTCAGCCACGCAATGTCGATGCCGGGCTCGACCGCCTCCCGCCGCTCGCGCCGGATCGCCTTGCGTTTGCGCGCCGAAAGCGCGGCAAGGAAGTCCTCGAAGGTGGCGTACCCATTGTTCTCCCAATGAAACTGCTGGTCCGTGCGCTGCAGGAATCCATGCTCAGTGGCGATCCGCCATTCAGGCTCGGTCACGAAGGTCATATGAACGGACGAAGCGTCGCGCAGCCGGGCGAGGTCGACGAGCGCTCCCATCAGCGCCGCCGGAGCGCTCGCTTCGTCCGGTCCCGGCCGCACCAACAGCCGCCGGCCGGTCACCGGAGTGAAAGGGACCGACACCTGCAGTTTTGGATAATACCGGCCGCCCGCGCGCTCATAGGCCTCCGCCCAGCCATGGTCGAACACGTATTCGCCGCGCGAATGGGACTTGAGATAGCAGGGCGCGACCCCGGCGATCGATCCGTCCGCGCGTTCGAGCACGAGGTGCTGCGGTTGCCAGCCGGTTCTCGCCGTGGCCGAGCGCGACAGCTCGAGCGCTGACAGGAAGGCGTGACTGACGAACGGATCGAATGCCGATGCCGGTGACCGTACGTCGGCGTCTCGGTCCGGATTGGCGCAGGCATCCCATGACCGCGCTGCAATCTCGCTGATCGCGGGTATGGCGCGGATGCGAGTTTCGTTCGATTTCATTCAGTCTTCATGTTAGCGCAAACGCGATTGCACTGGCGGTCTGAACCCCTCGAAGATCACCTGGTCGGCGTGGCGGAGCGCGCTGCGCCGCTCCGTTTCGGAACGCACCGTCCACGCGAGGACCGGCAGGCGAAACAGATGGCGCGCGACCAGCGCGGGCGCCGTAGCGAGATCCTGCTGGCGACAAGCGACAAAATAGGGGCGGGCGCGCATGGCTTCGAGGATAAGCGCGCCGCTGCGCGTTTGTGCCGCGCCCGATCGGTCAGCCTCGACGCCCGTCGATTTGCGAGGGCGCCGCGCTGCAAGCCCGCGCACCAGGCTTGGCGCGCGCCAGGCGAGCGCGGCCACGAGGCGGGGATCGAACGACATGGCGGCGACTGGTCCGGCATAGCCTCGCAGCACCGCGGCGGCGCGCATGGCGATGGCGATGTCGCCGTCGAAACGGCTCTTGAGTTCGAGCACGAGGGTCGTGCGCCCGCCGACGAGATCGACGAGTTCGCCGAGCGTCATCATCCGGTCGGCGGTGTCCTTGAAGGCGATTCGCTTGAGTTCGGCCGCCGCGAAATCCCGCACCGAGCCGCTTGCTTCGGTCAGGCGGTCGAGGGCGTAATCGTGGAAGACCACCGCCTCGCCATCGGCGCTGCACTGCAGGTCGACCTCGATGGCGTAGCCCGCCTGAAGCGCCGCTGCGGCCGCCGACGATGTGTTCTCGACCACGCCGCTTTCTGCATCATGCAGGCCGCGATGCGCGATCGGCCGTGCAGTCAGCCAATCCGGGTATGTCATCTGAAGCGACCGTATTCCTGGGCGCTTTATACTCTAGGGCGCTTTCAACCTCCCCGCGTTGAGGAGGGGGTCGTCCGGAATGAGCCGCGCCAGACACACGCCATTACGCCACCTCGAAAATGCCGTCCACCTCGACCGCGGCGTTATTTGGCAGCGCGGCGACGCCAACCGTCGTGCGGGTATGCCGCCCCTTGTCGCCGAAGACCTGTACAACGAGATCGGAGGCGCCGTTCATGACCTTCGGCCCATCAATAAAGCTTGGAGCCGAATTGATGAAGCCGGTGAGCCGCACCACGCGCACCACGCGGTCGAGATCGCCGAGCGCGGCCTTGACCTGCGCGAGGAGATTGATGGCGCAGGCGCGCGCCGCGGCCTGACCGTCCTCGATCGAGACGGCAACGCCGAGCTGTCCGGTCGCGACCAGCTGGCCGTCGGCAAGGCACAGTTGTCCGGACACGAACAAGAGCGAGCCCGTTTGAACGAAACCGACATAAGTCGCAATGGGAGAAGCGGGCGTCGGTAGCTTGATTCCAAGTTCAGCAAGCTTCTTCTCCACCATCCCGGCCATGTCGTCCTCCTCGCGGCTGATGACGATGCGTCCGAGTCTTGGCCGATCGGGTGGTCGCGCGCAATGGGGCGGGGTCATTGCCGGTTGCGGGAGGCGGACGCTCTTCATATCTTCGGTCGGGCGAAAATGCGTCGAGATTCGGGGTGGTAGGGCAGGAGAATGTTAATGCGCGGCAGGGCGATTGGATTCCTCGGCACGGCCGGCGTTGCATTGTTCGCCGCAGCGGTGACGGTCGCGGCGTGTCCGTTGGCGGTTGCGAACGCCGCGACTCCGCTCGCCTCCCACCGCGCAGTCTATGATCTCAAGCTTCTGCGCACCCACGGTAAGCGCGGGCTGCAATCGGTGCGCGGGCGCATCCTCTACGACTTCTCGGGCAATGCCTGCGAGGGCTATGTGCTGCAGTTCCGCCAGGTATCGGAGCTCGACACCGGGGAAGGCAAGGTGGCGCTGAGCGACTTGCGCGCCTCGACCTGGGAGGATGGCGCGGGCAAGGATTTTCGTTTCAATTCGCAGAATTACGTCAACGACAAGATGGCGAGCGGCGTCGATGGCCGGGCCGACCGTCGCGGCGGCAAGGTCGCCGTTGCGCTCACCAAACCGAAACAAGCGACGTTTGATATCGAAGCGAATGTCGTGTTCCCGACCGAGCACATGCGGCGCATCATCGAGGCGGCGCGCGCGGGCGAGAGCATGCTCGAGTTTCCCGTCTATGACGGCTCGGAGAACGGCGAGCGCGTCTACAACACCCTGACGGTGATTGGGCGCGAGATCGAAGCAAACGAATCGCCTCTGACGGACGCGACCGCCGGCCAAGCGGCGCTCGCGGGTCTGAAGCGCTGGCCGGTGACCATTAGCTATTTCGATCGCGCGTCGGCGCCCGGGGAGCAGACGCCGGTCTACGCGATCAGCTTCCAGATATACGAGAATGGCGTTTCGCGTGCGCTTACCCTCGACTACGGGGACTTCGCTGTTTCCGGCGAGATGTCGCAACTCGAAATGAATCCGAGCCGTCCCTGTCCATGAAGCGTATCAATTGAACCCGTACGACCGTGGCGCATCCTAAACCTCGGGACCGGCTGTCGCGGCCCGACTCTTGCAACGAGTGTCGGGATTGCGGCCAGGAAAGGGAAACGGCGGCACGGTTTTCGGCTATCGTTCAGCGTTGGCAATCAAAAGAAATGGTTTGTGAACTAACGATATTTGCGTTTCCGGGAGGAATGCCCTCTAACCTGTGCAGCGATGGCTGCTGCGCAGCGTAGCGGGTCTATGGCCGCATGGGGATTACGATGGCGAAGACCGTGCTGATCGTGGAAGACAACGAGCTCAACATGAAGCTATTCCATGACCTGTTGGAGGCGCATGGCTATCGCACCGTGGAGACGCGCAACGGCATCGAAGTGCTCGACCTCGCGCGCCAGCATCATCCCGATCTGATTCTGATGGACATCCAGTTGCCCGAGATTTCTGGCCTCGAAGTGACCAAATGGCTGAAAGACGACGCGGAATTGAAGTCGATTCCCGTCGTCGCGGTCACGGCGTTTGCGATGAAGGGCGATGAAGAGCGGATCCGCGACGGGGGGTGCGAAGCCTATCTCTCCAAGCCGATCTCGGTCGGCAAGTTCATCGAGACGATCCGCCAGTTTCTCGGATAGCCGTGAGGTGAAGCCGCATGAGCGCTCGCATCCTGATCGCCGCCAACACGCGCGCCGGCGTCAAGCCGCTCGAGGCGCGGCTGTCGGCGGCGTATTTTGACGTTCTCGTCGCTCTGTCGGGAGCCGAAACCCTCGCGATCTGCGAACGCGGTCAATGCGACATCGTTCTGATCGAGCCGACGATGCCGGACATGGACGGCTTTTCGGTATGCCGACGTCTGAAATCGAATGAGGCGACGCAACACGTCCCCGTGGTCATGGTGACCGCGCCCGATCAACCGTCCGAACTCGTTCGCGGCCTCGACGCCGGCGCCGATGAAATACTCGCGCAACCCGTCTCCGACGCCGCGCTCGTTGCGCGCGTGCGCTCGCTCGTGCGCCTCAGAATGATGACCGACGAATTGCACATGCGGGCGCTCACGTCACGGGAGATCGGAATCGAGAGCCCCGCAGCGGAGGTTGCGGCGGAGACCGGCGATGACGGCCACATCCTTCTGGTCGAGGACCGCGGGGATTCGTGCGATCGGATCGCCGCGATGCTTGGGCGCGAGCACAGGGTCGACGTCGAGCCGAATGGGAACGAAGCTCTGTTTCGCGCCGCTCAAGGGAACTACGACCTGGTCATTACGTCGCTTGGGCTCGCAGCTTGTGACGGGCTGAAAATCTGCAGTCAGCTGCGCTCGCTCGAGCGGACGCGGCACATCCAGATTCTCGCGATCGTCGGGCTCGACGAAAATCCGAAGCGGCTTGTCCGCAGTCTTGAGATCGGCGTGAACGATTTTGTCTTCCATCCGGTCGACGAGAACGAGCTGATGGCGCGCGCACGCATGCAGGTGCGCAAGAAGCGCTGCGCCGCGCGTCTGCGCGACAGCGGGCAGCATTTGCTCGAGCCGGCGATTGCCGACCCGCTGACCGCCCTGCACAACGGGCTCTATATGGAACGGCACCTCGCCACGCTGGTCGATCACGCGGTCGCTCGCGGCAAGTCGCTGGCGGTGCTCGCGCTCGACATCGACTTCTTCAAGGCGATCAACGACAACTACGGCCGCGACGCCGGCGACGATGTTCTGCGCGAATTCGCAGGAAGGCTGCGCAAATCCATTCGCGGCATTGATCTCGCCTGCCGGTCCGGCGGAGAAGAATTCGTCGTGTTGATGCCCGGCGCCAATAGGGCAGTGGCCGCCAAGGCGGCCGAGCGGCTCCGCCGACATATCGCGTCCGAGCCATTCCAGATTCAAGCGGCCGGCCAGCCGGTCGAGGTAACCGTTTCGGTCGGGATTTCCGGACTGACCGGGCCCGAGGATACTCCGGCCGGGCTTCTCAAGCGGGCGGACGAGGCGCTTTCTCGCGCCCAGCGCGATGGCCGCAATCGGGTGGTCGCCGACGCGGCGTGATCCCAGACACCGAAGGCTGGGCCAGCCAAACGCCGGCTTGCCTCGTCCCGTTTATATCCTTGGTTGGTGAAGGCCTGCGCATACACCGGGCGGTCAAAATCTGTTGATTTCCTGAGCGCTTGCGATAAATTTTTTTAATCGAAGTTACGCTGCGGAATAACCGATGCAGGCCGCCTACGCGGCCTAGGTTAACCCTACGGAATGCTCAGGTCCGCCGCATCTCCTGGGTCCGTGGGGTTTGGCCGGCACGGGGGCGGTGAGAGTGGCCTCCTCGTAACCACCGCTCCCTGCCGGCCATCCAGCATAACATTCGCGCATGGCGAGCATGCCGTGAACTGCCCGTCGGGCTGCGCGAGTTTGAATGCGCGACCTAATCGCAAACGACTGCGACTTTTCCGGATTGCTCTCGATTAAGCGCGCGGGAACACACCGCCGGTTGACTGTGACGCCTCCGCGAACGCGTTACTTGATCTTTCCTTCGCGAAATTCGACGTGCTTCTTCGCGACCGGGTCGTATTTTTTCTTCACCAGCTTCTCCGTCTGGGTGCGGGTGTTTTTCTTGGTCACATAGAAGTAGCCGGTGTCAGCGCTCGAGACGAGCTTGACCTTAATGGTGGTTGTCTTCGCCATGGGGCGCCGTCCTTCAAATCGATCGCATGCAGAGTTGCCGGCAACGTAATGGGCAAGCCCGAAAAGTCAAGAAAACGGCCGCCTCCCGGCCATTTGGATCGCGGTCACAGCAGCGAGCGGGTGAAGCGGCGGCCGATCCATTGATAAAACGGAACCGGCAGGTCGTGGGTGAAACCGCCCGCGATGCGGTGCTCGAGCTCGGCGAGCACGGCCTTGGTGATCGGCGGCATGTCGAGCCGCTCGGCCTCGGTCAGCGGCAGCCAGACCAGTTCGATCAGTTCGGCATCGGGGCCGACGATCCCTTCGACCTTTCCGGAGATCGCTTCGGCGTCGAGGGCGAAGAAACGGGTGTCGAAGCGCCGGGGCCGCCGCGGCGGCGTTATCGCGCGCGCGATCAAATGCATCGGGGCGAGATCAGGCCGCACGCCCGCGCTCGCGAAGCTCACCGGGGAACCATCGTGTCCGCCGGCGTCGATGCCCCCGCCGGCGCCGAGAATTAGCCCTGTTTCCTCGAACGTCTCGCGGATCGCGGCGATCGCGAAAGCGCGCGACTTGGCAGGGCTCGGCCGCCGCATGCGCATCATCAGCCGAGCAGTGACCCGGGCGTCGAGCTCGGTCGCGGTGGCGACGCTGCGGTCGGAGACCTCGACCCGTCCGCCGGGAAATACGAATTTTCCCGGCAGGAATTTATGCCGCTGGTGCCGCAGTCCGAGCAGCACCTTCGGAGCGTCGGCCGAACGATCGATCACGATCAGCGTCGCGGCGTCGCGCGGCTGCGAGTTCGGATGCGACATGTCGCGGTCGACGCGGTTGA
>JBAPYK010000361.1:0-3422 GCA_049284695.1 Rhodoplanes sp. | reverse complement strand
TTCCGCCAGCTCCTCGATCGAGACGCCCGCCTTGATGCGGCGGACATTGGCCTGGCTCAGCACCAGCCGGTTGAACGGAATGTCGCGCGAGCGCGAGAGCGCGATCTTCGCAATGGACTTCGGCATGAACGGTCTCCGCGACGGGCCGGCCGAGAACCTCTCTCGGCCTGCTTGAACCCGTCATGACCACCCCCTCCGTCCTCTTCCTCTCTGAGCGGTTCCGGCAAACCGGTCACGGAAGCTTCCGACAGCGCCGCCGCTATCTCGGCGCGGGCTAGCAAACCATCCGGGCGTCATGCCTTATTCCGCCGCGCAAGATCTGTCCGGCTGTTGAGAATGCATCCAGTCGGCGGCGGCTTGCGCTTGCGATGCAGCGGTGAAGATGGCGCGTGGGTTGGTTTTCAGAAGCGTCAGCCACGACGCGATGTAGGCGGCGTGGTCGGGCCGGGGATGGTGGGCGATGCCGAGATCGGCGAGGATGAAGCCCGCCGTCAATTCGGCGGTGATCTCTTCGATGCTGCGCGCTTCGTTTCTAAACCGTTTTCCGAAATCGCGATTGAGCCGCGACGCAGCGCCGGTCGCATGCGCGCATTCATGAATCTGTGTGCCGACGAAACTTGCAGGGTTGTCGAACGCCTCGAATGGCGGCATGAAGATACGGTCGAGATCGATGCGGTAATGGGCGTCGAAGGCCCCATAGGCGATCGGGATATTCAGGGCCGCTACGAACGCGTCGGCAGCCGGGTTGCGTTCTCCGGGCGGGACAGCTGTCGCAGCAGGCGGCGCGTAGCTCTCAACCTGCGCGCAGTTGAAGACCGAGAAGGCGCGAGCGAACAGCAGCGGTTTCCTCGCATCTTTGTCGTCGCTTTGGTCTTCCTGACAGCGTGACGGCGCTTGTTTCCAGAAAACGACGGTCGTGGCGCGTTCGCCCTTGCGGACGCGAGCCCCAATGGCCTGAAACTGGCGAAAGGTTCCCCAGACACCGGTTCCGTATCCCGCGCTCTGCGCGGCGACCCAGAGAGCGACGACGTTGACGCCGCGATAGCGACGGCCAGAGATGTTGGTCGGGCGCGTGATCGCGGCGCCGTCATGATGCCACGGCATTTTCCAGGCGCCGGCCCCGGCTTCGACGGCGGCGACGATCTCAGCGGTGATGCGGGAATAGACGTCAGCGCGCGCCGGCGCGGCAAGCTTGTTGGCCATCGGGTTTTCTCCGCGACGGACCGGAACGGGCCTCTCCCGCTCCTCCCAATCCGTCACGAAGACCGACAGCGAACTCTTACTCTCCGTCAGCATGCGCGATGCGCACAACTGCACAGAGCGATTTCAAACCGAACAGATCGAAATCGGCAAAGTGAGCTCCGTTGAAAAGCGAGAAGAAAGGCCGAATTGGCTGAAGCCGAGACGCGCCGGAAAAACACTCATCGGAATGATGAAATAGGAAGGCGAGAGCCTGGAGATTGTCCTTGCGAAAGGAAAACACGGCTCATCTCTCGAGCATCGCACGCAATCGCTCGGCCAGTTCGTCGTCGGCAACGGCGCGCGACCATTCCATCACGGTCTGGCGGACAGTGGTCGTTAGGACGCCGTGCTGCATCAAACGATCAAGCGTCGGGGTGCGATCGAGAAGGGAGCGCAGAACGGAAAGATCAGTGAAGACTCGGGTGTCATAGCCGATGCGGACGGCGCTCAAGGCCGCGATGAGGACTTCTTCTTCAAGCCAAGCGCCTCCGAGGTACACGACCTGAGTTTCCGGAGGCCCCAGCCGTTCGATCATCTTCTCGTCTCGCCAAACTTTGACGGGATCATTCAGAATGATCTCGCAGGTTGCGATCGAGGCGAATGATGCGTCGGTGTCCTCTGCCACTCCGAGCAGGCGTGCGGGTACCGCAGCGGCGCGGAGAGCCTGTCGCAGAAGATCGCAGCTGGTCTCGAGACGAGTTCTGATTGCCTCCGGCAATTCCGCGGCAGACGCGATATCCGGGTTGATCAAGAGCACGAGGCTATGGTCGGGAACAGAGAACATGCGCGTCGCGATGGATGAGATGTGGAGTGATCTGCCCCGGCGAGTCGTCGCGGCGGTCGGTGAAGCCGATCAGCTGCTTCTGTCAACGGGCCGCGGAATCTCCCCAGTTTGGGGCGCGCAAAATTCCCCACTTTGGCGGGGGTGGTGATCAACCGTTAGTTTGATCGCTGCGCTTCCAGATAAATGCTCGACCCACAAGTAGACCCGCCTGGCCGACAGATCGCGCTTGCGGCAGCGTTTGTGCTCTCGCTCCTGGTGGTGCCGCAGGGCAAGCGCAAGCTTGAGCAATACCTCGCTGCTCTGATGGATAAGCAGAGCGGTTGGGGTCTGAGCTCGCGGATGCGGATCCTGGTCGCCGACATGCGCGCGCAATGGCGCGGGCCTGATCGACGCATCACAGCGTTCGATGCGGTTCGCGCGTGTCGGAGGGGGCAGGCACGGCTCCTGCTCGCGATGGTCCTTACGTTGCTGGCCCATCTCTCGCCCCCCAAAATGATCACGCGAGGGATATTATCCATTGAACTTGCTCCGATGATGTCCGCAATGAGCAAACATTTGGGATGCGATCCTCCTGTCGGCGCGGGTGGCCTGAACCTGGCTGGCGCGGGGCGTGCCGCCCTGCTTTGGTCTCGGGACGCCGCGCGGTCGGCCTCACGTTCGGTCGATTCCGTCGATGGCGAGCGCGGCGAGCGCGATGCGCTGCGCCAGCGCCAACCGTCGAATCGAACCCGGCCTGATGGTGGTGACCTGCATGACCCATGTCGCCACCAGCGCGGGACAGCAGGGACGTGATTGCCGAGAGACTGATCACGGTCTCAATGGTCGCGATGACCGCTCGACCACGGGCCGGGCATGCAAGCGAGCCCGACTGAAGCTCGTTTGACCTCAGATTGGAAGAAACAATTCCGTTCCCGTAATGTAGCTGCTGTCATCGCAACATGCGAGAACATCAATAAAATAAGGCACCTCGAAACTTGCCGTCGTGCAGTTTCGTGCGGTAGGAGGCTGCGGCCAGTTCACTATCCAGTTCGTCGAGGACGATGTTGAATAGCAATGGCGACAGCGGGCCCCCTTGCGGGGTCCCGTCCTGGACGACGACTTTCGTTCCGTCCGGCATCACGACTCCCGCATTGTCGCTGCTGGTGCTGGCAATCCTGTTCGGTGCGGCCTTATCGGCAGGACGCTAAAACGGTTTCGCGGAAGAATGAGCGTGAACACGCATGGCAGGATTTTTGGTGAGAAGACACAGCGGAGGCCACGCGGTAGGGCGCGGCCCGCATGAGCAATTCCCGCTGGCGGCGGTTGACTGAGGAATGCACGGGCCGCGCGAAATCGGTCTTTCAATTCGACGTGCAGGGGTCGGTGGCGAAATCCACGCATGCCGGCATCCCCTGGC
>JBAPYK010000360.1:0-9086 GCA_049284695.1 Rhodoplanes sp. | reverse complement strand
ACGATGCGCCGACGCTGACGGTTTCCGACGCCTCCGGTAACGAGGACACGCCGATTGCGCTCAGCATTACGTCGGCGCTCACCGACGCCGACGGCTCCGAGACCCTGTCGATCACCATTGCGGGCGTGCCCAGCGGCGCGACGCTGTCTCACGGGACTGACAATGGCAACGGCAGCTGGACGGTGACGCCGGATCAGCTCGCCGGGCTGACCATCACGCCGCCCGCCAACAGCGATGCCGACTTCGCCCTGACCGTGACGGCAACCTCGAAAGAGATCAGTAGCGGCAACACCGCCTCGACGGTCGGCACCATCAACGTCACCGTCAACGCGGTCGCCGATGCGCCGACGCTTCAGCCGGTGGCGGGGCCGACCTACACCGACACGCCGACGTCCAACCACTTCACCGCTGCGACAGGCACGTTGATTGGAGCCGATGTTGACCGTCCCGCCCAGACCCTGACGTATGGGATTGTCGGCGGGACTGCGGACAACTCGCTCAGCGGATACAACGTGTCGCTGACGGGCACATATGGAAAGCTTTTCGTAAATAGCGGAACCGGGGACTATTCCTTCGTTCCCAACGATGCGGCGATCAAGGCGCTGCCGGCAACGACCGCGATTGAAAACTTCACCATCACGGTGTCGGACGGTTCGCTCTCGGCCGAGCAGGCCTTCACCGTAACTATCGATGGCGTGAACGATGGGGTTGTGATCACCGGCATTGGTGCAACGGGCGGCGACAAGACGGTTTACGAGGCCAATCTCACGGATGGTTCCTCCCCGAACGCTGCGGCATTAACGCAAACGGGGACGTTCAACGTCAGCGCGCCGGACGGTTTTGACGGTCTGACGATCGGCGGAATACCGGTAGTGACAGATGGGGCTGTAACCATCCTGCCCTCGGCGATCCCGACGACCTATGGCGCCCTGACGATCACAAACGTTGATCTCGGAACCGGGGTTGTCAGCTACAGCTACACCCTGAGCGACAACACGCTGGCGCACGCGCCGGAAGGCGGCGCGAACTTTGTGCTCGACAATATCTCGGTGGCACTGACTGACACCGACGGTTCGAGTGCCAGCGAAACGCTGATCGTGAAGGTGGTCGACGACGTCCCTTTAGTCACGCCCAATGCGCGCGAGGTCGCGGAACCGACGCCGCAGACCGTCGATATTCAATTTATCGTCGACTGCTCCGGCAGTATGTTCGCCCCGCTCGGCAGCGTTGGCTTTGACGTCCCCGGCTACAGCGACGATCGTATAGGCTTGGCGCGCTACTCGATGGAGCAACTGCTCCTGTCGAACGATCAGATCCAGAACGTGCAGATCATCCGTTTCGGCTCGACCGCGCCGGACACCGGGCCGGACACCATGTGGATGACCAAGGCGGATGCCTTGGACTATATTCGGCACAACGACGAAAACCAGTGGGCCAGCCTCAGCGGCACCAACTACGACGTCGCGCTCCAAACGGCGATCGCCAACTACGGCGACCCGCGCCCATTGGCCGCGTCTGACCAGAACTTAGTTTACTTCATATCCGACGGAGAGCCCTCGGGCGGGGGAATCACGGGCACCACCCCCACTCCGGCCGGGGACGGCGTAGTGTCGATTGCTGATTGGGAAGCCCACATTAGCAACCAGAACATCGACCAAGTCTTCGCCATCGGCATCGGCAGCGGGGTCAATGTCGCTAATCTGGAGCCCATTGCCTATCCCAACACGGATGTAGTGCCGCCGCTCGGGGATGAGGACAACGTTTCCATCGTCACGGCGTCGGACGTAACTTCAATACTTAACCAGCTGGAGGACGCCCTCAACATTCCGAACGCGATCGCGGGCAACATCCTGCTCAACGATCCGAACACGAGCACCGGCGCCGACTCGTTCGGTGCGGATGGCGGCCGGATTCAATCGATCACAATCAACAACGTCACTTATACCTACAATCCGGTTGGCAATGACATCTCAGCCAGTTCCGACCCGCAGCCACCACAGGATACGCCGGTCCTCACGGTGACGACGCTGCTCGGCGGCACCTTCATCTTCTACTTCGCCCAGTCCGACCCCAACGTCGCCGGCGCCTGGACGTACCTTACCGGCGAGTCCGGCAGCGAAAACATCATCAGCTATGTGCTGGTCGACAACGACGGCGATACGGCGGGCGGCTCGCTCAATATTACTGTCACCAGCGCGCAACAACCGGCAGGCATTGCAGGAGAGCCGATCAACCTGGCGCTCAGCGATCCCTCCGGAAATCAGGCCACCCCCATCATTGTGACGGTCAGCGGCCTGCCGTCGAGCTGGACGCTGAACGAGGGCGCGCGTCTCGATGACGGCTCGTGGACGGTCCAAACGACGGATGTCGAGTCGCTGACGGTCACGACATCTCCGGATTTCGTTGGCGCGGCCGTGCTCAACGTAACCGAGACCTGGACCAATCCGGACGGGACGACCGGCATCAAGATCATTGCCGACAATGTCGAGGCCTATGCGCCGGGGTCTCCCATATTCGCGTGGTCGGGGGACGACACCCTGACCGGATCGAGCGGCCCGGACCTGTTCGTCTTCGCACAGCCGATCGGCTATGACGTCATCTACAGCTTCGATGCGGGCCACGACCAGATCGATCTCATCGGCTATGCGGGAATCGCCAGCTTCGATGATGTGAAAAGCCATTTGACCGCGGATGCCAATGGCGATGCGGTGATCACGCTGGCCGACGGGCAGTCGATCACGCTCGATGGCGTGGCCGCGGATTCGCTCGCTGCAAGCAACTTCGTGTTTGATCAGACGCCGGTCGTGAACAGTGCCGGAGCGATGACCATTGGCGACGGCGCGCTGCTGCCGCTGAGCGGCGCCATCAATAACACGGGAACCATCGCGCTTGAGTCGACGGGGCACGCGACGACGCTGGAGCTCATTCAACATGGCGTCACGCTTCAGGGCGGCGGTCAGCTCGTACTGTCCGACAGCGACGCGAACGTGATCGCAAGTGCCGCTCCAGGCGTGACGTTCACCAACGCGGACAATACGATCTCCGGCGCCGGCCAGCTTGGCGATTGGCAGATGACGCTGGTCAATAATGGAACGATTGTCGCGACCGGCGCCCACGCCCTGATCATCGATACCGGATCGAATGCGGTGATCAACACCGGCACGCTCGAGGCGACCGGGAGCGGCGGCCTGGTCGTCGACAGCGACATCGCGAACACGGGACTGATCTGGGCGCATGGCGGAGATATCACCGTTAACGGCTCAGTCAGCGGCGCCGGCGGCGCGCTGCTCACCGGGAACGCAACGCTCGAATTCGCGGCCGCCGCATCGATTAACGTCACCTTCGTGGGCGCGGATGATTTCGGCACGCTGGTGCTCGACAATCCGACAGCCTACACGGGACAGATTTTTGGCTTTACCGGCACCGGCCCGGAAAATTCGGACATAATCAATCTTAAGGGGATCACCTTTGATGATGGGACGTCATGGACCTATTACGATGATACTGGATCCAATACCGGCGGCACCCTTACCATCTATGATACGGTCAATGGCGTCACGACGGCGGTCGATAGTCTGACCTTTGGGGACGGTGAGTACACGACCGCCAATTTTATCCTGACGAGCGACGGCAATGGCGGCACGCTGATTGCCGATCCGCCCGCGGATTTTGGAACTGGCGCCGGAACGCTCGCGACCAGTAACGCCGATCCAGTCCACACCCAGGCATCCGATTCGTTCGCGTTCAATTCCGCATTCAGTGAGAACGGCACAGGTGGTTCGGAAACGGCGCAGATCGTTGAGCAGTCCGATCAGACGGCGTTGCAGACCGTTTCCGACATGTTTGCCCATGCAGCCAACGCATCGCCCGAGACGATCGGGCCGATCGGCGAGGGTGTCGCTACGGTCTCCGGCGTTGAGCACGACAAAGTACAGACGGACTTTCTCTTGCATGGATAGCTGAATTTCCGCTGCCCTCGGCAGGATGAAATGTCTCCGTGAGACTGGCGATGCGGACGTTCCGGGAAAAGGGATAGCTTCGAGGAAAGGCCGGCATGCATTGGCACCAATCCGTGTGGCCTGGATTAATCCAATGAAGAGCGGGCTGCTCTGGCTGGCGCGAGCGCTCGCGTCACGCAGGACTTTCGGCCTTGTTCTTCTGGCGGTGCTGATCCCGATCCGGATTTGGGATCCGTACCCATTGCAAGAGTTGCGGCTGCGCGGCTTCGACCTCTATCAGAACATCAAGCCGCGCGCCGCTACGGCCAATCCGGTCGTCATCGTCGATATCGACGAGAGCAGCATAAGCGCGCTCGGGCAATGGCCCTGGCCCCGCACCGTCCTCGTCGACTTGCTGACGCGCATATTCGAAATGCAGGCGGTCGTCGTCGGATTTGACGTCGTTTTTCCTGAGCCAGATCGCGCTTCTCCCCGAGAAGCAGTGAAGCATTTTCGTAACATCGACCAGGGAATGCGCGAGCTCCTTGCCCACCTGCCGGGCCATGACGATCTCCTCGCGCAGGCGATCGGCGCGGGGAGGGTTGTGCTCGGACAATCCGGCACCCACGCCATCGCAATGCATGCGCCGGGCCCGCGCCCCGAAACGGGCGTTGCGACCATAGGGGCCGATCCCAAGCCATACCTGATCGACTTCCCGCACCTATTGCGAAATCTCCCCGCGCTCGAGCAGGCGGCGGCGGGACGTGGGCTATTTAGCATTCGTCCCGAGCGTGACGGCATCGTCCGCCGCATCCCGATTGTGATGAAGGCGGATGGCAAGATCGTCCCCTCGCTCGCCCTCGACATGCTCCGCGTCGCCACCGACTCCGGCGCCATCCTGATCCGCACCGACGAAGCGGGAATTCGCAGCGTCGCCGTGGCGGGCCTGGAATTGCCGACGGACCAGAATGGCCGCGTCTGGGTGCATTTCGGCCCGCATAACCAGGCGACCTATGTCTCCGCAAAGAACGTCTTGGAGGGACACGCGGCGCCCGACCAGTTCGACGGCAAGCTTGCGCTGATAGGCGCATCGGCGATCGGCTTGTCGGACATCAAGACCACGCCAGTGAGCGCGGCGATACCGGGGGTGGAGGTACATGCGCAACTGCTGGCGTCGGCATTGACCGACACCCTCCTGTCCAGGCCCAACTACGCCATCGCGATTGAGATGCTCGGCGCTACCGCTGCCGGCAGCCTGCTCGCGCTTGTAGCGCCATTCGCAAGCGCTCTTACGCTGCTGGTAATCGCCATTGGTTCGGCAGCCGCTTTTGTCGCCGGGTCCTGGCTCGCCTTCAGCAGCTTCCAGACGCTCTTCGATGCGACGTTTCCGCTGACCGTCATTGCCTCGGTCTCAGTGAGCCTGATCATGATCGGATATTTTCGCGAGCAGCTGGACCGGCGGCGGATCCGCTCCGCTTTCAGCCACTATCTGTCGCCGAGTCTGGTGGAACGGCTTGCGAAATCCCCCAAGCAACTGGTCCTCGGCGGCGAAGACCGCGTCATGACGGTTCTGTTCAGCGACGTGCGCAGCTTCACGACGATTTCCGAAACCTACAAGGACGATCCGCAGGGCCTTACCCGGTTGATGAACCGTTTCTTGACGCCGGTGACCAACGCGATCGTCACGCGCAACGGCACCATCGACAAATATATCGGCGACGCGGTAATGGCGTTTTGGAATGCGCCGCTCGATGATCCCGATCATGAAGCCGACGCTTGCCATGCGGCGCTGGACATGCTCGACCGCGTCGATGCGTTGAATGACGAGATCGAGCACGAAGCCGCCGCCGCCGGGACCCGTTTCATTCCGATCAAGATCGGCATTGGGATTAATACCGGACACTGCACCGTGGGCAATATGGGCTCCGATCTGCGGTTTCAGTACACGGTGATGGGGGACAGCGTGAACCTCGCTTCCCGGCTTGAGGGGCAGACCAAGGGTTATGGCCTCTCGATCATCATTGGATCGAGAACCGCCGCAGCCGTTTCGGGCCAGTTCGCCTTGCTAGAGATCGACCGCATTCAAGTGAAGGGCAAGACGGAGCCGGAAGTCATCTACACGGTGGTCGGCCGCGATGATGTCGCGAAGGCCAGCGCATTCGCGACTTTGCAGGAGCATTGGTCGGCATTTCTCGTCTGCTATCGCAAGCAGGATTGGCGCGGCGCCTGCAAGATCCTCGAAGAATCACGCGGCGATTGCGAGCGATTCGGCATAGCCCCCCTGATCGACGCCTATAGAGATCGAATCAAGTGGCTCGAGCATGAGCCTCCGAGCTCCACCTGGGACGGTGTATTTATTGCCGACACGAAGTGACCTAATTCCGAAGGTCGCTTGGCCGTGTGCCGGCGATGAGAATATAGTGGGGCAGTCCGCAGTTCAGACAGGTCGTTCGGTGTTTAATGGTCAGTCTCGGAGCAGTAAAGTGGGAGGAAGCCGAGCATGAACCGCATAAAGAATATTGTTTGCTTCATCATCCTTAGCGCCGCGGTGGCTCTGACGTCGATGCCGAAGGCATCGGCTGAGGATGCGTTGAAAGTCGCAGGTGCTCAGCACGGCGTTTGGGAGTCAGCGGCGCCGGAGCTTGGTCAGCAGGCGGGCATCTTCAAGAAGCATGGCATCGTGCTTGACCTTCTCTATCATGAGGACGTCAAAGAAATCATAAGTGACGTTAGATCGGGCAAGGCGGACGTCGGCTTGGCCGTAGGAACCATGTCCGCGATACAAGCCTACGCCTTCGGGGCTCCGATCCGGATCATCGGCGCGACCATGGCAGGCAGCCCCAATTATTGGTACGTGCTGAAGTCCTCGCCGATTCAGACCGTCAATGATTTCGCTGGCAAGACCATTGCCTATGAGAGGAACGGGTCATCCAGCCAATATGACGCAATCGATTTCATGAGGAAACTCCGCCCGAAAGTAAGACTCGTGGCGACGGGAGCACCGGCCGCAACATTCGAGCGGCTGAGCGCCAACGAGGTTGATGTTGGCTGGGCAGCTCCCCCGTTCGGCGTCGATAAAATCGAACAGGGCGCCATTCGCGTCGTCGCGCGTGCGGATGACATGCCGCGGATCCGGAACAAGACCGTTGGCGTGATGATCACGAATGTGGACACTTTGCAGAACCGCAAAGATAGTTTGGTTCGCTTCTTGCAGGCCTATCGCGAAACCATCGATTGGATGTATTCGAATCCTGTTGCGCTCCAGCGCTTCTCCGAAATTTCCGACGTATCGGAAGGCATCACTCAGCGTATGCGTGACGAGTTCTTTCCCAAGGAGATGCTATTGCCGGATAGGATTATCGGTTTGAATGAGGTCATTAAGGATGCGGTCGTCCTCGATTACATTCGCAAGCGATTGTCGAGAAAACAGATCTCGGAATTGATTCAGATTGTGACGCCTGAGCCGAGCGGGCCTTTGTCTATAATTAGACGGCTTCGAGATCGGATGCGTTAACGCCGCGCGGGTGCGGATTGCAGCCCCGCGATGCCCCGCTCATCGGCGAACTCTCGAACCTGTCGACTCAGGGGCTCGCCGGGTTCGGGAGGAACGAGGTGCCTTCGGCAATCAGAAAGTCCCGTAAAGATCGCGTTGCGGGCATGAGGCGTTTTGCGGCAAGGCGAACGACGAACCAGTTGCGCACCATCGGAAGCCCGATGACATTGAGCGCAACGAGGCGGCGCTCATGTATTTCTGCGGCGCAGGTGTGGGCCGAGATAAAGGTGAGCCCGAGACCGGCCATCACGGCTTGTTTGATCGTCTCGTTCGAGCCGATTTCCATGCCGATTACCGGCGCAATCCCGGCTCTTGAGAAAAAGGCTTCCATCAAATGCCGCGTTCCCGAGCCAAGTTCGCGCACAAGGAAAATCTCGCCCGCAAGCGCGCTCGGCGGAAGGTCGACGCGAGCGGCAAGCGGATGATCCGGCGGCGCGACGAAGAAATAGGGATGCGGTCCGAGTAAATGGCTTTCGACTTCGGCGGTTTGCGGGGGACGCCCCATAACGCAGAGGTCGCATATCCCGGCCTCAAACCGATCCATAATGTGCTGGCGGTTGCCCACAACCAATTTGACTTCGATCTTCGGGTGCAAACGGGAAAAAGCGGCCAACATGCGCGGGGCGAAATATTTCGCCGTCGACACCACCCCGACGGTCACGCGCCCGGCGTCGAGCGATTGGAAGGCCAGTAGCGCCTCGCGGCATTCTTCAATTGCATTTTCGATTCTTTGCGCGGCAAGCAGAACCTCTTGTCCGGCCGGCGTAGGCTCGAGTCCGCGCGGTGTCCGATCGAAAAGCGGCAAGCCGATATCTTCTTCAAGCTGCCGGATTTGCATTGTCACCGCGGGGGGTGTCACGTTGTTCGCTTCCGCGGCGGCTGCGAAACTGCCAAGACGCGCCGCGCTTGCCGCGAACCGCAGATGCTTAAGGGTAATGTTGCGCATTAAGCGCCCCTGAACCGCGTATTCAGTAAATTCAAATTTACTGATTGAGGCCCATAGCGCAAGCTTATAATTGAGCAGCCAAGGAGTGTCGCGTTTAGTGTCCGCGCGATCTTTGATCTCCGGTCATCCTTGGTGGGGACGATCAATCTGACGTCCGCCAACTCTTTGACGCGTTCGCGCCGCGAACAGCGAGGGGCGGAGCTTTGAGTGGAGGAAACGCAGATGAGCGACCTGAAAACCCGGTACATGGGACTGACACTGAAAGCGCCCCTGGTGGCGTCGGGAGCCCGCCTCTGCGACTCTGCCCAGAACATCGCGCGGCTCGAGGACCAAGGAATCGCGGCGGTGGTCCTGCCGTCGCTGTTTGAAGAGCAGCTTGGCAATGAAACAATGAGGGTCAATGACGATTTCCACCGCGGCGCCGAGAGTTTTTACGAATCGCTTCGGTTTTTTCCCAATCTTGAGAACTACAAGCCGGGATCGGATAGCTACCTCGCCCTGATCCGCGACGCCAAGCAACGCGTGGACATCCCGGTGATTGCGAGCCTGAATTGTCAAACCCGGGAGGGATGGATTGAATACGCAAAGCTCACGCAAGAGGCAGGGGCCGACGCGATCGAGCTGAACGTCTATTCGATCGTGACCGACC
>JBAPYK010000359.1:0-2157 GCA_049284695.1 Rhodoplanes sp. | reverse complement strand
TTGGCCAATGCGCGCAGCCTGTCGTTCCATTCTCCCTCGAGGGTATCCGCGACGAGACGATTGTTCGGATCGACCAGCATATAGCGACGCTGCGCGAGGTCCGCTTCGATTTGCGCACGTTCGATGGCGCGGAGGTGCAGCCGATCAGCCTCCTCGTGCCGAGCCTCGATCTCCCGTCGGATATCGAGAGCCAACTCGATTGCGGCCGGCGTCATTTTCTCGGCGACCAGTGCGCCGATCGCTTCATCGATGGGCACGCCAGCGATCGACTGGCAGTGTGGCTCACCGACATAATTGTGGGCGCGATCGCAGACGTACCAGGCCTCCAGCCTTCCGCGCCGCGCAGCATATCGGACCGCGAGGTGTCGGCCGCATCGCCCACACACTGCGCGCCCCTGCAGCAGCGCCGTCCCCTCTCGCGGTGGCGACGCTCGCGCCAGTTCGTATCCGCGGCCATTGGACTCGAGAACACTGAGATTCTCTTGGAATTGCTCCCAGGTGATGTAGCCGGGATGAGCATTCGGGATACAGGCGAGCCAATCGTTGAGTTCGCGCTTCCGTAGGACCTTCTTTCCGTCGGCGGACCGCCGATAATGCCGGCGACCATAAGCGTAGGCGCCCGCGTAGCGCGGGTTGTTCAACGTGCGGATCGCCGTCGATATGGTCAGCGGCCGGAAGATCGTCGTTGCACTGTTGCGGAGCCGAGAGGGGAACAGAAGGCCCGCTTTTCGAAACGCCTTGACGGT
The DNA here is from genome assembly GCA_049284695.1 of Rhodoplanes sp. Classification (GTDB taxonomy): domain Bacteria; phylum Pseudomonadota; class Alphaproteobacteria; order Rhizobiales; family Xanthobacteraceae; genus Rhodoplanes. The sequence continues at coordinate 1,411 of JBAPYK010000359.1, read as the reverse complement.
TTGCGATGCGGACCCGACCCGCGAGAAGGTCTCGAAGAAGTGAACGATCGTCTCCCTGATCTGCGAGTCCGGGTCGAGCGCCACCTCGCCGGCGTCGTCATAGACAAAACCGGTCGGGAGCACGCAGCGGTACTCGCCGCGTCGTACCTTGTTCAGAATCCCGCCGCGCAACCGAGCTTTGATGACGTGGAGTTCGGCCTCGCTCATCGTTCCTTTGAGACCGAGCAACAGCCGATCGTTGAAGCTGGCAGGATCGTACACGCCGTCCTCGTCGAGGATCAGCGTGTCGGCGAGGGCGCAAATCTCCAGCAAACGATGCCAGTCGGCATTGTTCCGCGCCAGGCGCGACACCTCGAGACCCATGACGATGCCGGCGTGTCCCATGCCGACATCGGTCACCAGGCGCTGAAAGCCGCCGCGCCACGACGCCGACGCGCCGGACTCGCCTTGATCGCTGTCGATGACGATGATCTGCTCGTCCCGCCAGCCCAGAGCGATCGCGCGGCCGCGAAGTGCATATTGCCGTTTCGTGCTCTCGACATTTTCGACGACCTGTCGCATCGACTTGCCGGACGTACAAGTAGGCGCCGCGATCGAGGTGATGAGGATGGACTTTGAGGGAATCGCTCATGGCGTTCTCCGGTCGTTGACCTTCATTGCCATTGACGCGAACACGTACACGATGGCGTTCCGCTCGCGGGGCCCTCTCGGATCGGAGCTCGGCGCTGCAGCCGGTTCCCGCTGGACGCTTGCGCCGGACAGACTGCGTGCCCAACCCGACATGCCACGACGCAGAAAGAGCATCAGTCCGCGGCGGCCCTCCGGAGGCAGGGCCTCGCCGAGCATAGCCGCGCGCAAGGTCTCGTACTGAGCGACGACGCTTGATACTGCCGTCGAGAGCGCCTCGCCCGCCCTCGGCGTTACCGCGGAGTTTTTTTTCCACGGACGGCGCGCTCGATCGTCCGTGGATGCACGTCGAGACCGAACCGTTCCCGTACCAATTTCGCCAGCTCGCGCGCCCGGATCGGTTCGCCCGGAACGAGCCGCGCCGTGAGAAACGCCAACACCTCGCTCTGGATCTTGTGCGGACCGCTGGGGCCGCGCTTCTTGGCGGCCAACCCCGCGATCCCCGCTTCCTCGAAGTCCGCCTTGGCTTGATAGAAGGTCGGCCGCGACACGCCGTATTCGTCGGAAGCATCGGTCACCGATGCCTTCTCGACCGAGACGCGGCGCAGCATTTCGTACTTGACCTGCACTGCGTCGCGCGGATCGAAAAAGTCGCCCTCCCGGAACTTCGGGTCGCGAACCTTCTCGGGCGCCGGATTCAACGCGCCCTCTTCGCGGAGGACATCGACCTTCGAGCGCTTGCTGTCGTTGCTTGCCGGCACCGATAGCCCCACCGAAGCGACAT
>JBAPYK010000358.1:0-1846 GCA_049284695.1 Rhodoplanes sp. | reverse complement strand
GCCTTCGCCAATAGATAAGTATTCGGTAAGCTTTAAAACATGGGGGCTCACGGGAATTTTTTGGGAGCACCACCGCCGGGAACGAGGGGGCCGCGCGTCGCTCGCATTGGTCAATCAAGCCCAGAATGATTTGATCCGTTCAGCCTCACGCACCTTTTCATGTTTGCGAGCCCGAATGCAGTTTTGGGAGGTTCGCCGCCATCCGCGGCTACGAACGCACGGATGCGGAGTCGCGTAAATGTCGAAGCCGCCGCATAGTTGCGGCTAGTTCGCCTTGATGTACGGCGCGAGAAAACGACCATCGTTGACGCCGACTTCCTTGGCGATGAGTTCATTCAGCAGCTGGTTCATCCGCAGCAGCGTCTCGCGGTTCTTTTCCGGGTCGACGGCCAAGTTGTGAATTTCATCGGGATCGCGGTCCAGATCAAAAAGCTGGACGTCGTTGTTCTTGAAGATCTCTTCCGAGGTCTGCGGCGTATTGAACGCGATCGGCGCGTAGTATCGGCCGAACTTGTACCGCCCGTCGAACACGAATGAGGGAAGGCCGCGCTTGTCCAGGTTCGCCTGGCTCAATGGTGGGCGAGGATGACCCAGATAAGGGGCGGCCACGGCTTCGCGCAGGTAATTCGCGTCAACGGTGCTCACCCCCATGTAATTGAAGAGAACGGCGGGGCGCACGGCGTGCATGCCGGCTTTCTGCGGCTCGGCCAGCAGCGCCGAGAAGTCGTGGCCCGGCAGCGCCTTCACTGCGGCCGGCCGGCTTGCGTCCGGCAGCCCGGTCAGACCGACGAAGGTGGGAAGCAGGTCGAGATGGCTGGTGAGCGCGGCGGTAGCCGCGCCGGCTTTGCCGGCGGGATGCGCAATGATCAACGGCACGTGCGCATTGGCCTCGTAGGTGAACGGGCCCTTGCCTTTCAGGCCGCCGTGTGCGCCGCCCATCTCGCCATGATCGGCCGTGAAAATCACGACGGTATCCCGCCACAGATCCATCTCGTTCATGACATCCACGATCTGCTGGAGCGCGCGGTCTTCATCCCGGATGGCGTTCAGGTAGTAGTTGTAGAAGACGCTCCACATGTCTTTTCGATCCGTCGGAATGACGCCGGACCAGCCGTCCCAGCCCTTCTTGTATTCCAACAGCGCGTTCGGCATGCCGGGGCCGGTGAGCTTTTCCTGCAGGCTGGTCGGAAGCGCAAAAGACCACTTTTTTTCGTAAATCGAGTTTGCGGGCAGCGGCGGCAGCGCCTTCGGTGACACCGCCTTCTCGACCACGGGCTGGCCGGGGATGCTGGCGTTTCCGTACATGATGTCATGAGGGTTGAGGAAACTCGCGACCATGAAGAAGGGCTTGCCGCCTCGGCGCGCATCATCGGCGTTTTTGCGCAGCCAGCGGACGCTCTCGCCCGCGATGAACAGGTCGTTGTCGAATCCGCTCTGCGGGCCGCTGCCGATGTCTCCAGCCGCGCTGAATACGTCAAATCCGTAAGGCCGGACCGCCTCGCTATAGTTGACTGTCGGCTTGGGTTCGAGGATCGCCTTGTCCATTTCGAACTTGCCGAAGTAGGCGGTCTTGTAGCCGAGGCCCTTCAGGACGGAGCCCATGTTGGGCAGGCTCGGGTCGAGGGTCGGCGTATAGGAATACTCCATCTGATCGAAGACATGATGGACCTGGGGCGGTTGGCCGGTGAGAAACGACGCGCGCGACGGCGAGCACATCGCGGAGGCGATGTAGTGGTTGTTGAACGACACTCCGCGACGGGCGATCGCGTCGAACGCCGGCAGAGCATAATCGCCCCCTGCGAACAGCCGGTGGCTTCGCTGGTCACTGATCACAAAGACAATGTTG
>JBAPYK010000357.1:0-3371 GCA_049284695.1 Rhodoplanes sp. | reverse complement strand
TCGATCTTTCCGGCGCCGAGGATCGCGAATTGCCGCTCATTCTCGGCCTGATGCCGATCGTGTCCCGCCACGCGACCGACCCGGACAAATTCGAGGAGACTTCGCTCACGCCGATCGTCGGCAGCGGCCCCTATGTCGTCACTGCGGTCGATGTCGGCAAAAGCGTCACGCTCGAGCGCAATCCCAATTACTGGGGACGCGACCTGCCGGTGAACCGCGGGTTCTGGAACTTCGACACGGTGCGCTTCGACTATTATCGCGACGCCAACGCGCATTTCGAAGCATTCCGCAAAGGCCTGTTCGACATCAATGTCGAGACCGATCCCAGCCGCTGGGAAACCGCCTACGACTTTCCGGCCGCGCGCGACGGCCGCGTGATCAAAGAAGAACTCCCAACAGGCCTGCCGCAAGGCATGTTGGCTTTCGTGTTCAATACGCGGCGGCCGGTCTTCGCCGACATCCGCGTGCGCGAGGCGATCGCCAGCCTTCTCGATTTTGAATGGATCAATCGCAACCTTTTCTACGGGCGCTATCAGCGCACCGGCAGCTATTTCGAAGGAAGCGAGCTGTCGAGCCGCGGCCGCCCGGCGGACGCGCGGGAGCGCGCGCTGCTTGCGCCGTTTCCCGACGCGGTGCGTCCGGACGTGATGGAAGGAACCTGGTCGCCGCCCATCTCGGACGGTTCGGGCCGCGATCGCAACCGCCTGAAGGCCGCCCTCGCGCTGCTTGCGGACGCCGGCTACGACCTCGTCGGCACCGTGCTCAAGGAGCGCAAGACCGGGAAGCCCCTCACCTTTGAAATCATGGTGACCACGAAAGACCAGGAGCGGATCGCGCTCGCCTATGCCCGCAGCCTGCGCCGCGCCGGGATCGAGCCTTCGATCCGCGTCGTCGACGCCGTGCAATACGAACAGCGACGCATCGGTTTCGACTTCGACATGATGCAGTATCGCTGGGACGAATCGCTCTCGCCGGGCAATGAGCAGGCGTTCTACTGGGGCTCGGCTTCCGCCGACGAGCAGGGCAGCCGCAACTATATGGGCGTGCGCTCGGCCGCGGTGGACACAATGATCGCCGCGATGCTGAAGGCGGAGCAGCGCGCCGATTTCGTCGCCGCCGTGCGCGCGCTCGACCGTGTCCTCCTCTCCGGCCAACACGTGGTCCCACTCTACCATCTGCCCGCCCAGTGGGTGGCGCGTTGGCGATCAATCCGTCATCCGACGGCAACCTCGCTCTACGGCTACCTGCCGGAAGTGTGGTGGCGCGAGCCGTCCGCGCAAAATTGATGTAACGATTCGAAGCCCGAACGCGGGATGACGCAAAGCCCGTGCTCGGAGTACACAAGCTCGATCCGAATCTCCTTCCCTTAAACAAGAGACGCGCCAAACATGGCTGAGAAACCGCTTGCCGATCGCATCGCGCTCGTGACCGGCGCTTCGCGCGGGATCGGCTACACGACTGCGCTCGCGCTGACGCGCGCCGGCGCGCATATCGTCGCGGTCGCGCGCACCGTGGGCGGGCTCGAGGAGCTTGACGACGCGGTTCGCGCCGAAGGCGGCGCCGCCACGCTGGTGCCGCTTGATCTCGACGATTTCGAAGGCATTGCCCGACTCGCGCTCGCCCTCAACGAGCGTTACCAGCGCCTCGACATTCTCATCGGCAATGCCGGCCTGCTCGGGCCGGTCTCCCCGCTCGGCCATGTCGATCCGAAAGAGTTCGAGCAGGTGATGCGCATCAATGTCACCGCGAATCTCCAGCTCATCCGCTGCATGGACCCGCTGTTGCGCATCGCGCCGGCCGGCCGCGTCGTGTTTTTGAGTTCCGGCGCGGCCCACAACGCGCGCGCCTATGTCGGCCCCTATTCGATCTCCAAGGCCGCGCTCGAAATGCTGGCGCGCACCTATGCCGCGGAAACCGTCACGACGCGCGTCCGCGTCAACCTGATCAATCCGGGCGCGACGCGCACGCGCATGCGTGCTCAGTTCATGCCCGGCGAAGACCCGATGACGCTGCCGACGCCCGATCGCGTAGCCGACGCCATCGTGCGGTTGTGCCTGCCTTCATTCGAGGAGACGGGGCGGCTGTACGATATTTCGAGTGCGCGATTCCTGGATTTCCGCGCGCCTGCATAGGGCCATAAGTGCCTTCATCACCGCTTTACGGCCCTCTCCAAAGCAGACGTAACCCACTTGTTGAGGCTTACGCCAGTCCGCTTCGCCGCAAGCGCAATGGACTTGTGCAGCGCGGGCTCGGCACGCACCATGAATTGGCCAGAGAATGGCTTTTCGGGTTCTTCGCCCCGCTCCTTGCAGAAGGCGAGATAGTCTTCCACGGATGCGGCAAAGGCTTTTTTCAGCTCCGCAACTGACTTGCCTTGAAACGTAATCACATCGCGAAGATTGACGACCTCACCGTGAAAAATCTCAGCATCGTCGTCATACTCGACGACCGCCTCGTAGTTCTTGTATGTCATAACCGTCACGGCATGATTTCCACTTCAATAAGGAAGCGGCGGATCGATTTAACCGCGCCCTTATCGGTTTCCTTTCGCGGATGCGGCCGGTGAAAAACGGCGCGCCTTCCTCTCAATGCAACGCGGACGCGCGAGCCGCTTCCAGCACTGATTTCCGCCCCGCAAGCGCGAAGCAGGCTTCGATATCTATCCACGCAATGCTTGCCCTTACCGGGTCGGCAAATATCGACTCCAGCGTCGCGCGGTGTTGCCTGCTTAGTTTCATAGTATCACTAATTGATATCAATTCAAGGCCGACCCGCTCGCGCGCGCCTCGCGTACGGGTTCGCCTTTTCGCGCAAGGTCAGGCGGATGGGCGTGCCGGGCAGGTCGAACGCCTCGCGCAATCCGTTGACGAGATAGCGCCGGTAGGCGTCAGGCACCGCATCGGCGCGGGTGCAGAACAGGACGAAGCTCGGCGGCCGCGCTTTCGGCTGGGTGATGTAGTTGAGCTTGAGGCGGCGGCCGGCGACCGCGGGCGGCGGATGCGCGGCGATCGCCCCTGTAAGCCAGCGGTTGAGCGGGTTGGTGGCGATGCGCCGGTTCCAGATCGAGTGGATATCGACGACCGCGCGCATGAGCCGGTCGAGGCCGAACCCGGTCAGGCCGGACACGGCGACAACGGGCATGCCTTTGAGCTGGGGAAGCCAATGGTCGGTCTCCGCGCGCAGCCGCGCGATCGCGCCGGGAGCGCCCGCGGTCAAGTCCCATTTGTTGACGCCGATGACGAGCGCCCTGCCCTCGCGCTCGACCAGATCGGCGATGCGCAAATCCTGTTCCTCGAAGGGAGCGGTCGCATCCATCAGCAGCACGACCACTTCGGCGAAGCGGATCGCTTCGAGAGCGTCCGAGACCGACA
>JBAPYK010000356.1:0-13431 GCA_049284695.1 Rhodoplanes sp. | reverse complement strand
GACACGGGGCCTTCGTGCCTTTCGCCGTCCGTCGACGGAGTCGATTCTTAGCACCGAACACAATTACTTGAATATTCGGCGTCTGCTCAAATGCATCAACTCGCCCTCTCAGTACTATCTTTGTCTTTGGTAAATTTTTCAATGTTGCGATGGCGCTAAGTTTTTTGTTCGACATCGCGAGTTTTTCCTATCGAGGGTTGTGGTAAGCGGAGGCGATTTCCTCGCCGGCTACGGCTTGCCCGTTGTGCAGGCTCACACATTCCGGTTGGCGGGCTCCGCGAAGCGGTTATCCGCGCGCCGATTTATGCCGGAAGCCGAGCGCGACGGTCGATGAAGATGGGCAAGACTCGTTCGTCATTCCCCTATGATTCTGACACCTGCCGCTCGTTCGTCGTCCGTGAAGAACGTGGTTTTCAAGTCGGGTCGATCTGAGGGAGGTCGGCCGGCGAACTGAGAGCGAACAAGAAACGGAGCAGCAGAAGGCTGAGCCAGCGGATGAGGCGGCGGAAGTTGTAGCCGGCGGCGGCGAGGACGGCGTTGATGGCGTCGCCGCTTTGGTGGGCGAGGTGGTTGCGGCGCATGCGATGGTCGTCCTTGAGATGGCCGATCACCGGTTCGATGGCTGAACGCCGCTTGAACTCGCGCTTGATCTGCTCCGTGACGCGTCGCTTCTGGCCGGCGACATAGACCCTGAACCCCCGTACCGAAGTGGCGCGCTCGGAGAGATTCGAACTCCCGACCCCCAGATTCGAAGTCTGGTGCTCTATCCGGCTGAGCTACGAGCGCCTGCGCTGGGCGCAGTCTTGATCGCGCCTTTTCCTCGGCTGCGTCAACCCTCATAGTGCCGCCGTAGCGGGGTGCCCCGCGATAAGCCTTCGACCTGGGAGGGTGACCATGGATGTGCGCGCGGCGGTGGCGTTCGAGGCGGGCAAGGCGCTCGAGGTGACGACGGTCAGGCTCGATGGCCCGCGCCAGGGCGAGGTCATGGTCGAGATCAAGGCGACCGGAATCTGCCACACCGACGAATACACGCTCTCGGGCAAGGACCCGGAAGGGCTGTTTCCGGCGATCCTCGGGCATGAGGGCGCGGGCGTCGTGGTCGAGGTCGGGGAGGGGGTCACCTCGGTGCGGCCGGGCGACCACGTCATTCCGCTCTACACGCCGGAATGCCGCGAATGCGAATACTGCCTCTCGCGCAAGACCAATCTCTGCCAAAAAATTCGCGCAACCCAGGGAGCCGGCGTGATGCCCGACGGCACCTCCCGCTTTTCCATCGAAGGCCGCAAGCTGCACCACTATATGGGCACCTCGACGTTCGCCAATTTCACCGTGCTGCCGGAAATCGCGGTGGCGAAAATCCGCGAGGACGCCCCGTTCGACAAGGTCTGTTACATCGGCTGCGGGGTAACGACCGGCATCGGCGCGGTGATCAACACCGCAAAGGTGACGCCGGGCGCCAACTGCGTCGTGTTCGGGCTCGGCGGCATCGGCCTCAATGTGATTCAGGGCCTGCGGCTGGCCGGCGCCGACATGATCATCGGGGTCGACGTCAATCCGGAGAAGAAGGCCTGGGGCGAGCGCTTCGGCATGACGCACTTCGTCGATCCGAAGGAGGTGGCGGGCGACCTCGTCGCCTATCTCGTCGAACTGACCAAAGGCGGCGCCGATTACAGCTTCGAATGCATCGGCAATGTCGATCTCATGCGAGCGGCGCTTGAGTGCTGCCACAAGGGCTGGGGCGAGAGCGTCATCATCGGGGTGGCGCCGGCCGGCGCGGAGATCCGCACCCGCCCGTTCCAGCTCGTGACCGGGCGGGTGTGGCGCGGCTCCGCCTTCGGCGGCGCGCGCGGGCGCACCGACGTGCCGAAGATCGTCGATTGGTACATGGAAGGAAAGATCAAGATCGACCCGATGATCACCCACGTCATGCCGCTCGCCGACATCAACAAGGCGTTCGACCTGATGCATGCGGGCAAATCGATCCGCAGCGTGGTGACGTTCTAGGCATCGGGAGAACCGCGGGGTCGCGCCCAGCTCAGGGCAAAGCACTCTTTGGTAGGTTTGCCTCGCGGCATGTGAATTCGTTCACAGGCACGGCGCCGCAACGCGCGTAACGTGCCTTCAGTTCGCGAAATTGGCCGGTCTCATTCGAGATTGAATCGGCCTCATCAAACCGGGAGAACTGAATGCTGACTCGCCCAACCTGGCCGGCCATCGTCGTAGCCTTTATCGGAGCGCTCGGGGTGCTCGTTCTGCTGGCGCCGCAGAGCGATGCGACCAAAGCCCGGTCGGACGCCGTGGAGATGCAGACGGTTGGCGAGGCCGGCGCCCCGATGAACATCGTGCCGGCGGATGCCGGACGCAACGAGCCGGACGGGCGCGTAGCTGTCGGCGATCGGTCCGCCGACTGAGAAAGGCCGGCTTGGCGGCCGACAGCGGCAGGGCCAAGCGTTCAGCGGCTTTGCCTCTGAAAACTTCGAGGAGCAGATGAAACTCGCATCTTACAACGTCGAAAACCTCTTCCAGCGCGCCAAGGCCCTCAACCTCGCGACCTGGGAGGAGGGACGCGACATTCTGCAATTGCAGGCGGAGTTGAACCGCGTCCTCGGCAAGGCGAAATACACCAGCGCGGACAAGAAGAAGATCGTCGATCTGATGAAGAAGCTGAAGATCGACAAGAAGGATGATGGCCCCTTCGTCATCCTCAGGCAGAACCGTGGCCACCTCGTCAAGCGGCCGAAGAATCGCCCCATCGAAATCGTTGCGAATGGGCGCAAGGATTGGATCGGCTGGGTCGACCTCGAGTACGAGGAGGTCAACGAGACGGCGGCGCGAAACACGGCTCTGGTCATTCGCGATATCGATGCGGACGTTCTCGGGGTGATCGAAGTGGAAAACCGACCGTCGCTGGTGCGCTTTTCCGACAATGTGATCAAGGCGGTCGGAGGCGCGCCCTATGATCATGTGATGCTCATCGATGGAAACGATGATCGCGGCATCGACGTCGCGATCATGACGCGGGAGGACTATCCGATCGGGTCGATTGCCAGCCACGTCGACGATACGAATGGAGGGAGTCGCATATTCAGCCGCGACTGCCCTCAATTCGAGATCAGGACGGCGAAAGGCAATCCGCTATTCGTTCTCGTCAATCACCTCAAGAGCAAGGGATTTGGGTCGAAGGCTGCGTCGGATGCGCGCCGCCAACGGCAGGCGCGCCGCGTCAAAGAGATTTACGATGAACTGATAGGCAAGCATAAGTTCGTCGCGATCATTGGCGATCTGAACGATACCCCGGCGAGCGCGCCTCTCGCCGCCTTAACGCAGGACGCGATGCTCAAGGACATCAGCGCGCATCCGAATTTCGACGATGGCGGACGCCCTGGGACCTTCGGCAACGGCACGGCGTCAAACAAGATCGACTACATTCTGCTCTCGCCCGAACTTTTTGCACGGACCAAAGCCGGCGGCATTTTCCGCATGGGCGTGTGGGGCGGCAAGAACGGCACGCTGTTTCCCCATTACCCGGAAATCACCAAAGCGAGTGAAGCGGCATCCGATCACGCCGCTATTTGGGCGGAAATCGATATTTGAATGCCGCCGGCCGGCGCCGTCATACGACGATTCGATCGCTGCGTTCTTCCGCCGCCCGTTTGTGGTCGATGCCGTTATCAACTAATGTCGCGCGGAAGACGCGGCGAATGGCCGTGCGTCCTCGCGTGCCGCTGGGTCAGTCGAGGACGGCACTGCTTTGCGCTACGGTGATCGCAAAGACCCAAGGTGCGAATAATGGAATGGCTCATCAATGATGCAGCGCCGGTAATCGCAAAAATCCTGATTGTTCTGATTTTTCCTTTCAGCGGCCTTGATAAGTTCATCAATCGGAAAGCCGCGCTGAAGCAGGCGAACTCCGGCTTTCTTCCGGGCGGCGCCGTGTTGCTCGGGCTTGCGCAGATCGTCGAGTTTGTCACGCCGATCTGCATCGTCTTCAACTGGTACGCGGGATGGGCGGCCTTGGTTCTCGCGGGCTACTGCGCGATCACAGGCGTCCTGTATCACAACTTTTGGGTCTATCCGCGGTTCTGGTCGTCCGACAGCGAGGGCTATCCCCACATCTGGGATTTCTTCAAGAACTTCGCAATCGTCGGTGGCTGCATCTATATTATTCTGGGCAGCGAGGTCGTGCCGTTTCTGGAACGGCTGTAGAAGCCGCGCCGGCGCAATCGATCAAATTTCGATGCACACTTTGCCGACGTGCCGGCCGCTCTTGAGATAGTCGAGCGCCGCGCGGAGGTCGGCGAACGGAAAGACCCGGTCGATCACCGGGCGCAGGCCGTGACGATCGATCGCCCGCAGCATCGCGGCGAACTGGTCGCGATTGCCGACGATAACCGGCTGCAGGCGGATATATTTTGCGATCAGGATCGGGACATGCAGGGCGTGCTTCGCGCCGCTGACGACGCCGATCACGCTCACCGATCCGCCGACCCGCACGGCGCGAAAGGACTGCGACAAGGTCTGCGCGCCCCCGGTGTCGACAACGAGATCGACGCCCTCGCCGGCGAGCTTGTAGGCCGTCTGTCCCCAGTTCGGATCATCCCGGTAGTTGATCAGATGCCGCGCCCCGAGCCCGCGCAGCCGTTCGAGCTTATCCGCCGTGGAGGAGGTCGCGATCACGGCAGCGCCCGCCGTCGTCGCGAACTGGACCGCGAACAAGGCAACGCCGCCTGTCCCCTGGGTGAGCACGCTGTTGCTCGGGCCGATCGCATTCTGCTCGATGACCGCGACCCAGGCGGTGAGTGCGGCGCAGGGCAGCGTTGCGGCCTGCACGAAATCGAGGTGCGCCGGGATGGGCAGGATCGCGTTCTCGCCAAACACGCGGTATTCGCAGGCCACCCCGTCGATCGACCCGCCGAGCGTTGCGGCGAGCCGTTGTTCGTTGGGCGGACCGCTGTCCCAGCGGGCGAAAAAGCAACCGACCACCCGGTCGCCCACGCACCAACGCGTGACGCCTGCTCCAACGTCGGCGATCTCGCCCGCCCCATCGGAGAGGGGCACGAGGTCGCCTCGCTTTTGCTGCGAGCCGTAACCGCCGTCGATGGCGATCAGGTCGCGATAGTTGAGCGAGGCGGCCCGCAGCCGCACCAGCACTTCGCCCGCGCCCGGACGCGGCTCCGGACGGTCGACAATCGTCAAGTGGTCGAGACCAAGGGGTTCTGCGACGGCGACTTTCACAGGCAATCCATGGGTTGCGGCGAGCGATAAGACAGCGGCGCTAGGGCCGGCCGGGACCTTCAAGATGCGTCGGCGCACGGCGTTGGGCAAGAACGAATGATCAGGGCATCCGTTTCCGCCATATGTGGCTGCGCGCTTGGGGGCGATACTCGCGGTCACGACCGCACGTTTTGATATGGCAGCGCATCCGACTTGGTCTTGGACCTTTGCCGTAGCACTTCGTATTCAAGGACTTGCCTCCGCTCTGGCATATGCCCGATGACTCGATTGAATCTGTCGGTCGCGGTCGGCGACTACGATCGCACGCGTCCGCTCATCGACGGCGATGTCCGGATCGATGGCGTCGATCCGGTGTTCATGACGCTGCCGCCGGAGGAGATATTTTTCCGCGCGTTCCGGCACGCCGAGTTCGACATCTGCGAGTTGTCGCTATCGAGCTTCACGCTGAAGACCGCCCGTGGCGACTGCCCCTATGTCGGCGTGCCGGTGTTCCTCTCGCGCGCGTTCCGGCACACCGCGATCGTGATCCGCACCGACCGGGGGATCACTGCGCCCGCCGACCTGAAGGGGCGGCGGATCGGATCGCCGGAGTATCAACTCACCGCCTGCTTGTGGGCGCGGGCGATCCTCTCGGACGATTACGGCGTCGAGCCGAAGGACATCATTTGGGTGCGGGGCGGCATCGAGGAGCCGGGCCGCCCCGAGAAGATCGCGATCGCGCCGCCGCCCGATGTGCGGATCGAGGAAGCGCCTCCGGGGCAATCGCTTTCGGCGATGCTCGCGGCCGGAACCATCGACGGCATCATCGCGCCGCGCGCGCCATCCGCGTTTGTTCACTTTGCTTCCAACATTGGCTGGCTGTTCCCCGACCCGACGGGCGCGGCCAAGGATTACTTCAAGCGCACGGGCATCTTCCCGATCATGCACGTTCTCGGCGTGCGCCGCGAGATCGCCGCGCGGCATCCCTGGCTACCCCGGGCGGTACTCAAGGCCTTCGAGCGCGCGAAAGCGGTGGCGCTGGAAAAGCTCACCGATACGTCGGCCACCAAGGTGACGTTGCCCTTTGTCGAAGAGCAACTCCGGGCGACCCGCGTCCTGATGGGCTGGGATTTCTGGTCCTATGGCATCGAAGGCAACCGCAAGACGCTCGAGACTTTCCTGCGGCATCACCACGCTCAGGGACTGTCGCCACGCTTGCTTGCCGTCGAGGAGCTGTTTCATCCGGCGACGCGCGAGGCGTTCAAAATCTGAGGGACATTGAGGGTGCGGGGCCTACAGCGGCCGGGCGAGCGGCCCCAGTGCTTCGAGAACTCGCTTCGCGGTGCTGCGGAGGAAGGCGTCGACCTCGGCCTCGTTGCGCAGCGGCGCACGCTTCGCCGGCTTGGCGAGATAGAGCGTGCGCCGGATGGGCGGGTCGATCCGGCGGGTGACGACCAGGCCCGATCGCAGCTCCTCGATCGCGGAGCCGTAGGGCATGATGCTCGCGGCGACGCCGCGCCGCACCAGGTTCTTCATCGCCGGCACCGACCGCGCCTCGTAAGCCACGCGTACCTCGATGCCCTGGGCGTCGGCCGCGGCGTGCATGAGCTGACGCACGCTGTCCCGCTCGCCCGCCATCACGAGATCGCTGTCGAGCGCCTCCGACAGGGAGATCGGATCGGCCGGCATGATTCCGCCGGGCGGGGCGACGAGGACGAGTTCCTCCTCGATCAATGCCACGCGCTGAAGGCCCGGCCGGTCGGGCACTTCATAGGCAAGCGCCACGTCCAGCTCGCCGCGTTCAAGCGCCTCGACAAGCACAAAGCTCAATTCTTCGACGAGGCTCAAGAACACGTCGGGGATGACGCGGCGCGCATTGACCATCAGGTCCGATCCGACCAGCAGCATCAGGCTGGGGGAAAGGCCGAGCGTCACCGTTTCGCGGCTGCCGCGGCCGAGGGCTGCGACCTCGCCACGCGCCTCGGCCAGTTGCGCAAGAATCGCGACCGCGCGGTCGTATAGCAACCGGCCCGCCTCGGTTGGGACGACGCCGCGGGAATGACGCACCAACAGCGCTACGCCAAGATCGTCCTCGAGCTGCCGGATCTGCAGGCCGAGCGCCGGTTGCGCGACCCGCAGCTGATCGGCCGCCCGCGTCATGTTGCCCACCTCGACGACCTTCACGAAATAACGCAACTGGCGGAGATTGATGGCGTGCTCCTGTCGACGACCGCCCCGCGAACAGGGTCGCCCGCCGCGGGCGAGAGATCAAGCGCCGGCCGGCTGTCGCAGCTTGATGTGGATGTTCTTTTCCTGCGTGAAACTCAGCAATTCCTCCAGACATTCCTCGCGACCGATGCCCGACTGCTTGACGCCGCCGAACGGCGCGCCGAGGAAATGCTGCGATACGTCATTGATCCAAACATAGCCGACGTCGACCGCAAGCGCGGTGCGGTGCGCCGTCGACAGGTCGTTGGTCCAGACGGAGCAGGTGAGGCCGTAGGGGACCGCGTTCACCTCGGCGAGCATTTTATCCTCGTCGCGCCAGACGAGGACGGCGAGCACCGGGCCGAAAATCTCCTCGCGGGCGATGCGCATGGCGGAGGTTACGTCCGCGAACACGGTCGGCTCGATAAACAGGCCGCCGGCAAGGGCCGGGTCCGCGGGCGGCCCGCCGCCGGTCAGCAGGCGGGCGCCCTCGCGTTTCGCCGTCTCGATATGGTCCATCACCCGGTCGAACTGCGCCTTGGAGATGATGGCGCCCATCGTGGTCGCCGGGTCGGTGGGAATGCCGGGCTTGAACCGGCCGATCTCGCTGCGAACCTTGTCGATCACCTTGTCATGGATATCGGCGTGTAGAAACGCGCGGCTGGTCGAGCCGCAGGACTGGCCGCACCAGGTGAAATTCATGCCGCCGATCACCGCGCGCGCGACCTCGTCGGGATCGGCGTCCGGATAGGCGATCAGCGCATTCTTGCCGCCGAGTTCGAGCGTCACCGGCTTGATCGTGTCGGCCGCCGCCCGCATTACCGCACGCCCGGTCGGAACGCTGCCGATCAACGCCACCTTGGCTACGCCCGGGTGGCCGGCGAGCGCGGCGCCAACCGCCCGCCCACCGGGCAATACGTTGAACACGCCCGCCGGCAAGAGATCGCCGATCAGTTCCGCCAGCCTCAGCGCGGACAGGGGCGCCTGTTCCGGCGGCTTGATGATGACGCTATTGCCGGCGGCAAGCGGGGCGGCGGCCTTGCCGGCGCAAAACATGAGCGGATGGTTGAAGGGGAGGATGCGCGCGATCACTCCGAGCGGCTGCCGCACCGAAAAATCGACCGCGTCGGGACCCATGGGGACCGAGGCGCCCTTCATCTCGGTGACGAGCCCGGCGAAGAAATCGAGTTGCGCCGCCGCCACGAGCGCGTCGCGGGTCATCTCGCGCACCGGGTTGCCGCAATCGAGGGCGTCGAGCATCGCTAGTTCGCCGGCATGATCGCGCACGATCGCGGCGATCCGGCGGAGCGTCGCGGCGCGCTCCAATGGCGGCGCCCGTCGCCATTCGCGAAATCCCGCTGCGGCGGCGGCGACGGCTGCATCGACGTCTTCGGCGTCGCCCTCGGCGACCGGGCCGAGTGAGCGCCCGGTGGCGGGGTCGAACGTTTCGCCGTAGCGCCCGGCTTTCGGCTTGCGCCACGCGCCGCCGTAATAGAGATCACGACGGCTCGGCAAAATCGGCGTTGGCGGAAGGCTGACGCTCGGCGCTTGATGAGGCGTCATGATCGGTGCGCTCCGCAGCAGGCCGGCCCGTAACAGAGCAATACGGGCCGCACCGCATTATCCTCGCTGGGTTGGGCGAATTACTTCACCGCCGAGACCTGAATCAACTCGGCGAGCTGCTGTTTCGACAGCGGTTCGGCTGTGTATTTCAACGCCACCGCCTCGGGGACCAAGGTGTCGAGGCCCTTGATCTCGTCGGGCCAAAGGATCGATTTCGGGAATAATTCATCGCGAATACGTCTTGCGGTGGCTTCGGGGATGCGCGCAAATTCGGCGTAGTCCTTGACCGCCTGATCACTCGTATACATGTAGTCGAGCGTTTCTCGATATGCCTGCATGAACCGTTTCAGCACGTCCTTACGTTTCTGCAGCGTGTCGACATTGGTAATGAGAACACGAATGGTCTGATCGGCGACGATCTTGGCGTCGTTAGCTTTCGCGACAATGTTGATCTTTCCTTCCTCGAGCTCCTTCATTCCGAAGGGCGGCGCCGCCCAGCCGACATCGACTTGGCCCGACATCACTGCGGTAAGTGTTGCCGCGGGATTGCCGGTCGCGGTCGGCTTTGCCGTAAGGTGGTACTCCTTGATGAAAGCAAGCACGATCGAATGGGTGGAGGAGCCGTTGGTGGAATAGGCGATGGTCTTGCCATCGGTGTCCTTGAGGTTCTTTATGCCCGATGCGGTTGGCGCATACCAATAGTCGGCCGCACCGGTCGACTCGGCGCCGATGATGCGCACTGGCGCGCCCTTGGAGAACGCGCTGAACACGCCCATCGTGCCCGCCGCCATGCCGACGTCAACTGATCCAGAGATGACCGCCTGCTGAGTCTCGCCGCCACCTGAGGTGTACAAGAGTTCGAGCGCGATACCGTGCTTCTTGAAGATGCCGGCCTTTTCGCCGAGATGCGGAATGGCGGAGTTCCAGTTCCCGCGCTGACCGATTGCGACCTTCACCAAATCGTCAGCGGTCGCCGGCGTCAGATGAAGCGCAAACGCCGCGAGAAGTGCGAAGCCTAGCATCAATCCTTTACTGCGAACCATGTGTCGTCCTCCCTTTGGCCCCTTCAGCGGGGCTGATTGTTGGCATGGAGGCCGGAGAGCCGGCCGATGAGCGCATTGGCGCCGATCGCGATGATGAACAGAAGCGTCAACAACGCGTACATGCGCGGCATGTCGAAGGTCGAGTAGCTGTTGATGATCAGGAACCCGAGCCCGCGATTCGACAGCTTGGTTTCCGCGAGCAGCGTGCCGATGATGGCGACGCCGAACCCAAGTCGCAGCCCGTTGATGATTGGTTGGCGCATCGCCGGCAGGTAGATCTTGGTCACCATCTGCCAGGTCGCCGCGCGAAAACTCCGGCCGACGCGGATCAGGACCTCGTCGATCTGCCGCATGCCGGCGGCGATCGACAGCGCGATCGGAAAAAAGCAGGACAGCGCGCCCATCGCGACCTTCGAGCCGGGGCCGACGCCGAACCACATGATCATGATGGGGAAGAAGATGATCTTTGGCGTCGGGCCGAGATAGTAGAGATAGGGCTCGTAGGCGCGGGCAAAAAATCGACTGCCGCCGAGGACCAGCCCGACAACCAATCCGGCTCCCCCGCCGATCGCGAGCGCGCCGAGAATCTCGCCGCCGGTGACGCCCAGGTTCCAATAGAAGTTCGGATTGCGCAGCAGCTCGACAATCGCCCGGCCGATGGTCAGCAATGACGGCACCACGTCGCGGAACAACAAGCCGGACGCCGACACCGCCTCCCAGATGACGACCGCGACGACGATGATCGCGATGCGCAGCGCCGTCACCGGATGCAGAACGGCGGGCCGCGTTTTTTTGATCACTGAATCGGCCTGAGCCATCGTTCGATCCGTTCGGTGGCGGCGAAAAAGCAGATGCTGACGAGAATGACGAAACAGATCGCCGCATAGGTTCCCGGCAGGTCGTAGCGTTCGGCGAGCTCGTTGATGAGCTGGCCGAGGCCGCCGAAATTGATCAGGAACTCGACCCCGACGATGTTGATCAGCGCGAAGATCATCCCCAATCGCAGTCCGACAAAAATGGTCGGCAGCGCGGCCGGAAGCAGGATTTTCCAGAACAGCTGGCGGCCGGTGAGATTGAAGCTGCGCCCGACATTGATCAAAGCGACGCGCGTGCCCGCGAGTCCCTCCACCGTTTTCAGGATCACCGGCGCAAGCCCGGCGACGAAGCCGATCATCACGATGGTGGTGGCGTTGCGGCCGAAAATCACGAGGAACAGCGGATACATCAGAACGATGGGCGCCGCCGCGAGCGCGCCGACCCAGGTTTCGGTCGCCATGCGCAGCAGCGTGATGCGGTGGAGCAACGCGCCGAGCGCAACGCCGACGACCGTCAGGAGCAATCCAGCGGCGAGCGCTTCGCCTGCGGTGAGCACGAACCGGTTGAGAATGTCCTCCTCGAACACGACGCGCCCGAAGCTCCCGATGATTTGCGAGGGCAGGGGGACGACGTAACGGTTGACCACGCCGACCCGGATCAGGATTTCCAAGGCGAGCACGCCGAAGACGAGCGTGCCGAGACCGAGCGCGGCCGGCGCGTAATCCGCAAGGCGGGGACGCCCGAAAGTCATGGCCTCTCCCCCGCGTGCAGGCTGCGCTGTTCGGCATCCTGCATGCCGCGGCTCGCCTCTTCGCGCAGATCGTGCCAGATTTCCGCGACATAGCGGCCGAACGCGGTGCTCGACACGATCTCCGAGGTGCGCGGCCGCGGCAGGTCGATTTCCACCATGCGCTTGATCCGGCCGGGCCGGTAGGTCATCACCAGAATTCGGTCCGCAAGCTGCACCGCTTCGGTGATGTTATGGGTGATCAGCAGCATCGTCTGCTGCAGCTCCTGCTGGATCTGCAGCACCTTGTCGCCGAGCAACAGGCGGGTCTGCTCGTCGAGCGAGGCGAAGGGCTCGTCCATCAGCAGGATTTTCGGCTCGAAGGCGAGCGTGCGCGCGATCGCGACGCGCTGGCGCATGCCGCCGGACAGCTCGGAGGGATAGCGCTTCTCGAAGCCGTCCAAGCCGACCAGATGGACGAAATGCCGGGCGCGCTCCAGCCGTTCGGCCTTCGCCATTCCGGCGATCTCCAACGGAAAGGCGACGTTCTCGATCACCGTGCGCCAGGGGAAGGTCGATTCCTCCTGGAACACCATTCCGATCGCCGGATGCGGACCCGATACGGTTTCCCCGGCGACGCTGACGCGGCCCTCATGGCCCTCGATCAGTCCACCGATAATGTTGAACAACGTGGACTTGCCGCAGCCCGACGGGCCGATCACCGAGAGGAATTCGCCGGTTCGCACGGTGAAGGAAATGCGATCGACGGCAGCGAGCGGTCCCTCCGCGGTCGGAAACTGTTTCATCAAATTATCGACGACGAGAATGTCGTCCCGCCGGGACAACGCGTCCTTCGGGGTGAGTTGATCGGCGGCCAGAGCGTGGTTCGGCATGTGGCCCCTCAGGCTTTCCGGATGGCCGGACGGGCGGACGAGGCGGCCATCGCCGGACCATCGCCCGGCGCGACATGGACATCGACCACGGCGACCGCGCCGTTTTCGACGGCCGCTATCGCAGCGTCGAAGGTCCGAACAAGGTCGCCGCAATGCGTGACCGGACCGAATCCCGCGGCGCCCTGCGCGCGTGCGATCATGGCGAGATCGATCGTCGGATCGATTATGCGCTGGCCGATCCATTTATTCTCAGTCGGCCGGCCGCGCATGCGCGCCACCCGCTCCTGATGCAGTTCGTCGTTGAAAAACGACTGATTGTTGGCGACGACGACGAGCAGCGGAATGCGATAATGCGTCGCCGTCCATAGCGCCGTCGCCCCCATCAGGAAGTCGCCGTCGCCGCAGATGGCGACCGGCAGCCGGCCGGAGCCGCGCAAAGCAAGCGCCGCCCCGACCGAGATGCCCGGCCCGCCGCCAATTCCACCGCCGCCATCGGAGCCGAGAAAGTCGAGCGGGTGTCGGAACGGCCACGCCGCGCCATTCCATGACAAAGGCAGGTGCGTGAGCGATACCGGCCGCGCGCCGACGGCCTGCCGAAGCGCGCGCGCCAGCACGTCGATATCGATGGCGCCATCGGTCGGAACCGGCGCAATTTCGTCCGGCGGAAGCTCAAGCGATGGCGCGAGCGAAAGGCCCGGCCCGAGTTCATCGAGCAGCGCGGAGACCACGGGGTCCGGCGCGGCTGCGAGGAAGAGGTCGACCGGCGGCAGGGCTTGGTAATCCATGCTCCAGCCGTTGTGCAAAGTGTGATCGAGCGAGGCGTGGATGATGGTGGCGTCGGGCGCGGCGTTCCCGAACGCTGCCTTCAGCGTCCCGCCGAGATCGACCCAGTCGAGGCTCAGAATGACGTCGGCCGCGCGCAAACTCTCGGCCGCCTCCGGCGCAAGAAAGATCGCCGGCGCGCCGG
>JBAPYK010000355.1:0-3009 GCA_049284695.1 Rhodoplanes sp. | reverse complement strand
GTTACCTGCCGCGCTATTCGCCTGACCTCGACCCGATCGAGCCGGCCTTTGGCAAGCTCAAAGCCTTCCTGCGCAAAGCCGCCGAGAGATCCGTTCGCGGCCTCTGCCACAGAATCGGTTCCATCATTCCAGCCTTCAGTCCAAGGGAATGCTCAAATTACTTCAGGTATGATCAGGTATGCAGGTTATGCTGCAGCCTGACCGGAATCTGCTATAGCCCGCATTTCTCACACTAAATAGGCGCATCGGGGCTCCGAATCAGCGAAAGTCGTTGTGCCGCAGCGACTTTGAGCTGATTCGAAAGGAGCCCCGATGCCGACAGAGTGTATCGCAGAACAATTCGATTTTGGAACGGTTGAAGGCCGCGCTGTGGAAGCCGGGTTTGATGCGGGGCTTTTGCGCGCGACGGATCGGGCGGCCGCCACCATGCGGGCCAACGACCGTCCAGGTTTTGGCGATCGTGGCCAAATCGGAGACCGCGTCATGGCTCGCGCAAAACGCAAATCAGGAGTGAAGGAAGTTCCGCTGTCCGAGATCAAGGACGATCTGTCTCGCTATCTTCGCGAGGCTGAGACGCAAGAGATCGTCATCACGCGCCATGGCAAGCCGGCGGGTGTGCTGATTGGTTTCGAAACGGAAGATGACTGGTTCGACTACCGGCTTGAGAACGATCCGATATTTTTGCGGCGAATCGAGCGCGCGCGCAACCGTCTGCGGGCAGGACGTGGAATTAAGCTGGAGGATTAGTGCATGAAAGAGCCCTTCGCCGCCCATCGGACATAGCGATTGTAAAGCGTCTTTCTCGGCCCGTAGCGCCTTGCTGCGCCCGAAACCCGGGCATTCGATGATGCAAAAAAACGGTCGTTCAATACATGCCGAAGATGCGATGCTTTTTTGCAGAACCAGAATTTGCTATGCCACTACCCTAAAGCCGATGACGGCAAAGTGATGATCGAACGCATATGCGACCCGAATTTGCGCGCGCTTCATAATCGCGAAGCTGGTGGCATCCACGGCGGACAGCTTGTGCAGATCCGCGCGCCGAAAATATTCCCACGAGTGCTCCAGGTCGCGCGGCTCGCAAGAAAGAATCCTCACGGTGCCGGGCTTGTAGATTGCTTCCTTCCATGTTAACGCGACATCCCGATTGGCATTTCGATCGAGAAACGTGAACGTCTCGATGACGACGGGAACGGAAGTGTGGAGCTTTGCGCCTGCCCCGAGCAACCGGTCCCATTGCTCCCGCGCCTGCGCATGTAGTGGATCGCGCGACAGCGCCAGGGCAATCCACGCCCCGCTGTCGACGAAAACCGCTTCTCCTTCCCTCATCAGGGCTCGTCGTGGACGCTATCGTGTTCACTGGAGGTGCGTTTCGGCTCGCCATCCCAGATGGCAACCGGACCTGCGGCCTCTGGCTTGAGCACGGTTTTGCGGATTGCTTCGCGTACTAGCTCGGCAACACTGCGCCCCGACCGCATCGCGGCGTTGCGCAGCGCGTCAAGTTCTTCCTTGCGAAGGTACACTTGCGTCTTGATCATATATGTCATTTTAATTGACTAATCGACATACGTCAATTCCGACCTCCGCTCGTTTATCGGCGGCTCAGACTCGCATCATCATGGGCGACGAAACCCGCCCTCCTCCGCCTCTGGCGCGAGAAGCGCGGCGCGGAAGCTCGCGCAGGTTCTGGCCGCCCTCGATGTTTTAGCCTTCGAGCAGCCCTCCGATCTGACCTACGGTCGATTGCGCGCAACCCTCGAAAAAAAGCGGCAACGACCTGCTGATCGCAGCGCAGGCGCTGACGCTCGGCTACACGATCGTCACCGATAACGACCGCGAATTCTCGCGGATCAATCAGCTTCGCTTGGAGAATTGGCTGCGACCGTCTTGAACGGGTCTGTCGCCCGTGAACCGCGAATGCATCGCGGTCTGCGGGCCCGCGAGGTTATCCGTGGCCTGGAGGCGAATCTCGGACGCCCGGCTCCTACGGCGGTATTTTTGTTGAAGGCGGTTTTCTCAGCCGAACCCCCGGCCCTCCCCCATTCTCGTCGATGAACTCGACACCGGCCGATTCGAAAGCTCGTCTAATTACCTCAACGGTCGAGCGGCGAGGCTGACTCAGACCCGCCTCAAGCTGGCATACCGTCACGATACCAACTCGCGCATGGTTTGCGAGATCTTGCTGGCTCCACCCCCAGGAGGCCGCGCGCTGCTCTACACTGTGCCGGAGTAACTAGCGAAAACGACTTCGTGCTCGTCGTGGCATGGCTGTTAGGGGCGCTGCGCGCAGGCGGCCCCTATCCGGTCTTGGCAATAGCCGGAGCAAGATTCAAAAACGGCGCCAGCGACTCAATTGATCCGCCCCGCACCGGGAGCGGAAGCGGCTGCATGGCAGCGCTGCGGCGGAATCGGACTGGAGGATCGTCGGCGATCCGCCATCCGTTGGCGCCGATTTCGACACGCTCTTGCCCACTGGCGCATTCGCACGGGCCTACGAGGCCAACCGTAGGGCCGCGGTCGAGGGTGTCATCGACGCCGATCCGGTGGCCGCTTGCGTGCGGGAGATTATGGCTGAGCGCAGCGCCTGGACGGGTTGCGCCGCAGATCTCTTGCGTACTGAGGCCGACCTTGCCAATAACGGCGCCTCCAGGGGGAGTTCCGGCTGGCGCAGAGGGTGTCCGACAACCAGTGCGGCAGGCCGCTGAGATTGTCGAAGGCCAGAACGTGGCCGTTGCTGGCCGCGATGAACAGCTCCCGCTCATCACGCGGCAGGGCCCACACCGGCGCCACGCTGGGGTCGATCAGTGCACGCAGGAGTTTCGAGCAGACGGTCTTCGCCGATCCTCAACGCCAGAACTCATCCGCCAGATCGAGGTAGATCAGGCCGTTCTGCTCGGCGAGGCGGACCGAGACTTTGCGCTGCGGACCATCGAACTGGGCCTGCGCCTCGAGTACATTGAGGGCTGCATTCAGCGCGGCGGGGCTCGGCGCATCCCAGGTCCGCTCGTA
>JBAPYK010000354.1:0-2740 GCA_049284695.1 Rhodoplanes sp. | reverse complement strand
TTTCCGTCAGGAAGCCGGCAAGCACTTCGTCGGGAAGATTGATGCGCCGCGATGTCGCAATGCGGACGTCGTGGAAGCCCGTGGCACGGATGATGGCGAGATAGTCCGCCTCCGGCTCGGCTCCGGCCACGCAGCCGACATAGAGGGCGGCGGCCTGGCGAATGCCTTCCGGCAAGGGCGCCGAGGCGACAATGTCAGAGACGCAGAAGCGGCCGCCGGGGCGGAGCACACGGAAAACTTCGGCGAAGGCGCGCGCCTTGTCCGGAACGAGGTTTAGCACGCAATTAGAGATTACAAGATCAATGGAGCCGCGTTCGAACGGCAGGCGCTCGATCTCGCCCAACCGGAACTCGACATTGCGATAGCCGAGCTTCTCGGCATTGGCCCGCGCCTTAACAACCATGTCGGGCGTCATGTCGACTCCGTAGACTTGTCCTTCCTCGCCGACAAGGCGTCGCGCCACAAATGCGTCGAGCCCCGCACCCGCGCCGAGGTCGAGCACGGCTTCTCCCGGCCGGACATTCGCATGCTCTGTGGGAAGGCCGCAGCCAAGCCCCAGGTCCGCCTCAGGGACATAGCCTTCCACCGATTTGTAGGCATCGCCGATCATGTCGAGGCTATCGGCCCCGCCGTCGCACGCGCAGGAGCACCCGCAGCCGCTTGCTTCCTTGCGGGCAAGCGCTCCGTATTTCTGGCGCACCAGCGCATGGATGCTTTCCGCCGGCTCCGTCATGTCAGTCTCCTACCCGTATTGAAGCGCCTCGCATACGCATCACCGCCGCCCGCTCGTACCAATCCTTGCTCCGCATAGTGATGTGCACGACCGAAAGCATGACAGGCACCTCGACCAAGACGCCGACGACGGTCGCGAGCGCCGCGCCGGAATCAAAGCCGAACAGCACGATCGCGGTGGCGACCGCCAGCTCGAAGAAATTGCTCGCCCCGATCAGCGCCGACGGAGCAGCTACGCAATGGGCTACGCCAAGCTGGCGATTGAGCAGATAGGCAAGGCCGGCGTTGAAGTAGACCTGGATCAGGATTGGCACCGCCAACATCGCGATAATCAGCGGCTGATCGAGGATTTGCTCGCCCTGAAAGCCGAACAGCAGCACCAACGTTGCCAGCAACGCGAGGAGGGACACCGGTTGCAGCGTCTTCAGCGTCTTTGCAAGCGCCTCCGCGCTGCGGCGCAATAGCAGCGCGCGCCAGGCTTGCGCCACGATCACCGGGATGACGATGAACATTACCACCGAGATTACCAGTGTCTCCCACGGCACGACGATCGCGGACAGGCCGAGCAAGAGCCCCACGATAGGCGCGAAAGCGACCACCATTATGGTGTCGTTGAGCGCGACCTGGGAGAGCGTGAAGTGCGGCTCGCCCTCGCACAGATTCGACCAAACGAACACCATCGCGGTGCACGGTGCGGCGGCAAGGATGATCAGCCCGGCGATGTAGCTGTCGATCTGGTTTGCGGGCAGCCATGGTCGGAACAGAAGGCCAATGAACAGCCAGCCGAGCAGCGCCATCGAGAACGGCTTGACCGCCCAGTTGATGAACAGCGTTACTCCGATGCCGCGCCAGTGCTCCTTGACCTGATGCAGCGCGCCGATGTCGATCTTGAGCAGCATCGGAATGATCATCAGCCAGATCAGCACGGCGACCGGCAGGTTGACCCGCGCGACCTCGGCGCGGCCTATCACCTGAAACGGAATCGGAAACCAATGGCCGAGGGCGATGCCAACAACGATGCAGAGCGCAACCCAGAGCGTTAAGTAGCGTTCAAAGGTGGGCATTCCCGGATTCCTTCAGGCGGTGGCGGCGCGCCGTCCGGCAGCGTCGATAACCAGTTCGCCGTCCTCTTTCCTAAACTCACCCCGTTGCGGGGGCAGCAAGTCGACGACAAGCTCCGAAGGACGGCACAAGCGTACGCCCTTAGGGGTGACTACGATCGGCCGGTTGATCAGGATCGGATGCGCGATCATGACGTCGAGGAGCTCGTCGTCGCTGAGGGCCGGATTATCGAGGCCGAGTTCGCTAAAGGGCGTTCCCTTCTCGCGCAGCAACGCGCGCGCTGTGAGCCCCGCGCGTGCAAATAACTGGACGAGCATGGTCCGGGTCGGCGGGCACTTCAGATATTCGATGACGTGCGGCTCGATTCCAGCATTGCGGATGAGGCCGAGCGTATTGCGCGAAGTCCCGCATTGAGGATTGTGGTAGATGATCACGTCCATTGGTCAAAAGCCCACTTAATAGGCGAGGCCCGCCAAGGCATCTTTGCCCAAGGCTGTGATGTCGCCGGTTAAAGGCAGGTACCCAAGTTGCGCGCCGTAGTTCTGCGCCTGCGGCGACAAGACCCATTCCACAAAACCGCGGATCGCCTTGCCCTTCGCCGGGTCGGCGTAATGCGGATAAAGAAACATCCAGCTGTATGTCGTGATCGGGTATGCGCCGGCGGCGGTGGGGTCAAGAACGGAGGCGTCGAGCTGCTTCACTTCCGGCACCCGCGCCGAAAGAGCAAGATCGCCTGAATAGGTGGTTGGGGTGATGTAAGAACCGGACTTGTTCTCCAGCGCCGCCATGCGAAGTCCAAGCCGCTGAGCGAACCGGTATTCAACGTAGCCGATCGATCCTTCGCTGACCCTGATCCGTCCAGCGACGCCCTCATTGCCGGGCGCAAGCATCGTCCCTTTCGGCCATTCGATCACCTTCCCCACGCCCATGCCGGCGGCGCGCCAAG
>JBAPYK010000353.1:0-3852 GCA_049284695.1 Rhodoplanes sp. | reverse complement strand
GCTGCCACCAGGGATATCCGCAGAACAGCTCATCCGCCCCTTCGCCCACCTGCGTAACGATGACGCCATGGTCGCGGGCGAGCTTGGAAACGTAATAGACCGGAACGCAGACCGGGTCGGCGATCGGCTCGTCCTGCAGATGGATCAGGGTGGGAACGAACGACAAGAGGTCATCGAGTTTGAGGCGCAGCTCGTGATGATCGGAGCCGATCAACGACGCCATCTTGCGCGCATAATGCAGCTCGTTCTTGTAGCTGCCATAGTCTTCTTCATAGCCGATGGAAAACGTCTTTATCGGCCGGGTCTCGCCCTTGGCGAACATCGCCGCATTGGTCGAGCTGTCGATGCCGCCGGACAGGAACACGCCGACCGGCACGTCGCTGACCTTGCGGTAACGCACCGCGGTTTCCAGCATGGCGCGGATCTCGGCGGCGATGTCGTCATCGCTGCGGTCGATCATGGGCACGACATTGTCCCAGATGTCCCAATAGCGCCGCACCTCGATCGCGCCGTCCGGGTCCAATCGCAACCAGCATCCGCCCGGCAGCTTGTTGACGCCGCGGAACAGCGTCATCGGCGACGGCGTCGTCATCAGGCTGAGGTAATGAAACAGCGCCGTTTCATCCATCTCGCGCCCTTGCTGCGGATCTTCGATCAGCGCTTTGATCTCGGATGCGAAGCTCAGGCGATCGGCGCGCCGCGCATAGTAGATCGGCTTGATCCCGATGCGATCGCGGACAAGCCAAAGCCGGCGTTCCTGATTGTCCCAGATGGCGAAGCCGAACATGCCGCGAAAACGGCTGAGGCAATCGATTCCCCATTCGCGGAAGGCGAACAGCAGCACTTCGGTGTCCGAATGGTCGGTCCGCCAGTCGCGGCGGCCGAGCGCTTCAAGCTCGCGGCGGATTTCCGCGTGATTGTAGATTTCGCCGTTGAAGGTGACGACGAAGCGGCCGTCGGGCGTCGCCATCGGCTGGGTCGCGGCGTTCGACAGATCGATGATCGACAGCCGCCGGTGTCCCAGCCCGACTCGGCCGCGCGGATCGATCCATTGCGCCCCGCCGTCGGGACCACGATGTTGCATCGTGTCACGCATGCGTTGCAGCAGATCGGGGTCGATCTTGGAATCGCCGCGGAAGATGACCGTTCCGACGATGCCGCACACCGGACGCTCTCCGTATCCGACTAGATTTCTAAATGCGCTGCGCGACCGACGTAGCGCGACGGCGCCGCCGATCGTTAAGGTTTGCTGGAGCCCGATATCGCATTTTCCACCGCGAACGCGATCTCGGTCGCTTGGATCTGCTGCCAGAGCGGAATGGGCCAGGCGCCGCCGCTGGTCAGCGCCTCGCCCAGCGCAGCAAGCTCGCGGGCGTGACCCTTGTCCTGCGCCCCTGACCAATCAAGCCCGTCGCGGCCCTTCACCGTCAGCGCCTGGTAATCGTCGAGCGCGTAAACCACGCCGTCGCAGAAGACTTCCATCCGTTCCTTCGGCCATTGGTTGCTGCCCAGCGCCGTGTAGGTGAGGGAGCAGACCGATCCGTCGTCGTAACGGATCGTGGCGACGAAATTGTCATTGCGGGCGTAGCGGCCCTCGACCGGGGCGATCGAGACCGCGCTCGTTGCAATCGCGCGTGCGCCGGTGAGCGCGTTGAAGAGGTCGTAGATGTGGCAGGCCTCGCCGAGATTTCTTCCGCCGCCTTCCGGCCCATGCACCCAATGGTCGAGCGGAATATGGCCGGCATTCATCCGGTAATTGACGATCATCGGCGCTTTGCGCTCGCCCAGCGCGCCCAGAATCGCGGTCGCCGCCGGCGAGAACCGGCGATTGAAGCCGGTCAGCAACAGCGGCTTGCCTGCGGAATCGTCGCCATAGAATTGCTTGATGCGGTCGAGGTCGGCGGGATCGAGCGTCAGCGGCTTTTCGACAAAGACGTGTTTGCCGGCCTCGAGCGCCCGCACGGTGTACTCGCCGTGGCTGTCGTGGCGCGACCCGATCAGGATCAGATCGATGTCCTTGTCGGCCAACAGCTCGCCGAAATCGGTGGTGGCGTAGTCGGACTGCTGATTGTTCGCCACATTGTGCGCCGTGTGCGCGGTCCGGCTCATCACCGCACGGACGTGAAATCGCCCCTGCGAAGCGGCCATGTTCGGCAGATGCACCGCGCGCACAAAGGCTCCCGCCCCCGCGACGCCGACGCGGATGGCGCCGGCAGTAACCGGAGTGGAATGCATGGACGGGGCGCGGCGAGACAACACCGCGGCTTCGTCCGCGCGGCGCGGATAGGCAAGCAGCACCGAAAGTGGGCGCGGTGCGGCGGCCGGGTCCGCGCGCAGGCTTTCGTAGGCTTTGGGCGCGTCGTCGATCGGATAGGTCGCCTCGACGAATTTCGACGGCGTGACCTTGCCCTCCGCGATCAGCGCGAGATAGGCCTGCATGTTGCGGTTCTCGGTCCACCGGACATAGCCGATCGGGTATTCCAAACCCTCCTCCTCATAGCGGCGGTCGTAGCGTCCCGGCCCGTATGAGGTGGAGATGCGGAAGTCGAGTTCGTTGCGATAGATGTCGGCCCGGTCGATCTGGATCGGCACGTCGCCGACCAGGACAACGCGGCCCTTGCGGCGGCACAGTTTGAAGGCGAGCGCAAGCGGCTCGGGGTTCTTTGCTGCGGCGGTCACGATCACGCCGTCGGCGCCGACGCCGTTGGTGAGCTTCGTTATTTCGACCAGAGGAGGATTGTCCGACGACGACACGCCGATGTCGAGGCCGGCAGATTTCGCAAGCTCCACGCGGCGCGGGTCAAGGTCGATGCCGACCACGCGGCAGCCATTGGCCTTGAGCATCTGCGCCGTCAATTGACCGATAAGCCCGAGCCCGACCACGACAAAGGTCTCGCCCAAGGTCGGCTCCGCGCGGCGGACGCCTTGCAGGGCGATCGCGCCGAGGGTCATGGTCGCTGCGTCTTCGATGGCGACCGCGTCAGGGATCGGCGCCACGAGATTGCGCGGCACGCGGATCACCTCCGCATGATGCGCCGCCTGCGCGCCGGCGCAGGCTACCCGGGCGCCGATGTCGATGTCCGCGACGCCCGCACCTAGCCCTACGACCGTGCCGGCCGCGCTGTAGCCGAGCACGCTGCCCGCGCTGATCTGGCCGCGAACGATGTTCACGGTCTCATCGACGCCGCGTGTGAACAGCATGCTGAACACCTTGAGCACCTTGTCCGGGCGCCGCGCCGCGCGTTTCCAGGTCGGCTCGCTCGTCGCCTGCAAGCCGCTCAATTCCGTGCCGACCGAAATGCAGCTATTGGCGACGCGCACGAGAATCTCGCCGGGCGCCGCCGCCGGGGCCGGCACATCTTCGACCACAGCTGCGCCGTTCTTGATGAAGACCTGCTTCACGAACTCGTTCCTTCTTCTTGCTAAGCGAATACTTGCTAAGCGAATATCAGTATGGGCGAGCAGAACGATGTCCGATCGCGCCGCTATCCGGCCTCTCGCCGCGCCGCCAGCGCCGACAGAATAACGTCAACCCTTTGATCCCAGCTATGACGCTCGACCGCTTCGCGGCGAGCGGCGAGCGCCAATTTCTCGGCAAGGTCAGGCTGCCGGAGCAGGGTCGCGATCGCTTCGGCAAGGTCGTCGGGATTGCCTGGTTCGGTCAATAGCGCCGTGCGGCCATGGTCCAGGAGAGCGCCAAGCTGGCCGAGGCGCGACGCCACGATCGGCCGTTGCAAGGCCATATATTCGAAAATCTTGGTGGGCGAGCCGAAGAATGGCGACCCGTCGGGATTGGGGACGTGCGGGCTGACGAGGATGTCGCTGCTGGCGAGGAAACGCACGCCTTCGGCC
>JBAPYK010000352.1:0-7844 GCA_049284695.1 Rhodoplanes sp. | reverse complement strand
GGTCGAGGCGCGATCGAAAGAGGACAAGGAAGCGCTGCAACGCGCCCTCGACAAGATGAGCGAGCGCTTCGATCGCAGCCTGGAAAAGATGGAACGGGTGATCATCGACCGGATGCTCGGCCCGCCGGGCGGCGCGCAGCGGTCCGCGCCGCCGTAAATGCCGTGAGGTGGCGGAGACGAGCGGCCGGCGAACCTCAACGCTGTTGCCCGAAGGGACTATTTCAATTCAACCACTGATCCTATCTAAGGGGCACGCCTGCTTCCGGTTCATGGGGTGCTTCCGGGGCCCACCGATCTGCCTGCCGCGCGTGAATTTTGCGGAGCGGCGCTGCCGCAGTCTTGACGTGGGGGCACGCTATCTGGGTCCATTGTGAGAGGCGAGCCGATTCGGTTTGCGTTGGTAAGGTCATGAGAACGACAGTGGCGCTTGTCGATGCCACTCGCGCATTTGGCGCCGTTCCGGTACGCGGTAGTCCTCGCGTCGCCGCTTCACCTGCAGCCTGGGCCGAAGGAGACGAGCCGTCGCGCGGTTTTGCGGCCGGAGCCTTCGTCGTCGTTGCCGTCGCCCTGCTGATTGCGGCCCTGTCGCTTGCGAGCCTCTCCCTGATGGACCTGCCGCGAGCCCACGCCGCGGAAATCACGGGTAAATCGCATGGCGGCGATGCGCCGCCGGTCTATCCCCACAGCGATTCCGCCGACGGGCATTGCCTGTCCCGCCAGGAGCAGCGCGCCCGCATCGCCGCTCGGACCGTGGTTCCCCTGGCGAAAGCGGCGAGGGCGGTCAAAGGCCGCCGTGATACTCTTCTGAACGCCCGTCTGTGCGAGCGGGATGGCAGGCTCGTCTACCTGCTGACAGTGTTGGCGCGGGGTGGCAAAGTACTGCGCGCGGCTGTTGACGCCGGCTCCGGAGCGCTGATCCACGCGCCGCGCTAGGAAAACTTCGCCATGCGGCTTCTCGTCGTCGAGGATGACCCTGACCTCAACCGCCAGCTCGCGACCGCGCTGACCGACGCCGGTTACGTGGTCGACCGCGCCTTCGACGGCGAAGAGGCGCACTATCTCGGCGAAACCGAGCCTTATGACGCGGTGATCCTCGACATCGGACTGCCCAAGCTCGACGGAATTTCCGTGCTCGAAGCGTGGCGGCGGAACGGGCGGGCGATGCCGGTGCTACTGCTTACGGCTCGCGATCGCTGGAGCGACAAAGTGCAGGGCTTCGACGCCGGCGCCGACGATTACGTCGCCAAGCCCTTCCATCTCGAGGAGGTGCTGGCGCGCATCCGCGCGCTGCTGCGCCGCTCGGTCGGGCACGCCAAGAGCGAATTCTTGTGCGGCCCGGTGCGGCTCGATTCGCGCACGGGTCGCGTCACCGTCGATGGCCTCCCGGTTCGGCTGACCTCGCACGAATATCGTCTTCTGTCCTACCTCATGCACCATACCGGGCGCGTGGTGTCGCGCACCGAGCTCGTCGAGCATCTCTACGACCAGGATTTCGACCGTGACTCGAACACCATCGAGGTGTTCGTCGGCCGCATCCGCAAGAAGCTCGGCGTCGAGGTCATCCAGACCGTGCGCGGGCTCGGCTATCTCCTCACTCCGCCCAGCGACGCGCGCTGAGCTTCATGCGCACGAACTCGCTCGCCTTCCGGCTTTTCCTCTCCGCCACGACCTGGACCGTGGTCATCCTCCTCGCCACCGGCATCAGCCTTTCCTCGCTTTATCACGACGCCGTCGAGCGCTCCTTCGACCGCCGGCTCGGCGTTTATCTGCGCACGCTGGTCGCCGCCATCGCCGCGCCCGAGGATGGGAGCGATCGCGGCTCTTTATCGCTCGGCGAGCCGTTGTTCGACCTTCCTCTCTCCGGCTGGTACTGGCAGGTCTATCGCCTCAACGCGCCTAAGCCCGAGACCCGCGTTTCGCGCTCGCTATGGGACGGCACGCTGCCGCATCTCGTCGATCGCGGCGTGCCTGCGACCACCGACGGCACCCGCCGCGCCTATGTGGACGGGCCGGAGGACCAGCGGCTGCGGCTCGTCGAGCGCACCGTCGATCTGGGCGAGGAGGGCCGCTATCTGGTCTCGGTCGCCGGCGACCCCCAGGAGATCGAAGAGGAGATGCGCGCCTTCAATCAGACGCTGGCGATCACTTTCGTCATGCTCGCGGCCGTACTGCTGCTCATCACCATGTTCCAGGTGCGGTTCGGGCTTGCCCCGCTCAAACGCATCTCCGAAAGTCTGGCCGCGATCCGCGCCGGCCGCGCCGAGCAGCTTGGCGGTAAATTCCCGGTGGAGATCGAACCGCTCGCGCGCGAAACCAATGCGCTGATCGAAGCCAACCGGCAGGTGGTCGAGCGCGCGCGCACGCATGTCGGCAATCTGGCGCATGCGCTCAAGACCCCGCTGTCGGTGATCGTCAACGAGGCCGCCGCGCATGCCGACGTAGCGTTCGCCGGCAAGATGCGCGAACAGGCCGACATCATGCGCGACCAGGTCACGCGCCATTTGGAGCGGGCGCGCCTGGCCGCCCGCCTCACCGTCGTCGGGGTGGTGACCGAGGTGGCGCCGGTGGTCACCGCGCTCGCCCGCATGATGGAAAAGCTGCACCACGACCGCGGCATCGTGATTGAAATCGATGCCCCCGACCCGGTCCGCTTCCTCGGCGAGCGCCAGGACCTTGAGGAAATGGTCGGCAATCTGGTCGACAACGCTTGCAAATGGGCGGCCTCGCGGGTGTCGATCACGGTGGAGTCGGAAACCCAGGCCGACAAGAAACGCACCCCCGCAATTCGCATCATCATCGACGATGACGGTCCGGGCCTGTCGGCGGCCGAGCGCGAACAGGTCGCCCACCGCGGCCAACGGTTCGACGAGACCAAGCCAGGATCAGGGCTGGGCCTTTCCATTGTGCTCGAGCTTGCCGCCCTTTATGGCGGCGGCCTCAACCTCTCGACCGCGCCGATCGGCGGCCTGCGCGCCGAGCTCGTCCTGCCTGGGTCGGAGCAGCCCGGCCGCACCCCTGCCGCCTCCTAAGTCCCCGGGCGGCCAAGTTTTGCCCCATTCCTCGCTTTTTTGTTGAAGATGGGAAGGCAAATGGCGGCGATGCGCCGGATGACGCCGCCGCGGGGGACGACGCTCATGCGCTCAAAGATCACCCTCATGACCGTCGGGCTGACGGCTTTCGCCCTCGCGGGCTGCGCCGGCGATCCCGTGACCGGGACCGGACCGCGCGAGAACACCGGAACGCTGGTTGGGGTGCTGACCGGCGCGGCTGTCGGGTCGACGATTGGCGGCAACGCCGGCGCGCGGGTCGCGGCGAGCGTCGCCGGGGCGGCGATCGGCGGGCTGATCGGCAACCGCATCGGGGCGGCGCTCGACGACGAGGACCGCCGGCGCGCCTACGCGGCGCAGATGGCGGCGCTCGAAACCGGCCCTTCGGGAGCGCCGGTTACCTGGCGCAATCCGGATTCGGGACGCTACGGCACCATCGTGCCTGGCGCCGCCTATGACCGGGGCGGCGCGCAGTGCCGTCCCTTCACCCACACCATCTATATCGACGGCCGGCCGGAAAGCGCGCGCGGCACCGCCTGCCGCAACCCGGACGGAACCTGGACCCCGGTCGGCTGAAGGGCGACGACGCGACCAGCCGGCGCGCGGTCGCTCCGCCGCGTCAATGGGATTCGGATATCGACACGTCTTGTAGGGAGCCGTCTTCGCCCGCTCTCCCGCGCGCGACGGGCTCGGGAGTTGGAGCGCCGCGTTGCCGCCAACTACTGATCGCGATGCCGGCGGCAAGCACGGCAAGCCAGACCAGTCTGCCCTGATAACGGTCATTCGGATTCGACAGCACGCCGCAGATGGTCGCGTTGCCGAGAAGAGCGAGCAAGACCGTCGCGCACAGCGCGCGCGTGAACGGACCGACGCGTGGATGCCCGAACGCGACGATAAAGGCGACCAGCGCCAAGCTGACGGCCGCTACCGGCACATGCGCAAGATTGAGAACGCTCACGTCCAGCCGATCGCGCTGCTGCCGCGCGGCAAGAAAGCGGGCATCCGCTTCGGGGGACAAGATGCGCTCGAATGTCCCGATGACGTGAAAATTGTCGTCGGGATCCACCGAGAGGGTCGTGCGGAACGACAGGAATTGGTCGATCGCCGCCTGGACGGCGGTGCTGAGATGCTGTCCCGGATAAAGACGGAGCGTCGCGAGGATCAGATGCTTTGACTCCGGCGTGTAGGCCTCCCAGCCGCCGAGCTGGTGGATCGGGCTCGATCGAGTCCACAGCCATTCATCGGCGGTTTTGGGCAACGCCGTCGCGTAGCGGCACAGGCTGACTTGTTCATCCGGACAAT
Source organism: Rhodoplanes sp. (assembly GCA_049284695.1). Taxonomy (GTDB): domain Bacteria; phylum Pseudomonadota; class Alphaproteobacteria; order Rhizobiales; family Xanthobacteraceae; genus Rhodoplanes. Next base: position 3,495 of record JBAPYK010000352.1, on the reverse strand, counting down.
GCTCGTCGAGATAGCGCGTGATCAGACCGTCCTGGACCAGCCGGCCGAACACGAAGGTCGTGCCGCCGGGGGTGAAAGCAAATTCGTCTGCGATGAGGTAATTCGCCGTCGGGCAGAGCAGGGCGCCGGCCACAAGCGCGGTCGCCCCGACGCCGAGCCGCGGGCGCGGCATGCGGATGTACGGCCCGGCAAAACGGATCAGCGCGAAGCAGACGGTCAGACCGAGGCAGAGCGCAAGGGTCGCCATGTGGCTTGCGATCGCAAACACGATCATTGCGCCGAGGGTCAGCATCTCGACCCGACTAAGTGCGTCGCGCCGGAACGCGAGCAGATAAAGCGCAAGCACCGCCCATCCTGCCCATATTTCCGGCATCAGCAGCGAGACGTACCAGGGCAGAGCGGTGAACGCGGCAAGCGCAACAACAAGGATGACAGCGAGCCACGGGCGCCCCCCAAGGCCGTGCGTGCGCAACAGCACCCGAATGACGAAGACGGTCCCCGCCGCCTGGATCAGCACATTCGGCCAGAAATCGAGCGGGAGCCCGGCGGCGAGAAACGTCCCGTACACCGCCGACCGGCCGAGGGCGAGCGTGCCTTCGAGCGGCCGCAACAGATATCCGCCGGTATCGGGGAAGATCAGCGGGAAGCCATTCCACAAGGCCGGCCAGAGCAGCAGCGCGATCATCGCCGGCACGAGGAGCCAATCGAGCCGCTCCCTGAATTTCGCGCGGGTTTCTTCGGTCAACTCATAGCCCCCCCGAACTCTACAGGCGGACGCCAGTCATAGATCCAATCATAGCGGCTGAGCAAAAAGTCACCGCCGAGCACGGTCCTCATGGCAAGATCGCGGATGACCGCCGCGGGTCCGCCCAAATGATAGATGCGATCATTGGTGCGCGCGGCAGCTTGCACCTTTGCGGTTCGTGGCCGGCGCTGGCTCTCGTAATAGCGCAAGGCGGCGGCGGCGCCACCCGGCGCGTGCGCGAGCCCATGCGCAAGCACGGCCGCATCTTCGATCGCCATCGCCGCGCCTTGCGCGAGAAACGGCAGCATCGGATGCGCCGCGTCGCCCAGGAGGGTGGCTGCGCCGCGACCCCAGCGGTCCATCGGCGGGCGATCATAGAGCGCCCATTTCAGCCATTGTTCGGGCGTGGCGAGAAGCTTGCGTGCCGGCCAGGCCCAATTCCGTTCGGAAAAACGCGTCAACAACTCGGCGCGGTCGCTGCGGGTGCTCCAGCCCGTCCCTCTCCACGCGTCCGTCGTGATCGCGACGATATTGATCGCTCCGCCCGCGCGCACCGGATAATGCACGAGATGCGCCTGGGGTCCGACCCAAAGGTTTACCACCGGCTCGCGAAACTCGGAGGGAACCGCGTCGGCGGGCACGAGGGCACGCCAAGCCGTGCGGTCCGCCGGCCGCGGCGGCGATTTTTCTCCGAGGCAGGCGCGGGCCGCCGACCATAAGCCGTCGGCGCCGACGAAGGCTGTGCCGGTCGCGTCCGCGGTTCCCGATTTGCGCAGATACCCGACCGTCACGCCTTTCGGGTGTGGTCCGAACACTTGAACCCGCGCGTCGAGTTCCACCGTGATGTCGGGATGGTCGTTCACCGCAGCGAGCAACGCCGCCTGCAGATCGCCGCGATGGATGACCCAGTAGGGAGCCCCATATTGTCGCAGCGAGCGGCCGACCGGGAGGCGCGCGAGGTCTTCTCCATTGGCCGCTTGACGAACGCGAACGGCTTCAGGGGCGACCACCCGCGACCGCAGGGGCTCCTCGAGGCCAAGTGCGATCAGAATTCGCGTCGCATTCGCTGAAAGCTGGAGCCCGGCCCCGGTCTCCTCGAGCCGCGCCGCCTGTTCCAGCACGCGCACGCGCAAGCCAACCCGCGCCAGCGCGAGCGCCGCCGTCAGTCCGCCGATTCCGGCGCCCGCAATGATGATCGTCGGCGTGGAAGCCACGGCGTCCGCACATCATTAGACCCATTACGCCGCGTTCGCGTCCCGCAGAGCGCATTCCGGAGGCCGCGCCTCGAAGGCATCGAGATCCGGATCGTGGCGATAGAGCGTGGAGCAATAGGGGCAGACGATTTCATCATCGCTCCCCATATCCAGGAAGACATGCGGGTGGTCGAACGGCGGCAACGCGCCGATGCACATAAATCGCTGAGCGCCGATCTCGATGACAGGCACGCCCAGATCATTATGGAAATGGGGAACCACGCGTTCTGTCATGACTATATCTTCTCGCGAGCATTAACGTCGTGATCGGTTGATTTCAGGCACGGACCATAGCGGGCAAGCGATGCGATTCCTAGTGCGGTTCCCCTGGACCCGGCGAGGCCGGCGCGATGCTGCGGCGAGTTCTTGTGAGCCTCGGCCGGGCGGGGCGGACCAACCGGTTGAGCCGCAGGCCGGCGACGCGGACTTGCCGCGAGCGCGGGCGCGGGTTCCGATCGCGCTCACTCTTTTGGTCGCGCTGATCCTGGCGGGGGCTATAGCGATGGTCGGGCCGCGCGCGCTCGATGCGGGATATCTGCTGCTTCATCAGGACGATCCGGTCCAACTCGTCGACCATGTGGTCAGAACATCGCTCGATCCCGCGGTAGCACACCGTGAAATCGAAGCCGCGCTCGCGGCGAACGATCCCGAACTGGCGGCAAGCTTCGTCGCGCTCGCCCGCGGGCAGGGGATCCCCGTCGATCCCGACCTGGCGAAGCGGGTTGAGATTGCGAACTCGACCATGGCGCGCACGGCGCAAGCCGCCGGCAGCTTCGCGCATGGGCTTGTTACCGGTGAGCCGGAGGATGCAGTTGGGTTCGCCGGCACGGCGGTCGGCGACCTGTTCGTGTTCGGCGACATCCGCGACGCGGTGCGCGAAGGGAGCCGGCTCGCTTCCGGCGAGGAAGCCGACGAGCTGCTGCTCGGCCTCGCCTGCGTCGGCTTGGCGGTGACGGCCGGGACCTATGCTTCGCTCGGGGTCGGCGGGCCGGCGCGTCTCGGCGTCTCGGCGCTCAAAGGCGCGCGCAAGGCCGGAAAGATCGGTGGCCCTCTCGCCGTCTGGATGGGCCGGTCGCTGCGGGAAGCGGTGGACCTTTCGGCGCTCAGGAGGGCGGTTTCGCCGGTCTCCCTGACGCAGCCGGCGACGGCGGTGCGCACGGCGCGCGAGGCGGTCAAGCTCGACCGGGCGGGCGGCCTCGTTCGGCTGATGGAAGACACCGGCCGCGTCCAGGCGAAAGCGGGAACGCGCGCCGCCATGGACGGGCTCAAGATCGCTGAATCCCCGAAGGACATGGCCCGTGTTGCGCGGCTCGCCGAGGCGAAAGGAAGCAAGACACGGGCGATCCTGAAGCTTGGCGGGCGGGCGGCGATCGCGCTCACCATCGGCGCATTCAATCTGGCGAGCTGGACCTTCAGCGCGCTCGTCGCGATCCTCGGCTTCTGCGCCGCGATCAAGGGCTTGACCGAACGCACCACCCTGCGCTGGCTTTCTTGGCG
>JBAPYK010000351.1:0-2249 GCA_049284695.1 Rhodoplanes sp. | reverse complement strand
GAGTTGAGCGTGCAAGCTCGGCTTCGGGCTGGAGACGGAGCGCCGGCTGTCACGGAGGGCACGGGCGATCATCAGGGACGGAAGTGTTTGTGCCGTAAACCGTGCGAATCCCGTCCAGGGGGACGTGTCGGACGGGGCCGGGGACAAGCGTCGGCCGCCGCGTGACTCGCACGTGGGTGGGGAACAGCGGTGGTGATTGGGATGGCTGAGCTTGACGCTAATGGTCCGCCCGCCTGCTTGGGGTAGAGACGCCTGATACGAGTGAGATAGCCCTGCTTGCAGCATGGACAGGCGCGCCGTTCAGCAGTTGCCGCGGGCTCGCCAGGTCGATCAGCGGTGTGGTCACTGGTCTCGGATGACGGTACGTCCGCCCCCGCCGGGCGCTGAAGTTCGAGCAGAAGGCGGGCTTGCGCGGCGTGCTCGCGCCGGCTCCAATGCCACAGGCCGTAGTAGCGGATCTTGTGCAGTCCTTTCGGGAGGACGTGCTGCAGGAAGCGGCGCATGACACCGTATGTCATCGGATCGAAGGCGATCATGGCATCCAACGGCTGAACCGGCATCGGACGCTGCTCGGCCAGTTCAGCGGCGCGCAAAAAGGGCTTCGGGCGTGCTCAGATCACGCACGACGCGACATAGCACGGGATCCTCCGGATCAGGATCGACCTTGAAGCCAAGCTCGCCGCACATCCGAAGCATAGTGGTATTCTCGCTCAGCACCTGTCCTTCAATCAACCTCAAGCCGTCAGCGGATGCATACTCGATCATTGTCTGCATCAATAGCCAGCCGAGCCCGCGGCCCTGGAGATCGGACCGAAGCAGAATAGCGTATTCGCCGGTCTCGTGGTTCACGTCGGCGTGGAGTTGCACCGCTCCCAGCATCTGTCCCGACCCTTCGTCGAGGGCGAGGAAAGCCATGGTGCGCGCATAGTCGATCTGGGTCAGTCGGGCGATGAAGATGTGGCTGAATTCCTTCACCGGCGCGAAGAAGCGCAGTCGCAGATCGGATTCGGTGACATTGCGGAAGAACTCCCGATAGAGCCCCTCATCTTCCGGCCGGACGGGACGCACCGCAAGACGAAGGCCGTGCCAGGAAGGGTAGTGGCGTTCCCATTCCTTCGGATAAGGCCGGATGGCGAAACGCGATTGCGCACGCGCTTTCGTTTCAACCGGCGCGATCACCACGCGGGCATCGACGGCGATCGCCCCTTTCTCGTCGGCGAGTACGGGATTGAGATCGAGCTCCCGCACCTCCGGCAGGTCGGCCGCGAGCTGGGCCACTTTGACGAGCATCAGTTCGAGCGCCTGGCGGTCCGCCGGCGGCACGTTGCGGTAGCCATGGAGCAGGCGCGACACCCGCGTACGGTCGATCAGATCGCCCGCGAGCTTCAGGTCAAGCGGCGGCAGCGCCACCGCCTTGTCGTCAATGACCTCGACCGCTGTCCCGCCGCTCCCGAACACCACGACCGGGCCGAAGGTCAGATCGTCGGCCAGGCCGATGATCAGCTCGCGTGCTTTCGGCCGCACGACCATCGGCTGGACAGTCACCCCGGTCAGGCGAGCGGCAGGGCGCGCCGCATGCGCGCGGCTCAAAATGTCGGCAGTTTCCGCCTCGACAGCCTTCTCGCTGGTCAGATTGAGGCGCACTCCGTCCACGTCGGACTTGTGGATGATGTCGGGAGAGAGGACCTTGACGACTACGCCTTGACCCCGCGCCAGCAAAGACCGGGCCGCCGCGGCCGCCTCCTTGTCGTCGCGAGCGAGTACGGCTGGTGTAATGGGGATACCATAGGCCTTGAACAGACGGTTGACCTCAAGCGGATCGAGCCAGGTTTTTCCAGCCGCAAGCGCCTCGGCAATGACCTGGCGCGCGGCCTCGGTGTCGGACGTGAACTCGGTGGGCACGCTCGGCGGCGTCTCCATCAAGTGGCGATTCGCCTCGACATACCGTACGAGGTGCATGTATCCACGGATCGCATCGGTCTTGCTGCCGTAATAGGGAATGGCGGCGGCGTCGAACGCCTTGGCCGCCCGGCCGTCATCGCCAATCCAGACTGCCAGGACGGGCTTCGAAACGCGTTTGGCGCGCTGCTGCTGCACGACTTGGACGACCGCATCGGCGCAGTCGCCTGCGGAGGCAAGCGCGGTCGGCACGTTCATCGCCAATACGGCGTCGTTCTCCGGATCGTCGATAAGCGTCTGCAGCGCCGCCGCATAGCGGGTCGCATCCGCGTCCTCGATAATGTCGACCG
>JBAPYK010000350.1:0-1977 GCA_049284695.1 Rhodoplanes sp. | reverse complement strand
CCGCCTGAATCGGTCAGGATCAGACGCGCGGCGTGAAGCAGCGCCATAAATTCTATATAGCCCAGCGGATCGAGGAAGATGATGTTCTCGGCCGACAGCCGCGGCATGAGCCCGAACGTTTTCAGGCGCATCCGCGTGCGCGGATGAATGGGGAAGATCACCAACAGGCGTTCGGCGAGCGCGTTCAGCGCCTCGACGATCAAGGCAAGCCGTTCCGCGCTGTCCACGTTCGATGGCCGATGCAGGGTCGCCACCGCGTACTGCGACGGCAACTCGCGGCCGACAACCGCGGCCGTGTCGACCGCGCTGATCGACGGTTGAACCATGACGAGCGAATCGATCATGATGTTGCCTACGCGCTCGATGCGATCGGGCGACACGCCCTCGCGCAGCAGATTCTCGTCGCCGTCGGGAGACGGCGTCCACAGCAGGTCCGAGATGCGGTCGGTGACCATCCGATTGATTTCCTCGGGCATCGACCAGTCGAAACTGCGCAGGCCAGCCTCGAGATGGGCCACTGAAATGCCGAGCTTTTTCGCCGCGACCGAGCAGGCAAGGGTGGAGTCGACGTCGCCGACAACGATGGTCCAGGCCGGACGCTCGTCTTTGCAGAGCTTCTCATAGGCAATCATGCTCGTGCCGGTGAGTTCGGCATGCGAGCCGGTGCGCGCGCGAAGGTGGTGGTGCGGCGCCGGCAGCTTCAGGTCGCGGAAAAACCAGTCCGACATATTGAGGTCGGAATGCTGGCCGGTATGCACGATGCAGGGCGTGCACCAGCTCGCTGCGCTGAGCTCGTGCCAAAGCGGCGCAATCTTCATGAAATTCGGACGCGCGCCTGCAACCAAATGGACGATGGGAGCTGATGTCATTGAGCCGGCACACCCTTCATGAAACGCCATAGGCTTGCGCATAACGCGACGCCGCCGCCGCCCAAGTCACTTCGGCCCGCGCGAGCCGCATGATTCGCGCGCGATCGATGTCCGCATCCATATGCTGCAGGATTGCGGCTGGTTCCGGCGCAAGCCGATTTCCCCAGCGATCCGCGAGCGACGCGCAGTCGGGAACGGCGTCGTCGAGGATCACGGGCAGTCCGGTAAGGCAATGCTCGGCAAATTTTGTCGGGAAAGCGACACGATTGATGGCGTTGTGAGCCCGTAGGATGAATCCAAAATCCGCGGCATTGAGAAACCCATTGATGTCGCCGATCCGGCCTGAGCGCAGCTGAAAATCGCCCGGCGCCATCGATGCGCACATCGCACGCATGCGTTCGATGTCAGGCGTAACCAGAAGCAGCCGCGCCCGGGCGTCGCTCGCGCGCACTTCGCGAAACAGCGCCAGCACCTGCGGAATGCACTGATAATGCGCGAGACCGCCGCTGTAAATGAACACGCGGTCGGCATCGTTATAGCCGAGTTCGCTTCGCACGCGCTGGCGGAGGACGGGATCGAAGTAGAACATCTCCTCCTGGGCGCCGCAGGGGATGATCTGGTGCGGTTTTTGACCGAGCAGCGGCGCGCACAGCGACGCCAAGGGATGGGACACGAACAGCGCCGCGCTGCAATCGCGCGCGGCCAGCTCGCGCTCGCGCAGGAGAGCGCGCCGGCGTATGGCTTTAAGCCACCGCGGCAGCGACGCATACTCCGGCCGCGCGTCGAATTCCGCGACCGGGTCGCCGCGGCAATCCCAGATCATCGGCAGCCCAAGCCGGCGGACCACCGGACCCACGGTTGCGGCGACGTAGTCGCTGCGCGCATGCACGAGATCGAAGTCCCTTGCGCGGGGCAGGAACAACCGACGAAATATCGCCTGGTTGACGAGCTTCGATCCCGGCACTCCCGCGCGCACGGCGCGGAACACCCGCACCGGACAGTCCGCCAGGCGTTCGGCTTCGCTTTGTCGCGATAGCGAACGCTCGTACAGCGATTGCTGCCCGCAGAACGACCACACTTCGAAATGCGCGCCGAACGCCGCTTGCGC
>JBAPYK010000349.1:0-8657 GCA_049284695.1 Rhodoplanes sp. | reverse complement strand
AGCCAGGCGACCACTCTTTCGCTCCCAGAGACAAAGGGCCGCCGCCGGATATCGGCGATGGAGAGGCCGAGCCGTCGGAGCCGCCGTTCCCGTCTCGCGTCGAGGAAGCGCCCCGGGAGCGCGGTGGCATCGGCGAAAGCATGGGCTCGCTCTTGGCCCTGGCCTCCAATCGCCTCGTCTTGGGCGCCGCCGCCATCATCTTGATCGTGTTCGGCCTGTCGGGCCTCGTTTACTGGCAATGGCCGACTATTTCCGGTTTGTTCCACCGTCAGGCCACCGTTGCGACGCCGGCTGCGCCGGAGACAACGCCGTCCGCGCGCACCAAGATCACCGATCGCATCGGCGCACCGGGACAGAATGGGCGTACCCAAACCGGACCGGCGGCGGCGCAACGCGTCGTCCTCTACGAAGAAGACCCCTCCGCTCCATCGGGCAAGCGCTTCGTCGGAACCGCGATTTGGCGCACCGAGCAGGTTTCCGCCGGACCCGGCCAGTCGGCGGATGTGGCGGTGCGCGCCGATATCGAAATTCCCGAACCGAAGGTCACGGTGAAATGGTCGCTTCGCCGCAACACCGACAAGGCGCTGCCGGCAAGCCACACCATTGAGATCGTATTCACAACGCCGGCGGATTCCCCCAACGGCGCTATTGCCAACATTCCCGGCATCCTGATGAAGCAGGCCGAGCAGACCCGCGGCGTCCCCCTCGCCGGGCTCGCCGTCAAGGTCACCGACGGCTTCTTCCTGATCGGACTATCGTCCGCGGAAGCCGACGTCCAACGCAACATCCAGCTTCTGAAGGAGCGCACCTGGTTCGACGTGCCGGTGGTCTACGCCAATGGCCGTCGCGCGATCCTGGCGATCGAAAAAGGGGCCCCCGGCGAACGCGCTTTTGCCGACGCTTTCGCTGCCTGGGGCGAATAGGCGCAAAAGGGTGCGCCCAGGCCGCTCAGTGGGTGCGGCCAATCGAGAACTCGACGGCTTCTTCCAGCGCTTCTTTCATCGGCGAGGCGGGAAACAGCGCGAGCGCGTCTTTGGCGATCGCCCCGTAATGGCGGGCGCGCATGAATGTATCGTCAAGCGCACGATGCTTCGTCATCAGGCCGATCGCGTGGTCGAGGTCGGAGGCGCTTGCTTCCCCTTGACCGAGCGTGCGCCGCCAGAACTCGCGTTCGGGTTCCGACCCGCGGCGGAACGCGAGCACCACGGGCAGCGTGATTTTTCCTTCGCGGAAGTCATCGCCGACATTCTTGCCGAGCTTGGCCGCCTTCCCGCCATAGTCGAGGGCGTCGTCCACCAGTTGAAAGGCGATGCCGAGGTTCATCCCAAATGAGCGGCAGGCCGCCTGCTCCGCCTTGGGCCGGGCGCCGATCACCGGACCGACCTCGCAAGCGGCGGCGAACAGTTCGGCGGTTTTTGCTCGGATCACGGCGAGGTATTCATCCTCGGTGGTCGACGTGTTCTTGGCGGTGCCGAGCTGCCGCACCTCGCCCTCGGCGATCACGGCCGCGGCCGAGGAGAGAATCTCGAGCGCGCGCAGCGAGCCCACTTCGACCATCAGCTTGAATGCCTGGCCGAGCAGGAAATCGCCGACCAGCACGCTTGCTTCATTGCCCCACAGCATGCGCGCCGCGAGCTTGCCGCGCCGCATGCTGCTTTCGTCGACGACGTCGTCATGCAAGAGCGTCGCGGTGTGCATGAATTCCACCGCAGCGGCAAGCTTGACATGGCCATCGCCGCTGTATCCGGAGAGCTGCGCCATCGCCAGGGTGAGCATCGGCCGCAACCGCTTGCCCCCCGAGGCGATGAGGTGATTGGCCACCTCGGGAATCATGGTCACTTCGGAACCGGTGCAGCTGATGATCGCCGCGTTGACGCGCGCCATATCGGCCGCGACGAGATTGACGAGCCGGTCGATCGTGGCGCCGGAGTGAGTTTCAAAGGGGATTACGACGGCCAAGCCAATACTCCGAAGCCGCGACAACGCGGGACCCTGCAAAATAGAAATGCTAGGGTTGCGAGACAAGTGCGCTGTTTGCCGCTGATGGGCCGGCAGGAGGACTGTCGTGACGGACTTTGCGGTGCAGGACGACGAGCACACCGAAGCTGACGTGCGCGGCCGGCGCGTCGCCGTGCTGGTTCCCTGCTTCAACGAGGAGGCGACCATCGCGCAAGTGATCAGCAGCTTCCGCGCGACGTTGGGCGGGGCCGCGACGATCTATGTTTATGACAACAATTCGACGGATCGCACCGTCGAAATCGCGCGGGCGAAAGGCGCGATCGTGCGCCGCGTGATCCAGCAGGGCAAAGGCCACGTGGTGCGGCGCATGTTCCGCGACATCGAGGCCGACGTTTATCTGCTGGTCGACGGGGACGCGACCTATCACGCACCGAGCGCGCGCGAGATGATCTCAAGGCTCACGCGGGAACAACTCGACATGGTGGTGGCCGCCCGCATCGAAAACGCGCCCGCCGCTTTCCGGCGCGGTCACCGGTTCGGCAACCGGATGCTCACCGGCTTCGTACGGTGGATGTTCGGTGCGACATTCACCGACATTCTGTCCGGCTATCGCGCCTTTTCCCGGCGGTTCGTCAAATCGTTTCCGGTGCTGTCCGGCGGATTCGAGATCGAGACGGAGCTTACTGTCCATGCGTTCGAGCTCGAGCTCCCGGTCGCCGAGATCGCGGCCCCGTATTTTGCCCGGCCCGAGGGATCGGCCTCCAAACTCAATACATGGCGGGATGGGTTGCGCATCTTGGCGATGATCGCCAGGCTCTACCGGTCGGAACGCCCGCTGCGCTTCTTTTCCGCGGTCGGCCTGTTCCTCGCCGCCGTATCCATTGCGCTTTCGGTGCCGATTTTGATCACCTTTTTGGAACAGGGCGTGGTGCCGCGCCTGCCGACGGCCATCCTCTCCACCGGGTTGATGATACTGGCTTGCGTCGCACTCGCCTGCGGGTTGATCCTCGACACGGTGACACGCGGTCGCCGCGAGATGAAGCTCCTCGCCTATCTTGCGCAAGCAAAGCCGAGCAGGCCGACTGAGGAAGCAAGACCTGGCAAGGGAGCACGGTAAAGCACGTGAAGGAGATCGTGCGCACCAACGACCCGGTGCTAGTATCCGCGGTCGCAACTCTGCTCGAAGCGGCGCAGATTCCCCATTGGGTGCTCGACCAGAACATGAGCGTGCTCGAGGGATCGATCGGGATTCTGCCGCGGCGAGTTCTGGTTCCCGACGAACACCTGGACGCGGCGCGTACCCTGCTGCGCGATGCCGGTCTTGGTCACGAACTGTGGCGCGATGTCACTTGACGAAGCCTGGACCGACGACGCCGTGCTGGACGGCCGGCTGCGGCTCAAGCAGCCGCGGCGCGGCCACCGCTTCGGCCACGACGCCATCTTGCTCGCCGCCGCGACCGGCGGGCGCGCGGGGGAGCACGCGATCGAGCTTGGCGCTGGCGTCGGCGCGGCGGGGCTCGCGCTCGCATGGCGGGTGGAAGGACTGCGCCTGACCTTAATCGAGATCGACCCGCTGCTCGCCGCGGCGGCGCGCGTCAATGCGGACCGCAACGGGCTGGGCGATCGGATCGCGACCGTGGCGCTCGACGTCATGGCTCCGCCCGCGGTTTTTGCCGCGAACGAGCTGGGCCACGGCATTGCCCACCGCGTGCTGATGAACCCGCCCTTCCACGATCCCGCCGCGCGGCCGCCATCGCCCGATCTGGATCGTCGGCGCGCTCACATGGCGGAGCGGGGCGTCGTGGCGGAATGGGCGCGGACCGCTTTCCGCCTGCTTCGTCCCGAGGGCGTGCTGACCCTGATTCATCCTGCTGATCGGCTTGCCGAAATTCTGGCCGCGCTCGACGAGAGCTTCGGGGCCATTGGCATTCTGCCCGTGTACGGCAAGCCGCACGCTGCAGCGATTCGCATCCTCGTGCGGGCGCTCAAGGGAAGCCGCGGTCCGCTCGCGATCCTGCCGCCGCTCATGCTCAATGACGAACAGGGCAACCCGACTGCGGAAGCACAGGCGGTTCTGCGCGCAGGCGCGTCGCTGCCGCTCGCCGCGAACTAGCGGAAGCTTCCAGCGACGTGGGGTCGTTACTCGATATCGTCGGCCTTGGCCCGCCAGTTCGATAGGTGATAGAGCGCGGCGATCATGCTGAACAGGCTCGCGAGCATGAGGACCTTGATCTCCATCGATAAACCTCTCAGGGCGTCGGACAATCCGGCTGGCGCAAGCCGAATCGTCTTGAACCGGCGTTTCCCAACGCGCCACGGCGTCGGGGGTTCACGCTAGCCGCTTTGGTCACGTCGAGTTGAGGCGTCGTTCGATCGGCTTGACGCGCCATTGCGCGAGGTCCACTCAAACCGAATACAGTGAAGAAAGCGTAACTTGAGCGACCCGTTAGCCCGTCCTAACAGGGACCGGCCGCTTCGGAATGACGCAGCCGGACGCGGTTCTCCGCATCATTGGCTGAGGCGGCGTTAGGGCCGCGCATAAAGGGGCAGTCCGCCGATGTCCGATCCGAACAGGACCGCGCCGATGAAACCCGCGCCGCTGCGCGACATGCTGGCGGGCGTCCAGCGCCTGCTCGGCCCGGTCCTGCCCCGACGGTGGCGGGCGGATGTGGCGATCGTTCCGGTCGTTCGGCTGACCGGCGTGATCGGTTTTGCCTCCCCGCTAAGGCCCGGCATCACGCTCGCAGGGTTCGCGCGTGCGCTCGATCGCGCATTCGGGATCAGTCGAATCAAAGCCGTTGCGCTCGTCATCAATTCGCCAGGCGGATCGGCCGCCCAATCGCACCTCATCTTCCGGCGCATCCGCGCGCTCGCCGACGAAAAGAACGTACCGGTCATCGCCGCGGTCGAAGACGTCGCCGCCTCCGGCGGCTACATGATCGCCTGCGCGGCTGACGAGATTGTCTGCGACCCGACCTCGATCGTCGGCTCGATCGGCGTGATCGGGGCCTCGTTCGGCCTGCAGGAGGCGATCCGCAAGCTGGGGATCGAGCGGCGCATCTATACCGCCGGCGATCACAAGGCCATGCTCGACCCGTTCTTGCCGGAAAACCCCGACGACGTGGAACGGATCAAAGCGATCCAGCACGACATCCATCGGATCTTCATCGATCTCGTACGCTCCCGCCGCGGGGAGCGCCTCACCGGCCCGGAAAATACCGTGTTTTCGGGCGAGTACTGGACGGCGCCGACGGCGCTCGGCCATGGACTGGTTGACCGGATCGGCGATCTGCGGTCGCATTTGCGCGAGCGTTACGGCGAAAAGGTGGTGACCCCGCTGATCACGCCTGAGCGGGGACTGTTCGGCCGGCGAACGCCGGGCGTCTGGGACGAAACAAACGCCTTGGCCGATCGTAGTATCGTAGACGAGGTCATTTCGGCCCTGGAAACGCGGGCGATCTGGGCCCGTTACGGCCTCTAGCCGAACGGAAGACCCCAAACGAGGGGAGAGACCCCATGCTGCCATTTGCCATCCCCCCGATCATCACCGCGGCTTTCGGGGCGCTCGGAGCGGCGACGCTGGCCCGGGTGCTGGTCCGGGAATGGCGTCGGGTCAATGCCGAGCTTGACCGGACTTCGGCAGCTGCGACCGAGAGGGTCGACCGCGAGCGTCTGCCTAAGCTGCGCCGCGATCCCCGCACCGGCGTCTACCGGCCGGAGTGAGTTCCGGAGTGAGCGCGGATACGCTTTAGGCAACGACGGGCCCGCACGCGAGCGGCTGGCCCCGCGCACTTCCCTTGACCCCTGCGAGGCCCGCCGATACGGTTCGCCGACCTGAGCGAGGCCGGGAAAGCGGATCGGTTCGCTGCCCGGCCCCGCGGCCAAAAGCCCCGCATCCGGTCCGCAGCCTGTATCGTCACCCGCCATGGCGTCCTCGCCTTTGCCGCCGCATATGCGCCCGGAGCGCTCGTTTCAGGGCCTGATCCTAGCCCTGCAGCGCTATTGGGCCGACTATGGCTGCGTGATCCTCCAGCCCTACGACATGGAGGTCGGGGCGGGCACGTTTCATCCTGCGACCACGCTGCGCGCGCTCGGGCCACACCCGTGGAACGCCGCCTATGTGCAGCCCTCGCGCCGGCCCAAGGACGGACGCTACGGCGAAAATCCGAACCGGCTGCAGCACTATTACCAGTACCAGGTGATCCTGAAGCCATCGCCGCCGGACATCCAGGACCTCTATCTGCAATCGCTTGCGGCGATCGGCATCGATTCCGCGCTGCATGACATAAGGTTCGTTGAGGACGATTGGGAAAGTCCGACGCTCGGCGCCTGGGGGCTCGGCTGGGAGTGCTGGTGCGACGGCATGGAGGTGTCGCAATTCACCTACTTCCAGCAGGTCGCAGGCTTCGAATGCGCGCCGGTGTCCGGCGAACTCACCTATGGGCTCGAGCGGCTCGCGATGTATGTGCAAGGCGTCGACCGCGTCTTCGACCTCAACTTCAATGGCCAGGAAGACGACAGACGCGTCACCTATGGCGACGTCTTCCTGCAGGCGGAACAGGAGTTCTCCCGCCACAATTTCGAATTCGCCGACACCGACATGCTGTTCGAGCAGTTCCGTATGGCCGAAAGCGCCTGCCGGAAATACCTCGACGCCGGCTGGGCGGATGGCAATAAAGGCCGGCATCTGATGGCACTGCCGGCCTATGACCAGTGCATCAAGGCGAGCCACGTGTTCAATCTGCTCGACGCGCGCGGCGTGATCTCGGTGACCGAGCGGCAAAGTTACATCCTGCGCGTCCGCGAGCTTGCCAAGGCGTGCGGAGAGGCGTGGCTCGCGACCGCCGGCGGAGGCGTGGCGTGAAGCGAATTTTTGCCGGGCCGGAACCGCGGTCGTTGTCGCGGATGCCACGGCAAGCAGCCCGCGCTCGCGGGCAAGGAAATTGACAGGGGGAGGATTGTGCAATGGCGATTGCGCCTGAAATCGGCGGCCGCGCTCCGATTCTCGTCGAAGTCACGGCGGGCGAAACCTATTGGTGGTGCGCGTGCGGCCGCTCGAAGACCCAGCCGTTCTGCGACGGCTCGCACGAGGGGACGCCGTTCACCCCGATCGAATGGGTCGCCCCCGCGGCGAAAAAGGTCTTGTTCTGCGCGTGCAAGCGCTCAGCCAAAAAGCCGCTCTGCGACGGCACCCATAAGACGTTGTGAAAGGGCATTCGCCGTGCGTTTGAACAACCTCCCACGGAGGAGGACAGAGGGTCGCTCGCTAAGGGGCAAGTTTGCGGTCCGCAAAACCCTCCCCTGGAGGGGGAGGGTCGCTCGCGAAGCGAGCGGGGTGGGGTGACCTATGACTGCGCCGAAGGTTATGCAGAAAGCTACACGCATTGTCGCGCGCCGGCTTCGTGCAAATGCGACGGGCGCAGAGGTGCGACTGTGGAAAATGCTCCGCCAACTGCCGGCCTCAGGCACGCACTTTCGCCGTCAAGTGCCGATAGGGCCGTATGTTGCCGACTTTGCCTGTCTAGCATCGCGCCTCGTGATCGAGATCGATGGATCGCAACACGCGCGAGGGGGCAGAGCCGCACGGGATGAAACGCGGTCCAAGTGGTTGGAGCGGGAAGGCTTCAAGGTTATCCGATTTTGGAACAACGACATCGTTGAAAACCGCCAAGCTGTTTTGAATTCGATTTATGCAGCTATGTACGGTTCGATTGATACTGAAGTGGTTCGCCTCAAGCACGAACGGCGGCGCAGGCCGATAAAGAACGCAGATCACCCCACCCCGGTGCGCGTTGCGCACCGACCCTCCCCCTCCAGGGGAGGGTGAAAAGCAAGACCCTCATGCCCGACCTGCTGCTTGAACTTTTCTCCGAGGAAATTCCCGCGCGCATGCAGGCGCGGGCGGCGGAGGATTTGCGCCGGCTCGTGACCGAGCGCCTGGTGGAGGCGGGGCTTGTCTATGAGGGGGCGAAGGCGTTCGTGACGCCGCGGCGGTTGGCCCTGTTCGTGCAAGGCGTCCCCGCGCGCCAGCCGGACCTGCGGGAGGAACGCAAGGGACCGCGCGTCGGCGCGCCGGACGCGGCGGTGCAGGGATTTCTCAAGAGCGCCGGCCTGTCGTCGATCGCCGAGGCGCAGATCCAGCGCGATCCCAAGAAGGGCGACTTCTACGTCGCGCTGGTGGAGAAGCCGGGCCGCCCCGCCATCGACGTGCTCGCCGAGACGCTGCCCGTCGTCATCCGCACGTTTCCGTGGCCGAAGTCGATGCGCTGGGGCGATGGTCGGCTCACCTGGGTCCGGCCGCTGCATTCCATCGTCGCCACCTTCGGGCCGGAGACCGAGGACCCGGACGTGGTGCCCTTCTCCGTCGACGGCCTAGCGGCCGGCGACGTCACCGAGGGGCACCGCTTCCTCGCGCCGACGGCGTTCCATGTCCGGCATTTCGACGATTATGTGCGCAAGCTGGAGCACGCCAAGGTCGTGCTCGATCCGGCGCGCCGCAAGGACATCATCCTGCATGACGCGCGCCAGCTCGCTTTCGCGCAGGGGCTCGAGCTCGTCGAGGACGAGGCGCTGCTCGACGAAGTGGCGGGGCTGGTCGAATGGCCGGTCGTGCTGATGGGCGCGTTCGATCCCGCGTTCCTCGCCATCCCCGGCGAAGTGATCCGCTCGACCATCCGCAACAACCAGAAGTGCTTCGT
>JBAPYK010000348.1:0-1530 GCA_049284695.1 Rhodoplanes sp. | reverse complement strand
GGCGTATTCGACAACGTCGAACGACCGCCATGGCCCACGCGGACGGATAACCCCGGTCTTGAACAGGCCGATCACCGTTGAAACTGTCGCGCCGAGCCGCGTCTTGAACGGCCCAGAGAAGGATTCGCAGGCCTCATGTGCGGAATTGTCGGAATACTCGGTCATGAGCCGGTTGCTCCGGCGCTGATCGACGCGCTCAAGAGGCTCGAATATCGCGGCTATGACTCCGCCGGCCTCGCCACGCTCGAGCACGGGCATCTGACCCGCTTGCGCGCTGAGGGCAAGCTGAGGAACTTGGAGCAACGGCTCGCGCGGCATCCTTTGGATGGCCCGATTGGCATCGGCCATACGCGCTGGGCCACGCATGGCCGACCCAACGAGATCAATGCGCATCCGCACGCGACCGATCGCGTTGCCGTCGTTCACAACGGCATCATCGAGAATTTCAACGAGCTACGAACCGAATTGTCGGGGCGAGGCGCGAAGTTCGAGACCGAAACCGACACGGAGGTGGTCGCCCATCTCCTCACCGACCTGATGAAGACGGGGCTCGATCCTGTCGCTGCGGTGAAGACGGCGCTGCCGCGCCTCAAGGGCGCCTTTGCGCTCGCCTTCCTGTTCGAGGGCGAAGAGAACCTTCTCGTCGGCGCGCGGCAAGGCGCGCCGCTCGCCATCGGATATGGCGACGGCGAGATGATGCTCGGTTCCGATGCGATTGCGCTCGCCCCGTTCACCTCGGTCATCAGCTATCTCGATGACGGCGACCTCGCCGTGCTCAAGCGTGGCGGCGCGCAAATCTACGACGCAAACGGCGGCGAGGTGAAACGCCCTGTTCTGCGCTCGGGCGCTGCCTCCCTCCTGGTCGAGAAAGGCAATTTCCGCCACTTCATGGCCAAGGAAATCCATGAACAGCCGAAAGTCGTGGCGCACACGCTCGGCGGCTATGTCGATTTTGCGACTGAACGCGTGACCCTGCCGGAACTTCCTTTCGACTTCGGGAAGCTCGACCGCATCACTATCTCCGCCTGCGGCACGGCTTATTACGCGGGGCTGGTCGGCAAATATTGGTTCGAGCGCCGGTCGAGGTCGACATCGCCTCGGAGCTGCGCTACCGCGAAGCGCCGTTCACGCCGGGCAATCTCGCGATCTTCGTCTCTCAGTCGGGCGAGACGGCCGATACGCTTGCAACGTTGCGCCACGCCAAGGGGCACGGCCAACACGTCCTTTCCATCGTAAACGTGCCGACTTCGACGATCGCGCGCGAGAGCGATGTTGTCACGCCGACGCTGGCGGGGCCGGAGATCGGCGTCGCCTCGACCAAGGCGTTTACTTGCCAGCTTGCGGTGCTGGCCTGCCTCGCGATCGCCGCGGGTCGCACCCGCGGCGCGCTCACCGAGGAGGATGAGCACAATCTCGTTCGCGAGTTGACCGAGGTGCCCCGCCACATGACCGAGGCGCTCGCGCTCGAACCAGAGATCGAGCGGCTCGCCCGCGACATCGCCAAGAACCGCGACGTGCTCTATCTCGGCC
>JBAPYK010000347.1:0-11320 GCA_049284695.1 Rhodoplanes sp. | reverse complement strand
CGAAGGCGGAGTGCATGACGTGCCGCTTTCGGCCCTGTGCCGGATTGTCGAAATCGAATTCAAGCAGGCCATGGGCGAAAAAGATATTCCGCCTCCGTTGGAGCCCGTGGACGACGTGCTCTATTAGCGGCGCTCCACAATTCCCATCGTCGCATCGCGAGCGGGGCGTCGATTCGGTCATCCCTCGCTCGGTTGGTAGCGGAACGCATTCGCGGTTCCCGACCCATGGGTCTACGTTATCTTGGCACGCTCCGTGCATGGGGGCATTGCCCTCCTTGGGCGTTTCCTCCCTACACTTGCCCCGCTGCCTGAGAGGGTGGCGGGGCTTTTCATTGGTGCGCAGGTTGCTTATTTCCACCCCTGATCGCGTCGGGGCGTCTCTCGCGCGCTCGTTATTGGGTGGGAGCGGCAGACCTTGCTGACGGACATCGGGGCGCGTCATCGCGGAATCCGCCGCGACTGCGGCGGAACCTCGACGCTCATGCTATAGGTCTCGCGCCCCGCAGGTCGGGCAAGTCAAGGCAGCTGAGCAAAGAAATTGTCAAATGAACATAATCGCGACCACTTGGCACATGTTGTGGTCCGTCTCGTTGGAGATCGGGGGCTCCACCAGAATGTCGGGAGAGCCCCCAGTGAAACGGTGCATCGAAGTGCGAACGAGGTCGCTCGGCGGCTGATGGAGATCAGCGATGAGGGCCGCGTCGAGATCGAAATCAACGGAGAGCCTATCGAGCCAGAGCTGATCGGATACTGGCGAATGCTTGCGCGCGAGGCGATCAATTATCCCGGCGAATACGAGCAACTCGTGCGGTCAATCCAGCGGGATATCTCCTGACCATCGCTGACGCAGCTCATGCCGGTAGGCCTTTGGTGGGCGTAATGCGCCCCATCGCAGGCGGCTTGTTGCGCGCGTCCAAATCAGCGGCGTTTCACGCCGCAGCAACGCCGCGACACCGCTGGCGCGCGGCTTGAGCGAATTCCGATTTGGCGGAATTCGTTCTCATTGACCGAGCGGTCGCATTTTCTCGGAGAACCGGTTCCGCTTCGCCGGAAGATGCTCTAACCGGCACCGCGCAGAGTGAGCGCGATCGCGATCCAGGTGATGCCGTACAGGAGCAACTCAAGGCCGACGAAGAGGCCGATCACCCAGAGGCCGGAAACCGGCCATTGCGCCACAATGAGGATGCCGAGCAAGAACGTGATGACGGCATTGATGGCGTGCCAGCCCCAATCGGACAGGGACACGACGAACAGCGTGATCAGTTGGAACAAGCCGGCCACGAGGAAGAGCGCTCCCATCATCAGCGTCAAAATCTCGGCCGTGATCACCGGCCGCCATATGATCAGCGCTCCGAGCACCCCGAATAGGACCGCGGCCAACCAATGGTGGAATATGCCGGCCCATTTACCGACCATGATGGCTTGGCCGATCTCGATTCCCGCCGCGAGCAGCAGTAACCATCCGAAAAACACCATCGAGACGACCGTCGCCGCAACGGAGCGCACGATCGCGATAATCCCCAGCAGCGCCAAGCCGATGCCGAAGGCGAGAAACCAGCCCCAATTGTGGACGACCTCCGCAGGGATTTGGATATTCAGAGCTTGAACCTCGCTCATTGCGTCCTGTCTCCTGTCAGTTCAAAAAGCATGTACGTGGAATCAAAAAAGATCGTCGTTACCGGCGTGCGACCTACTTCGTGAGGAATACATCCTTGCGCGGAAATTTCTCGAAGACCGATGCATCCTGAGAGAAGTTGGTTGCGAGGATATCGGTCGAGTTGCCGGCGATCCACTGGGACAGATTGATGGTCTGGTAGTGACCGCTGTTGAAGACGATGAGAATGCGCGCCTTTTCGCTCCCGAGATTTTCGATGGAATGGCCGAAGCCCTGCGGAATGTAGGCGACATCCCCTTTGCTGATGGTCTCTTCGCGCCAGCGTCCTTGCGAGCCAAACAGGGTCACGCTGAAGGTGCCTCTCAGCACATATTGCCACTCCGCCGCGTTCGGGTGCCAATGCAGTTCGCGAAGGGCGCCCGGCTCCATCTCCAGCACGACGCCGGTCATGGTCGTGGAGATGGGAAACTGAGACCCATCAGCGCGCCACTCCAAGCCGCCGCTGAATGTCTCGAAGGGTTTTTGGGACAGGAGACTGTATTTGTGGGTGAGCGGCGGCGGCTTCCAACCCTGCAAGGGCGGAGCGGGGACAGCGGGCGGAATCTTGCCCTTGGCGAAATAGACCTCGGACTTCGGAAAACTGTCGAATGTCGATGCCGGCAGGCCGAAATTCTTGGCGAGCAGTTTTTTCGGAGCGTGCCCCAACCAGTCGGTGATGCTGAAGGTGCCGAATTCGGAGAAGTACCCGTTGTCGAAAACGAGGATGAAGTGGCACGGCTTGTCGCCCAAGGTCTCGATGACGTGACCGTGACCGCGCGGGAAATACCAGATGTCGCCGGGCCCAAAGTCATTGGTTTCCGAGCAGCCCTGCGGATCGATCACCGTGGTGCGCACCAGACCCTCGGTGACAAACGCCCATTCCGCCGCCGTCGCGTGCCAATGAAGCTCGCGCATCACCCCCGGCTCCATGCGCATCGAAACGCCGGCGATCCCCTTCGATATCGGCAGCTGGGCTACGGTGGCTTCCTTGCCGTAGCTGCCGCCCATCACCCGTCCCTCGGATTTCTCCAATTCGAATTTGAAGGTTGGCAGCTCCTTTCCCGAGGTGACGGGATCGGGAACGTTGTTCTGAAAGCTGGTGTCGCCGCCTTCGGAGCTGATGGGGATGGTGAGTGAAAACACAAAAGCCTCCTGCTTCCCATGTCGCTACAGCTGACCCTAGCTGAACGCTTGCGCGACTGAGAGCATGAATTTCACTGATTCGAACGCAAAGCAATCTGCGCCGGTTGGTTCGGCGCTTATTCCTATCTTGGATGAAGCCACGTCGGCAGGAACGAATAGGCGTTCACATTGCCTGCCTGTTTCAATTCAATTCCGTTGGCGCGCAGCTGCTCTTGCAGCCGTCCTTCATTGAAGGCGTCAAACGTTTCCGTGCAGCCGCCGATATGTTCTCCACCGACGAAGATCTGCGGAATAGTCGGTGAGTTGGTGCGGGCTTTCAACGCATTGCGAATCTGGCCGCCCCAGTTGTCCTTCTGATAATCGGCCGAATCGAGATCGATCGACCGGTAGGGAATGTTGAAGTGTTTGAATAGCTTGCGCACCGACCAGCAGAATTCGCACCATTCGAGTGCGAACATGACGATCGGTTGCTCGCGATCAGAAATCACCTGGGTAACGAACGCGTCCGCTTCCGGCGCAATGTCCGGTGGGGCGACCGGCGCGGCTTGGGCGGGCTGCGGCGCAGACTTTACATCGAAGCGATAGCGCGGCGTCGACTGGGCGATGGATATTTCCTCGCTCGTCATGTCGGCGGGGATATCTTCGAACAACGGCGTGCTGAGATAGCGTTCGCCGGTGTCGGGCAGCATACACAGAACGTTGGCGCCGTTCGGCGCCCGCGCGCATATCTCAAGCGCGCCGGCGAATGTCGCACCGCCGGTAATTCCGGTGAATATTCCTTCCTTTTGCGCGAGTTCACGCGAGAGTCGAAGTGCGTCGCCGCCCCTGATCGGAAGAATTTCATCGATATGCCCGGCATCAACCACGTCTTCAACAAGCTTGGGGATGAAGTCGGGCGTCCACCCCTGCATGAGGTGCGGGCGGAAGTAGGGATGGCTTTCGCGCGGTGAACCGTCGGCATTGCGCGATTGGCGAATGCGGCTTCCGAGAATGGGGGAATTGTCGGGTTCGCAAACGATGACCTTCGTGCTCGGGCTTTCCTTCTTCAATACGCGCGCGACGCCCTTCAATGTGCCGCCGGTTCCCATGCCGGTGACCCAATAATCGAGCGGGCTGTCGGCGAAGTCCTCAAGAATTTCGACCGCCGTCGTCTTCGAATGAAAATCGGGGTTGGCCTCGTTCTCGAATTGACGGCACAGGAACCAGCCATGGGTCTCCGCGAGTTCGACCGCTTTGGCGAGCATCCCGCTGCCTTTTTCCGCGGCCGGCGTGAGTATGACCTTTGCGCCGAGGAATCGCATGAGCTTGCGGCGCTCGACGCTGAAATTCTCCGCCATCGTCACGACCAGCGGATAGCCTTTCTGCGCGCAAACCATCGCCAGGCCGATGCCGGTATTGCCGCTCGTCGCCTCCACGACGGTCTGTCCGGGCAATAGCGTCCCCCTGCGCTCGGCATCCTCGATGACGCCGAGGGCAAGCCGGTCTTTCACCGACCCCATCGGGTTGAACGCTTCGTGTTTGACGAAGAGATTGACGTGCGCGGGAGCAAGCTTGTTGATGCGAATGACGGGAGTTCGCCCGATCGTTTCGAGAATGTTGTTGAAACGCTTGCTCATGACGTTGCTCCGTTTCCCTGCGCAGAACGGGTGAGGCGCGGATCAAGCCATCCGTCTTGATTACCGGGTGAGCGGCCCGCCGCCCGCCGCCTGGACATTCATCGCCATTACAACGGCATACTCGGTTCGATGAACCCCGAGCCGCGTGCACACCGCTTGCGAGACGGCGTTCTCGCGGCGAATCCCGGTGTAAAAGCTCGTGGCGCCGTGACGCTTGGCCATCGCCAACATGGTTCTTGCGCCGAGAAGTTTCGATAGGCCCTTGCCGCGGTGATCCGGATGGGTGCACAGCATACCCCACCACGCCGAGGCTGCGAGCGAACTGTCCCGATGATGGGCAAGCACCGACCCGGCGATGCTCACGATAGGGCCATTCGGCGCCGTGACGTACATGATTGTCGCTGGGCGGGTTGCTCCCCGCATCACATGCGCAGCCGGAACCATGACACCCTGTTCTGCGCCGACGCTCGCCAATTCGACGATGACCGCATGCGGCGTATCGGCGCTGATCTCGTGGATTTCATAGCCTTCCGGGAGAGACGTTTCGCCGCACAACTGCTCGGCTGCGCGCAGGGCTTCCTCCGCTCCCAAGTGGTGATCCCAGCGGTCGATCACATATCCCATCGCGATCAATTTTTCGGTCAGCGCGACTTCGTCGTCCGCTTTCACGTACCAGCTCAGCCCGGCGAACTGCTCGCGGATCAGAAACAAAAAATCGTCGATTGTATCCGGAGTGGAGCCATCGAGAGCGACGAGACGCCCCTCGTATGCGTGGCGCGGATCGGAGGAAACGGACCGCCAAAGGCGATATGCGCGCTGCTGCATCTCTCGCTGGGCGGGATTGCCGACATAGTCGTCGGGCCGGTCGAAAGCGAAACCGTGGCTTTCCGTCTTCGACGCATCCATCATAACCAGCGCCCCGCTTCTGATTGAGCAAATCCACTCAAGACAATGACAAGCTAAATATGCAGCATGACTTCTGAATGAGCCGGAACGACCATCCGGGCTAAGGCATCAGGCGCTGATTCAAGCAAATCTTATGGCGCCATGCTGAGATGCGATGCAACAGTTCCTGCATTCCCTGCGATTATGAAAACTGAATCTTGTTTCTCTTGGTCCCAGGTCCATCTTGTCTTCTAATCAGGAGCGAACGCAAGCAGCGAATGGCGGCAGTGAAAATCGATTTCACCAGCCAGGACTATCTCCGCGATCCCGCCGCCGGGATTGAGCGGCTCAGAACATCCGGCCCGGTCGTCGAGGTCAGGTTTCCGATCATCGGCAGGATCTGGGTTACGACGACGCAGGAGGCGGCCGAACGGATCCTGAAAGACAATCGGACGTTCACGATCCGCAACGAAGGCGGCGAGACCGCTGGGATGCGTTGGTGGATGCCGGGCATCTTCCGCACGCTGGCCAATAACATGCTGACCGCCGACGAGCCGCACCATACACGGCTGCGAAGCATCGTCGACGAGGCGTTCCGGCGCCGGGCGATCCTTGACATGGAGCCCCGCATCCTCGCGATCGCCGACGAGCTTGCCGCCGAGTTATTTGCGGACGGCAGCCCTGCCGACCTCGTCGCTCGCTATGCACGAAAGCTGCCGCTCGCGGTGATTTGCGAGCTGCTGGGCCTGCCGGCCGCCGACCGGCCGAAGTTCATGGCTTGGGCTGACAACATCACGGGCATGAGGAGCACAATCGGCCTGTTCTTGCGCATGATGCTGGGAATTGCGCGGATCAAGCGCTATCTGGAAGCGCATCTGGAAGCCGCTCGCGCGAGCGGCGGCGAAGGCCTGATTGCGGAACTCATCCGCGTGGAAAAGGAGGGCGACCGGCTCAGCCGCGAGGAAATGATCGCGATGGTGTTCCTGCTGTTGTTTGCCGGGCACGAGACGACCGCGCACCTCGTCAGCGGCTCGGTGTTCGAGCTCTTGCGAAACCGAGGCTTGCGGGACTGGCTGGCGGCGGACTGGAGCCGCGCCGATCTGGCGGTCGAGGAATTCCTGCGCTTTATTTCCCCCGTGCAGTTTTCCAAGCCACGCTTCGTGCGAAATGATACCGAACTTTGCGGCGTATCGCTCAGGGCGGGCGACAAGATCATCGTCATGCTTTCCGCCGCCAACCTCGACCCGGCGGCGAACGAATGCCCCGAACGGCTCGATCTTGAGAGACGGCCGAACCGGCATATTGCGTTCGGAACCGGCATCCATTTCTGCCTTGGTCATCAGCTTGCCCGGATCGAGGGCCGATGCGCGCTCAAGGCCCTATTCAAACGTTGGCCGAACCTCGCCTTGGCGGTCGAGCCATCGCAAATCCGATGGCGGCGGCAGCCTGGTCTGAGGGCTATTGAGAAGCTGCCGGTGGTGGATCGCACGGCATGATGCATGCGGCGCAACCCGGTCTCTCGGACCCTGCCCAACATGGCGAAGCCGTCCCGCATGGCCGAAAAACCTTTTTCGGAAATCCATTTGGGTGTGGCTGACAAGCTACAGCCTGCCAAACGTCCGCGCTGCATACTGACTCTTTATTTTCTCGTGGAGGGGGGGCGTGCGGAAATTTCTTTTCGGAACGGTCGCGTTGATTGCGCTGGTCGCTCCAGCGACCGCCGCCGACTTGGGTCAATTCCGTATTGCCCCGGCGCCGGTCGTGCCGGTTTGGACCTGGACCGGCTGCTACGCGGGCGGTCAGATTGGCTATTTGTCGGGGAGCAGCGAGAAATGGATCGTACGGACGCCGGGCGGCGACTTTTTCGGCCAGTCGCTTGGCGGACATGATGTGGAGAGCTGGATCGGGGGCGTGCAGGCCGGCTGCGACTATCAGTTCGCGGGCGTGGTGATCGGCGTTCAGGGCGACTACGGCTGGACCGGAGCAGACGGCACCCACGCCAGCGCGCGCGAGGTCGGCGTTTATTATCACAGCGAGGTCAAGGCCCTGGCGTCCGTCACCGGGCGTGTCGGCTACGCCTGGAATCGCCTTCTTGGCTACGTCAAAGGCGGCGCCGCCTGGGAGCGCGTTGATTATTCGGCCGCAACAATCTTGATCGGAACCGCCTATACGGCGAGCGACACCCGAGCGGGATGGACCGTCGGCGTCGGCGGTGAATATGCCTTTACCAAGTTTCTGTCCGGCTTCGTCGAATACGATTATTACGACTTTGGCGCCAGCGACATTCATTTGAGGCCGGTCGTCGCCGGGTTGCGCCCGGCCTTCGTCGCTATTGAAGAGACCGCGAACGTCGTGCGCGCCGGCATCAACTTGCGCTTCGGCGGTTAAGCGGCGGCGCGTCGCCGCTCCACGGCATTTTGGACAAATATCGGAGACCTTCCGCGACGGCCGCGCGATCGCTTGTTAGGATGGTCGTCGTGATCGCCGCATATAGAACGTCGCCAGTTCCAGTGGCGCATTCTCGAAGGACCGACCAATGGATCTGAACGCCTTTGAACGCAAGGTTCGCTATGACGACGTGCGTTTCGTGCGGTTCTTATATTGCGACACCAGCGGCATCATTCGCGGCAAGTCGGTGCATATCGACAAGCTGATCGAGCGCACGCGAGGCGGCATCGGTCTGACCGTCGCGATGCCGGCGATGAACATGCTCGACCAACTCCAACCCGTCGAAGGCCTCGGGCCGGTCGGCGAAATCCGGTTGGTGCCCGACATCGACAGCTACACGCGGCTGCCCTATGCGCCGCATAGCGCCGCCATGATGGCGAGCATGGTGACGCTCGATCGCGAACCTTGGGGCGGGTGTGCGCGCAATTTCCTCGAACGCATGATCGCGCGGGCGCGACAGGCCGGCGTGGTCATCGAGGCGGCATTCGAACCGGAATGGACGCTCGCGGTGCGCAAGGAGGACGGCTCCTGCGTTCCGGTCGACCAGAGCCTGTGTTTCAGCACCGTCGGCTGGGAATCGTCGGTCGAGGTGATCGACGACATCGTCGCCGCCCTCGAGGCGCAAGGGATGCCGGTGGAGCAGTTCTATCCCGAATTGGGGCACGGGCAGCAGGAATTGACCATTCGTCATGCGGTGGCCCTGCGCGCCGCCGACAATCATGTCCGCTATCGCGACACGGTGCGAGCGGTGGCGCGCAAGCACGGCTTCGTGGCGTCGCTTGCACCCAAGCCATTTGCCGATCAGGCGGGCAATGGCTGCCATATCCATCTGAGCGTCTGGGACGCTACCAAAGCGCGCAATCTCATGGCCGTCGACGGCAAGCCAAATGTCCTCAGCGAATTCGGGCGTTGGTGGATCGCCGGGGTGCTTAAGCACCTGCCGGGTTTGGTGGCGCTCACCGCCCCAAGCTGCAATTCCTATCGGCGGCTGCAGCCGCATATGTGGAGTTCGGCGTTCGGCTGCTGGGGCTTCGACAATCGGGAGGCCGCCGTGCGCATCGCCTCGGTGCTGTGGGACGAGACCAAGCCCTCGCTCAACATGGAACTCAAGCCGTCCGATAACAGCAACAATCCTTATCTGGCCTTGGGCGCGTTGATGGCGGCCGGTCTCGATGGAATCGACAAGAAGCTGGACCCGGGCGAGCCGGTGACCGTCGACCCGGGAACATTGAGCGAGGACGAGCGCACGCGCCGCGGCATCCGGCGCTTGCCGAAGACTCTCGCCGAAGCGTTGGAGGCGCTTGAGCGTGACGAGGTGCTGATGAGCGCGCTCGGCGATCTCTTGGGCCGAACGTTCCTCACGGTGAAGCGATCAGAAGCCGCAGCCTTCGGCGCCGAAGGCGAGGCGTTCGAGCTTGCCCATCATTTCTACAAGTTCTAGCGGCGTCCGCACGGTTCGAAGAAGGAGACCAATGTGCGGCAAGAGGACCAAGGCCCTTTCACCCGCGTCCGGCCATTTGATGCGAAGCGCACCTGCCTCCTGCTCATCGATGTGCAGAATTATGTTTGGAACCCGGATGTGGCAAAGCGTCTTCCATACTTTGACTCGCAGGTGCGCGAAGTCGTCCTGCCGAACCTGAAGCAGCTCATCGACGCCTTCCGCAGGGCAGGGGCCGAAATCATGTACACCGTGATAGAGAATCTGACGAAGGATGGCAGAGATCGAAGTCTCGACTACAAGCTCTCGGATTTCTTCGTCGGCAAAGGCTCGTGGGAAGCGAAGGTGCTGGACGTCGTTGCGCCGGCGGACGACGATATTGTTCTGCCGAAGACGTCATCGGGGGTCTTCAACTCAACGAACATAGAATATCTGCTGCGCAACATGGGAATAGAGACGCTGGTCGTCACCGGTTTTCTGACCGACCAATGCGTCGATCACACCATCCGCGATGCCGCCGATCGCGGGTTCTATCCGATCTGCGTTGCCGATGCCTGCGCGAGTCACGCCCAAGTACGCCACGACAATGCGCTTGAGGCATTCGGCGGCTATTGCCGCACGATGACGACCGACGAAGTCTTGGCGGAGGTCGGTCGATAAGGCCGGAATGGCGGCTCTCTCGTTATCGCTGACGCTGTTGCAATCCGAACCGGGCTTGCGCCGCGCCTGCCCGTGAGAAGCATCCGTGTCACATCTTCTGAATAGGTTGATCGTAAACCCTTCTGATCGAAGCGATCGTCGGAACGCTGCGGCGTTCGGGCTCTATGCGGAGGCGCTCCGATAATCTAGATTGATATCAGAGTTGTTTCGCGTTGTTTCAGAACAATTTGAGTGCGTCAAAGGACTTGCCGACGGGCTGGCGGCAGGCCGGCGTGTGGCAGGCCGATCGACAGACAGCCTGCACCCCTTGGACTTTCTTTGATGGGGTTGGGAGCCAAAGATGGAAATGCTCGATGATATCCGCGGGTCCGTCGTTGGCGAAGCCGTGCGTAATCGGGATGCCGATCCGGCGTCGATCGGCACTTGGGTTCGGAGACTCGTGATGGCGGCTTCCATTTGCGCCGGGACGGCGCTGGTGAACGGAGGTGTGGCGGGTGCGGCGCCGGCGGCCGCGCTCAATGCGCAAGACGTCAATGAGGCCCAGCTGGCGGCGCCGTCTGGTAAGAAGAAGCGCGCCAGCGCCCCCAGCACGGCAGCAATCATCAAGGCGGAGGTGCTACTTGGTCGCGCCGGATTCTCGCCGGGCGTCATCGACGGCAAGACCGATATAAATTTTCGAAAGGCCGTCGCCGCGTTTCAGGATGCAAACGGGATCAATCCGAGCGGCAACCTCGACGCTCCAACCTGGGACCGGCTCACGGCGACATCGACCGAACCCATCCTCGTCGAGGATGAAATCCAACCGGCGGACGTGAAGGGCCCGTTCAACAAGACCATCCCAAACTCATTGGAAAAGCAGGCGGAGCTGAAGACCCTCAACTTCACCGGCCCGCGCGAACTGCTCGCCGAGAAATTCCACATCGACCCGGCCCTGCTGACGCGGCTCAATCCGAAGGCGTCGTTCGAAACCGCCGGAACGAAAATCCTGGTGACGAATGTTGCGGCCAAGCCGTCGCAGGAGAAGGTTACGAAAGTCGTGGTGGACAAGTCCAAAGCAACCGTTCGCGCATTTGATGCCGAAGGGAAACAGATAGCCTTTTATCCGGCGTCGGTCGGCAGCACGCAGCGGCCAGCCCCGAGCGGCACGCTGACTGTTCATTCCGTCGTCGAGAATCCCACTTACCATTATTCGCCTCAGCTCCACTTCCAGGGCGTGAAGACGAAGAAGCCCTTCACCATTGCCCCTGGTCCCAACAATCCGGTTGGCCATACGTGGATCGATCTCGGCGACGGCTACGGCATCCATGGCACGCCTGCGCCGCAGAATATCGGCAAGACCCACTCGCACGGATGCGTCCGCCTCACCAATTGGGACGCGCAGACTCTCGGGAAAATGGCCCACAAGGGCACCAAGGTCGAATTCATCGATTGAATGCGAAACGCATACGCGACCGCATCGCAGGCGCGACCGCCAGG
>JBAPYK010000346.1:0-2029 GCA_049284695.1 Rhodoplanes sp. | reverse complement strand
GCCGGGAACTGCTGGATGCTCGCGTTGTATTCGCTCACCGTATTGTTGAAGAAGCGCCGGGCGGCTGCGAGCTTGTTCTCGATGTCCGACAGCTCGGACTGCAGCTGTTGGAAATTGGTGTTGGCCTTGAGGTCCGGATAGGCCTCGGACAGCGCAAAGAGCTGGCGCAGCGCGCCGGTGAGCTGGTTTTCCGCTGCGGCCTGGGCGGCCGGGCCCTGCGCCGCGATCGCCGCGTTGCGCGCCTGGACGACGGCCTCCAGCGTTCCACGCTCGTGGGTCGCATAGCCCTTCACGGTCTCGACGAGATTGGGAATGAGGTCGTGCCGCTGCTTGAGCTGCACATCGATGTCGGCGAAGGCTTGGTTCACGCGTTGCCGCAGCGAAACAAGCCCGTTGTAGATCATGACGACCCACAACACGGCGACGACGATCAATCCGAGCACGATCCAGCCGGTGGTGGACATTCGGCGCTCCTAAAGGGATAGGCGGGGGCGGCCTAAGGCGACACGAGGCGGCCTAAAGCGATGCAATCGGAAAGCCCAATACTCCGGATAAGCCGAAACGACAACTGCGCCGGGCGTTCACACTCGGCGTTGCTCAGGGCGTCCGCCCGTCAGACCGCTTCACGGAACTTCACCGCGCCCTCGAGGTCCACGGAGACGAGCTGAGAAACGCCGCGCTCGGCCATCGTCACGCCGAACAGGCGGTTCATGCGCGCCATGGTGATCGGGTTGTGGGTGATGATGAGGAAACGGGTTTCGGTCGACCGCGCCATTTCGTCGAGCAGATTGCAGAAACGATCGACGTTCTGATCGTCGAGCGGCGCGTCGACCTCGTCGAGCACGCAAATCGGCGCCGGGTTGGTGAGGAACACCGCAAAGATCAGCGCGAGCGCGGTGAGCGCCTGCTCGCCGCCGGAGAGCAGCGACAGCGTCGCCGGTTTCTTCCCCGGGGGCTTTGCCAAAATATCGAGGCCCGCTTCCAGCGGGTCTTCGCTTTCGATGAGTTGCAGCTCCGCCGTGCCGCCGCCAAACAATTCGGCGAATAGCCGCTTGAAATGATTATTCACCGTTTCGAATGAGGCGAGCAGCCGCTCGCGGGCCTCGCGGTTGAGGTTCTGGATACCCTGGCGCAGCCGCTTGATCGCGGCGATGAGGTCTTCGCGCTCGGCGGTGAGTGTCGCGTGTTGGGCCTCGACCTCGCGCAATTCCTCGTCGGCGCGCAGATTGACCGCTCCAAGCCGCTCGCGCTCGCGCCGCAGACGCTCGAGCCGATCCTCGACCTCGGCGACGTCCGGCAGCGCGGCGTCGGCCGCGAGACCGGCGAGGCCGGGCAGTTCGGCCGGCTCGACTTCAAGCATGTCGGCGATTTCGTGGGCGACGTCGTCGCGCCGGCGCGCGGCAGCCTTGTGGCGTTCTTCGGCGCGAGCCGTCTCGGTGCGGGCGAGCGCCATCGCTTCGAGCGCGCTACGCGCGGCCTTATCCGCTTCGGCGAGCGCGGTCTCGCCTTGCACCAGCGCGTCGGCGGCGTTTCGACGCTCGGCCTCGGCATGATCGATGTCGCCCATCAAGGCCCGCCGCTTCTCAGCGAACAGGTTCGGCGCATCGGCGAGGGTTGCGCGTTCCAGGGCCGTTTCGGTCAAGCGCGCGTCAAGGTTGGCGATTTGGCCGGCGGCGGCGTCCTTGCGGGCGCGCCAGGCCTCGCCGTCGGCGTTGATCGCGTCGAGCCGGCGGTGCGTCAGTTCGATCTCGCGCGCGAGCGCCTGTGCTTCGGCGCGCGCTTCCGCGAGCGCGCCGCGCTCCTGCGCGGCTTTCGTCCGGACCACCGCAAGTTCGGCTTCCAATTGGTCGGTCGGGTCCTGGTGCGAAAGCGCGGCCGCAGCCTCGGCGGCGGCGGCGCGAGCCTCCTCCTGGGCGGCGGCAAGGCGGGACTGCGCCTCCTCGAGCGCAGAGCGGCGCGCGGTGAGCCGGTTGACCTCGCGCTCGGCCGCGGCGTGGCTCTCGCGGGCGGTAGCGGCCTCGCGCTGCAG
>JBAPYK010000345.1:0-3038 GCA_049284695.1 Rhodoplanes sp. | reverse complement strand
AGCAAAAGAACGCGGTACTGTCCGGCTACTGGCCGCTGATGCGGTACAATCCCGGTCTGCGCGCGCAGGGCAAGAACCCGTTCCAGCTCGACTCCAAAGCGCCCAGCATTCCGTTCAGGCAATACGCCTATAACGAGGCGCGCTACACGATGCTGGTGCGCTCGAATCCGCTGGCGGCGCGCGAATTGTTGAAGATGGCGCAGGACGACGTCGAGCGCCAGTGGCGCGTCTATTCGAATCGCGCCGCCATGTTGGGTCGCGCCGCGACGCCCGACATTGCGCCGCACGACACCGAAGAGGCCTCGGATCAGACTAAGCTGGGAGGCGACGAGGAATGAGTGATCTGACAACGAGATATATGGGCTTGAGCCTGAAGTCGCCGCTGGTCGCGTCGGCATCTCCTCTCTGCGAGTCAGCGGAGAATATCGTTAAGCTCGAGGATCAGGGAATTGCAGCCGTCGTGTTGCCCTCCCTGTTCGAGGAGCAGCTGATGTTGGAGAGCCAGCGTGTCGACGACGATCTCGAGCGCGGCACCGACAGCTTTCCCGAGTCGCTCAATTTCTTTCCTGACCTGCACACCTACAATCTCGGACCGGACGGCTATCTCGAGCTGATCCAGTCGGCCAAGGCGCGGGTATCGATCCCGGTGATTGCCAGCCTCAACGGCGTCACCGCGGGCGGATGGATCGAATACGCCAAGCTTATGCAGGACGCGGGCGCGGACGCGATCGAGCTGAACATCTACTCGATTGCGACCGATCCCATGCAAAGCGGCGAAACGGTCGAGAAAGGGTATCTCGAATTGGTCTCGCGGATCAGCCAGAGCGTGCGCGTTCCGGTGGCGGTCAAGCTGTCGCCGTTCTTCAGCGCGCCCGCCAATTTCGGCAAGCGCTTGGGCGAGGCGGGCGCCGACGGCCTCGTACTGTTCAACCGGTTCTACCAGCCCGATTTCGACATCGAAGATCGCGAGGTCGTGCCGTCGCTGGTGCTCAGCCGGCCCGAGGAGCTGCTGCTCCGTTTGCATTGGATCGCGATCCTGTACGGCCATGTCGATGCGGATCTGGGTGTCACCGGCGGCGTGCACAGCGCGCAAGACGTGGTGAAATGCATCATGGCCGGCGCCCGGGTCGCATGCATGACCTCGGCGCTCCTGCGCAACGGGGCGCAACATGCGGCGCGCGTGCTGACCGCGCTCAACAACTGGCTCGACGACCACGAATACGCGTCCGTCGCGGAAATGTGCGGCAGCATGAGCTACAACGCCGTTCCCGATCCGACCGCCTATGAGCGCGGCAATTACATGAAGGTGCTCGGCTCGTACACGCTGTAGAGCGGCAGACCCGATCCAAACAAAAGCCGCCTTTCGCTTCGCGAAGGGCGGCTTTTGCTATTGGGGCATCAGCAAGACAAACGTCTCCTCCGGTGACCTCATGACCGCAGCATGACAGGCTCATGCACGAGGAAATAACGAACCCATCACGGTCATGTGCGCGCGTTCGCGCCCTGGGACGTGCAACTATGCCGCCGCGCCGCCAACGCGCACGTTGGCGCGAGCGTAGTCCTTGGTCCGAACGGAACGTCATTACTATAGAATTTGGAGGCCGGCCGTGAACTCAGTTTTTGTCGTTCAGACGAAAGATCTTCCGCGCGCGAAGGTTGGGGGAGTGGACGACCCGGCAGTGCGATGGGCCGGCGCATTCGCCGCCTATGGCGGACACGGGACCACCGCGTCGTCGACCATCGTTTACGAGATCGAACCCGGCGGCCGGCTTGGCTGGCACACGGACGCGACTGAAGAGACGCAATACATTCTCGCCGGGAGCGGCGAGCTGCGGCTGGAGGACGGCTCCAAGCACGCGGTCGGGCCGGGCAGCGTTTTCGTGATTCCGACGCCGATCCGGCACGATCTCGCCAACACCGGCAAAGACACCTTGCGGGCGGTCGCTTTTTTCGCGGCGGCGATGTTCACCCAGACATTTGATAACGTAATGCTGCCGCCGAACGTCCATGTCCTCGGCACGCCCAACCGCGAGGGCCAATAGCAGCTTCAGCTGCGCTGATCCTGACTCATCACGCGGGTCAGCCTTTACCCAGTCTAGCTGATCGCCTGTAGCGCGCGCCGGCGGCCTCAAGCGGCCGGCGGCTCGGCGTGGATAATTTCGTGAATGAACTGAAGCTTATCGATGACCGGCGGCGAGAGCACGAACGGATAGAAATCGGGCTGGCCGATGCTGCGATTGACGCTGTTGATTGCGACCGTCAGCGGCACCCAGTCGTCGACGAGGTCCTGCGCGCTCGCCGCTGCGTAAGGCTGAAACTCCAGTTCGACGGCAAGACCTTCGGCATTCTTTGCTGCCAGGCGCACTTTGATTCCGAATGACCGGGCGGTTTCGAGGCCGTCCACCACGTGGATGTAGTGGGCCCATGTCTCCGCGAAATCCTCCCACGGATGCGCCGTCGCATAGGCGCTGACGAATGCGGCCTGCCAGTTGGCGGGGGCGCCCGTCTCGTAGTGCCGCTTCAGCGCCTCGCCGTAATCCTGAGTTTCATCGCCGAACAACTGTCGGCAGCGATCTATGTTGCCGCGGTCGCGGACGAGCCGTTCCCAATAATAATGCCCGACCTCATGCCGGAAGTGCCCGAGCAGCGTCCGGTAGGGCTCTCGCATGGAAACCCGGCGCTTTTCCCGCTCCGCGTCGTCCGCCTCGGCGATGTTGAGGGTGATGAGTCCGGTATTGTATCCCGTCAGGACCGGTTCGACCGTGCCGTCGTTCTTCGCGATATCGGCAAGAAACTCGAATGCAAGCCCATGCTCGGGATCTTCGCTGCGGGTCGGCATGGGCAGCCGCCAACGCATCAACGAATAGAACAGGTGCCGCTTCGCCAACTCGATCTTGCGCCAGTTCGTCAGGTTTTCCGGCGCCGATAGGTCTGGAACGGTCTGATTGTGGCGACAGGCGACGCAGAGCAGGGTGTCGCTATCGGCGGGGAGGAGCCAATTGCAGGCGTCGTATTGGCTGTTGGCGCAGGAGACGTAG
>JBAPYK010000344.1:0-4542 GCA_049284695.1 Rhodoplanes sp. | reverse complement strand
CTCCAGAGCCTTTGCTTCCGAGCTATCGCCAATTAGTTGGAGCGACCATAAGGAACTGTCATCATCGGAGATGGACATAGATGTTTCTCCCCCTATTGAGGGGGCGGAGTGCGTCTCGCTTGCAATTTCGACGGTGTCGCGAGCGGGGATCGGGGCAGTTCCCGTCGCATATGTTGGAGCAAGAGCGACGGGGCGCCGCTCCGCATACCTTAAGACAAAAATAACTCCGACTGCGGTGCATATCCCGAACGCAACACTGCCAATAAGGCTCACCAGCCGGGTACTCCGCGGTGAAGTCCAGCCGAGCCCCCGGGAATGAGAGTGGCGTCGTTTCAAGACACAAAACCCCTTCATCGTCTCAGTGTAAATTTACCGTTACCTTCCTGGAGCAGGGGAAGTCGTGGTCGCCCGCTAAGGTTTTGATCAGGACACAGCATGACTTTATCGTTTATCGCCACCACCCCGGCTTCCACCGACAACTTGGCTGTGCTCGCGCGCTTTGCGCGCCGCCTCGACGAGCTGTGTTACCGCGGCTCGGTAGGTGGTTGCGGCCATGACTAACTGATCCGCATTCCCGTCCTGGCGGGCAATCTCGTCAGTAACGGCCCTCAAAGTTTGGTCGCCTTGCATATTCAACATTTCGGCTAAGGCATCGATTTCCTGTCCGGCAGTGGTCCAGTCGGTCAAATTCGCCGCAGCCCTTCGTAACGTCTCAGCATGACTACGCAGGACTGCTCGCGCCTGCTCGACCTGCGAAATCGCCGAGGCTTTTGTCGTCGGGGACAAATCAGAGCGATCCTTGAGTCGTGCCGCAAATGTCTCCAGCTCCTGATCTAAGCGGGATAGCTCCGGCTGCATCTGTGCCGCGCGAATCTTCACCCCTAGAAACTCGACGTTATTCCGTGTCGACAGGCCTGCCTTGGCCGTGTCTTGCGCGTGACCGACATACCCGGAAATCCCGAACCCTATGGCGATCAAGGCAATGCGGCAAAGGCTCGAGCGATACCGGCTTAGATTTCGCATGAGCAGCACCCATCTCATGAATTGCACCTGGCTTAGGGGCGTCATCACCGGAGCGGTTCCTCGCGATCGAGTCTGGCTTTGTAGCCGCGGTCCTTGGCTGTTGGTAGATGCGTCCGACGCCATCGGCGTCCGGACCGGTGTAGCTGAGGAAGATCCTTCAGCGGTTCCTGCATAAAGCGCTCCGCGCACAGTATAACCGCCCTTCTGGGGAGCGGTCCGTTTCAACGAATGACTGCGCTTCTAGCGGGTTCGGCAAGTGCCGGGCCTCGTCCCGATGCGTCGAATAATAATTTAGCGCGTCACTCTCGCGTCACGTGAGTCTAGACTACCGTCTGCAAATTGTCCGGCCCCACGTCGAGCAGAAGGAGCTCGGCGAAGGCCCGCATCAACGCGATGGCTATTTCGGCGTGACCATGCGGATTCGTCGGCGGCGGCCAACTCGAAGGCTACACTCCTCTGCTTGGTGAGCGGGCATTTCGAACGCGCCGGTGTATCGGCCGCGGAGTTTCGAAGCGGCAGGACGGCAGCGGCCGAGCGCAGCTAATTGTGGTGCCCGACCACGGCCGTGTCCGGGTCAATAGCCGTCTGCCTAGCGCCGCGGCTGCCACTCCGCAAGCAAAGAGAACCGGACGTTATCCAACCGGGCGGGCAGCTCGGCAGCGTCCTGACGCTCTGCACACAAAAGGAACCCGACGTCGTCCAGCCGAAGGGACAGCTCCCGGTTGACGGCTTGGCGATCGCGTTTTGTGCGCCGCGAAATGGCACGCAGAACGAGCCCGAGGAGTAATAGCCGTAGGGGCATGATGAGCCGCCAGGTCCCGGTGGCTTTTGTACTGGCAACGGTTCGGCGAGCGCAGGGACGAGCATGGCGAAGGCGCGGCTAGCGGAGATTATGGCTTTCATCGCGGTAATCCTAGCCCATGTTTCCCCTTTTTGAGGTGACGATGGCTGCTAAGTGATTGGCAAGACTTGAGGGGGAGTCGGTTGGGACTCGATTTGTAGGGACAGCTTTTCTCAGATTTTTTTGTTTATTTTTTTGCGAATCGCGGATTACTGGCGTGATAGTTCCAGGGACAGCTTTCGGCATGGGCGATGTTCCTGCGCGTGGTCAGAGCCCGCAGCGGCACCAAAGGGATCAAGCGCGAATACGTGCGCGTGGTCGAAGCCTATCGCGACCATGCGGGCAAGAACCGACATCGCACCATCATCAATCTCGGCCGCCGGGATGTGCTGGCGGCGCATCTCGATCTCGGCAAGCTGCGCCGGCTGCTGCATGGCGATGACGCCGGCGACGATCGCGTCAACCGCGCGGATGTCGGTGCGGTCGGAGCGTGGGATTGGGGTCCGATGCTGGCGGCCCGTGGGATGTGGAGCGAACTCGGCCTCGACGCCATACTCGACCGGCTCGCGCGGCGCGATCGCAGCGAGGCAGTGCGGCTGAGCGATCGGGCCCTGGTGCTGGTGGCCAATCGGCTGACGGCACCGGGCAGCGAGCATGCCCTGGCGCGGTGGCTGGAGAGCGATTTTGTCTGCGACAGCCGCGGCCGGCGCTTTATCGCCGCCTGGCGCGAGGACGCGGAACGCAAGGCCAGTCGGACGCCGCGGGTGCGCGTCGAGATGCGCCAACTCAAGCAATGGTATCGCACGCTCGACCAGTTGCTGGCGTGCAAGGCGCAGGTCGAGCAGGCGCTGTTTGTGCGGCTGCGCGATCTGTTCTCGTTGCGGGTCGACATGGTGTTCTACGATCTGACCTCGACCTATTTCGAGGGCGAGGGACCGCCCGAGCTCGGCGGCCACGGCCACAGCCGCGACGGCAAGCCGCGCAACCGGCAAGTTCTGGTCGGCTTGGTCATGGTCGACTTCTGACCGATCGCGCATCACGTGTTCGCCGGTAACCGGCGCGATGCCAAGACCGTTCCCGAAGTTCTCCGTGATCTCGAGCAACGCTTCGGGCTCGAGCGGATCGTGTTCGTCGGCGATCGCGGCATGGTGACGAGCCAGAACCTCGATGACTTGCGCCAACACGGTCATGGCTACATCGTCGGCCGCAACCGCCGCCGCAGCGGTGAGGTGTTCGACTATATCCAGAGCGCGACCGGTCCTTGGATCGAATGTCCGGTCGGGATCACCGCGCGCGAGAAGGCGACACCGCCGAGGACGCTGGTCCAAGAAGTGGCCTCCACCAAGCCGGGCGTGCGCGTGTTCGTCGTCCACTCCGAAGAGCGCGCGGCGTTCGAGCGCGCGCAGCGCGCCAAGGCCATGCAGGGCGTGCGCACGAAGCTCGAACTGCTGCAGCAGCGTGTCGCCACGGGACGGCTCAAGGCCCCCGCCAAGATCGGTGCCGTCGCCGCCAGAATCCTCGCCCGCAATCATGGTCATCGCTATTACGGCTGGTCCTGGGACGACGGTGTGTTCCGCTTTTTCGAGCACCCGGTCCACTTCACCCGCGAGCAGGCCTACGAAGGCAAATACGTCATCCAGACCGAAGAGCCCAATCTCTCCGCGGCCGATGCCGTGCGGCTCTACAAGGAACTGTCTGAAGTCGAGCGTGCCTTCGCCAATTTGAAGGACGTAATCGACATGCGGCCGATCTATCACCGCACCGACGATCGCGTGCAGGCCCACGTCTTCGTCGCCGCATTGGCCTTCCTGCTGCACCGCGCGATCGAAAAGAAGCTCAAGGCCGCCAGCCTTGATCTCTCCGCTACCGAAGCGCTGAACGCACTTCAGTCCGTGCGCGTCGTCGACATCGATCTCGGCGGTGGCATGTCCAAACGATCCGTCACACGACCGACTCAGCGCGCCGCCGCCGTGTTGCGTGCGCTTGGCATCTCCGAACTCGATCCGCCGTCGCCGCCCCAGCCAGGCCAGACCGTCATGTAGTGACAATCCGCCAATCCCACCCTAGAAAAATCAATGCCTTGCGCGCGCAAAAGGGAAACATGGGCTAGAGGCTCGCCGTGATGCTCCCGGACATTCGGGAAACGGGGATGGCGCGGCCGGTAAATTTACCAGCCGTTAATTGCCGAGTGCTATGGTCTCTCGTTCTCCCACGAGAACACCTCTCAAATCCTTCTAGGCCCGGCGGCCGGCCAATTCCGCCGGGCCTTTTCCATTCCAAAGCAAAAGCGGCGGCCTCCAAAAACCTCAGGGGTTGGAATTTCGGTCGCGTTCCCGCTTATTGGGCCGCCCTCTCGCTGATTAGTATTCGCGAGCAATCGCAATCCAAGAGGGGAAACCATCCATGGCCAAGGCATACTGGGTCTCCTGCTATCACTCGATTTTCCGACCCCGCACCGCGCGCCGAATACGCCAAGCTTGCCGGTCCCGCTTGAGCAGGCGTTCGTGGTGGAGGACGCCAATGGCCAGGCGGTCGCCTACACCAACTTCCGCCACGACCCGAACGAGGCCCGGCAGGCGAACGTGCTTACATTGGACGAGGCCCGCCGCATCGCTCGAACATCGCCAAGCTGCCCGGCCTACTCGGCCATCCACCGCGGCACATCTTCGAGCCGATGC
>JBAPYK010000343.1:0-3091 GCA_049284695.1 Rhodoplanes sp. | reverse complement strand
ACCTTCGCCATGTGGCTCGGCATGATGGTCGGGATGATGGGACCGCTCGTGCTGCCATGGCTGGTGGCGTTCGCCCGAGCCGACGGAGATGGCCGCGGCATCGACCGGTGGATGCGGATCGGGCTGTTTCTGCTGGGCTATATGGCGGCGTCGGCGGGCTCCGGCCTGGTCGCGACCCTGCTGCAACAAGCTCTGGCGGAACAAGGCTGGCTGTCCGTGCAGCGCGCTTTTGAACATCCCTGGGTGGCCAGCGCCGCGCTCATCCTCGTCGGGCTTTACCAATGGACGCCCCTGAAGGACGCCTGTTTAAAGCACTGCCAGTCGCCGGCGACGTTCTTCCTCGCCCATTGGCGCGACGGCGCCTGGGGAACCGTGCGGATGGGTGGAGAACACGGCTTGCATTGCATCGGTTGTTGTTGGCCGCTGATGATCTTGATGTTCGTGACCGGCGCCATGAGCCTTTGGTGGATGATCGGCGTCGGCTGCTTCGTTCTCATTGAAATGTACGTGCCGCGGCTGCGCGGGCTGACGCGGTTGGCCGGCATCGCGCTGCTCGGGATGGGCGTGTCGATCCCGTTGCTCGCGCTCGCCTGACCGCGCCCCTTCACCATGCTGCGCATGGTCCCCCTCCCCCGTTATCACGGGGGAGGATAAGGTTGGCGGCCGCCTGGTCGAACAGACCCTGGCGCTCACCTGCGCACGCACGCGAACCGGAGGAAACGTTATGCCGAAGGGCTATTGGATCGTTCGGGTCTCGGTGAAGAACGCCGAGCGCTATCCGGAGTATCTGGCGGCGGCGCGGCCTGCCTTCGAGAAATACGGCGCCCGCTTCCTGGCCCGCGGCGGCCGATACGAGGCGAAGGAGGGAAGCTCGCGCGAGCGCAATGTCATTGTCGAGTTCGACGACTACGCAACCGCGGTGGCGTGTTACCAAAGCCCCGAGTACCAGGCCGCGAAAACCATCCGCAACGCCCACTCCGACGCCGATTTCGTCATCGTCGAAGGCGCATGATCGCCGCGCCCTCCCTCCCACAAAGCGCCGGCCGGCCTCCCCCAATACCGCCGGAGGCGGCCGTCGCCCCATAAGGCCCCGCAATCCGGGGCAGGATCGGTTTCGCCTTGGATATCGGCGGCCGCGACCCCACATGAAGCTCATGACCAACGATCCGACCGACCGCACACCGCAAAAGCCGCGCTCCGAGCCAGAAATCATTCCGCCCGGCCGCGACGGCTCGCCTTGGGCGGCGCAGGGGGGCTGGCCGTTCGAAGCGGCGCGCGATGCCGATCAAAACGCGAACTCCGCCGTGTTCATCACCGTCGACGAGCAGGGTCGCACCCACTACCGCACCTTCACGCCGCCGGGGCCGTTCACCATCGGGCTTGTGCTCGCCCTGGTCGGGCTGGTCGGCGCAGCGATCCTCATGCTTGCGCTCGGCTTCGTTCTGTTCCTGATCCCGGTCGTGGCGGTCGCCGTCGCCGCGCTTATGCTATCGGGCCGCGTCCGCACGTGGTGGCGGCGGCTCGCGCGCAATTGACGACCTCCGCGGCGATCGATCGGTCCTGCCCCGCAGAAGACCGCGACGCTCGATGGCGCTCGCCAAAGCCGCGGCGCTCGCCTATTATTCGCCGCGCACCGGCGGCCCCTGCGCCGCCGCGCCCTCGAACCCCCGCGTTGAACCTGACATTCGCAACGAGCTGGACCACATGCAGGGCGACCTCAAATATCTAAAGCAAAGCCCGTTCATCGATAGCGACAATCCCGACGTCCAGGAATTCGCGCACGCCATCGCCGGCGGCGCCGGCAAAGGCGCCGACGAAATCACCCGCATCGTCGCGCTCTATCGCGCGGTGCGCGACCGCATCATCTACGACCCCTATGTCGATCTCACCGATCCCGCGAGTTATCGCGCGAGCAGCGTGCTGGCGCATGGCCGCGGATTCTGCATCGGCAAGGCCGCGCTGCTGTCCGCCTGCGCGCGCGCGATCGGCGTTCCCGCCCGCGTCGGCTATGCCGATGTGCGCAACCACATGACGTCGCCGCGCCTCTACGAGCTGACCAAGAGCGACATTTTCCTCTGGCACTCCTACAGCGACCTCAAGGTCAACGGCTCGTGGGTGAAGGCGACGCCCGCTTTCGATACCGAGCTGTGCCGGCGGGTCGGGCTGGCCCCGCTCGAATTCGACGGCCTCAGCGATTCCCTGTTCCAGGCCTATGATCGCGCGGGCAAGCGGCGCATGGAATATCTCCGCGACCGCGGCACCTATGCCGACGTGCCGTTCGAGACGCTGCTGAAGGATTTCCGCACCAGCTATCCGGCGCTGGTCGCTGCAGGGGCGGCGCATATCTCCGGTGACTTCCAGCAGGAGGCGGTTGCGCCCGACGCGTGAAGCCGGCGCGGTTTAGCGCGTCGCATGTTCGGCGGCGAATCTATTCTTGCGTCTTCTTCCGTCGCCGCGGAAAGCTTTAGGTCGCGGGAACGGCGAGAGGCGCGAACTCCCGCACCACCCGCTCGTAGACCTTCCGCTTGAACGGTATGATCAGTCCGGGAAGGTTGGCGATCGGCTCCCAGCGCCACTCGACAAATTCGGGCTCATGCCCCGCGGCCGGGTGGGCGATATCGATCTCGCTCTCCTTGCCGGTGAAGCGCAGCGCATACCATTTCTGCGTCTGGCCGCGATAGCGCCCTTTCCAGGCATGGCCGATGAGCTCCGGCGGCAGATCGTAGGAGAGCCAGTCGGCGATCTCGCCGAGCTTTTCGACCGAGCGGATATTGGTCTCCTCGCAAAGCTCGCGCAGCGCCGCCGGCCAGGGGTCCTCGCCTTTGTCGACGCCGCCTTGGGGCATTTGCCAGACATAGGTTTCGTCGACATGCTCGGGCCCTTCGGTCCGCCGTCCGATGAAGGCAAGGCCGTCGCGATTGAGCACCATCACGCCGACGCAAGGGCGATAGGGCAGGCTTTCCTTGGGGGTCTTTTTCGCAGCCATGGCGGTTTGGGCTTCGATGCAGGTCGTAATGCGGCGCGCGGCAGGCTTGCTCGCTCTAGGGGCAGGGTGGTGGCGAACTTATCTATTGGAACGCGTCAGGGCAAA
>JBAPYK010000342.1:0-10793 GCA_049284695.1 Rhodoplanes sp. | reverse complement strand
ACCATCGTTCGGCCGGGCAAGGATGCGACCATTCTCGCGCTCGCCATGATGGTGCCGCGGGCGATCGAGGCTGCCGGGAGGCTCAAGGCCGAGCACGGCATCGATTGCGAGGTGGTCGACGTGCGCTCGCTCGTTCCCCTCGATATGCAGTGCATTCTCGGCTCGGTCGCGCGCACCCACCGCCTGTTCACGGTCGAGGAGAATCCGCGCTTGTGCGGCTGGGGCGCGGAGATCGTCTCGATCGCCGCCGAGGAGGCGTTCTACGATCTCGACGGTCCGCCGGTGCGGATCACCACGCCGCATGTGCCGCTGCCGGCCGCCGACACGCTCGAAGACATGATCTTGCCGACCGTCGAGCGCATCGCCGAGACGGTGCGCCGCTCGCTCGAAAGTTGACAGGTCTCGGCATCAACGGCCAGCGCGACGCGCAGGCTCCGGGGGAGGGGAGGCGGATGAATATCCTGATGCCGCAGCTCGGCGAGACGGTGGCCGAGGGCAAGATTACGGCGTGGTTCAAGACGGTCGGCGATGCGGTCAAGCCGGGCGACAACCTGTTCGAGATCGAAACCGAAAAGACCTCGATGGATGTGCCCGCCACCGCCGCCGGCGTGCTGACGGAGATTCGCGTGCCGGCCGGGACGGTGGTGCCGGTCGGCGCGATCGTGGCGGTGCTTACCGAAGCGGAGGCGCAGTTAAACTCCGCACCCGCCGGCGCGAGCCAGGCGATTGCGCCACAGCCGACGAAGGTTGCCGCCGCGCCCACGGCTGCAGGGTCGTTGCAAGCCGGACCGGCGCGTACGGGCCCGGCGCGTGCGTTACCGCCGCTCGATCCGTTCCATCCGATCCGCACGCCGCCGAAAAATTTCGGTCCGGCGCGGCTGCCGGGCGGCCGAACCATCACGCCGCTCGCGCGCCGCCTTGCCGCCGAAGCGGGCATCGACCTTAGCCGCATTCCGTCGTCCGGCCCGCACGGCTGCATCGTCGCCCGCGACGTCGAAAGCGTAATGGCGCGTGGGATGGAGCCTGCTGCTGCCGCGGCGCGGCCGAGCGGGCTTACGGCCGAGCGGGTCAAGGCCGTCTACGCCGCGAGCGCTTACGAGGAGATTGCGCTCGACAGCATGCGGCGCACCATCGCGGCGCGGCTCGTCGAAGCCAAGCAGACCGTTCCGCACTTCTATCTGTCTTGCGATGTGACGCTCGATCGGCTCGAAGCGTTGCGGATCGACGCAAACGCATCGGCGGCAAAGGACGCGGACGGCGCACTCGCCTTCAAGCTTTCGCTCAGCGATTTTCTGATCAAGGCGCTCGCCCATGCGTTCCAGCGCGTGCCGGCGGCGAACGCGGTATGGGCGGAAGACCGCATCCTACGTTTCCGCAGCGTCGACATTGCGGTTGCGGTCGCGCTCGACGGTGGGCTGATCACCCCGGTGATCCGCGACGCCGATACGAAGACGCTCTCCGCTATTTCGGCGGAGATGAAGAGCCTCGCGGCGCGAGCGCGCGACCGCCGGCTCCAACCTGCGGAGTACCAGGGCGGCGTCGCCACGCTTTCCAATCTCGGCATGTATGGCGTGCGCGAGTTCGCCGCCATCATCAACCCGCCGCAGTCGAGCCTGCTCGCAGTGGGAGCCGCTGACCGCCGGCCGGTCGAGACGGAAGATGGGGGAGTGCGGTTCGAGACCCGGATGACGGCGACGCTGTCCTGCGATCACCGCGTTATCGACGGCGCCCTCGGTGCGGAACTGCTCGCCGCGTTCAAGCGGGCGGTCGAACACCCGGTCGCGTTGTTGGTGTGATTCCTTCAGTCGATGCCCACGTCGTCATTCCGGGGCGCCGCGCAGCGGCGAGCCCCGAATCCAAATTCACAGACACGGGAGGGGAATGACGAACGCGCTTGCGTTTTCCCCTCGACGCGCCGCTGCCGGCGTCCCGA
Organism: Rhodoplanes sp.; assembly: GCA_049284695.1. GTDB lineage: Bacteria > Pseudomonadota > Alphaproteobacteria > Rhizobiales > Xanthobacteraceae > Rhodoplanes. The sequence continues at coordinate 8,860 of JBAPYK010000342.1, read as the reverse complement.
TGGCCAAGGCGTTAAAGCGTGCGAAAGCCCAATCAAGCGCCTACCAGGACGTGATCGCGGAATTCGAGGGGGGACGCGATCCGCCGGAGCTTGTCGGATCCGATGCCGATGGCGCCGGTGCCCTGAACATCGACGGTGCCGTAATCGAGCACGCGCCCGAGGATCGACTGCGTGATCTCGATATTCTCGACTTTGCCCAACGGCATTTCATCGGTCAGGCGCGTCAGAAGGCCGGTCTTGTAGATGACCCGCAAGTCGGTGACCGCGATCTCGGTGATCCAGCGTTGATAGCCGGCGCGCACGAGCAGGATGATCGCTCCCGCGAGCAGCAGCACCGCAAGCGTTATCCACAGGCCGTACCAGGTGTTCGGCCGGCCCGACCACCAATAAGAGAGAACGGCGAGGACGAGGAGCGCCAAGCCCGGAATGAAAGCGACCCAATGATAATTCGTCTTGAACCGGACGCTCTCGCCCGGCTGCAAAATGGTTTCGACATACCCCATGCGCGATCGCGCTCCGCTGAAAAAAGATAAACCGTATCAATAGGCGTGGCCGATGGCTTCGTCTACTCTCCGCCCCCGCGATTGCCGAGCTGCGTGATCGATCAACGAAAACACGTCGTGGACGCGGGAGTTCCTTATGGCAGACGAGAAGCCCGACATTCTGGTTCTCGGGGCCCCCAAACCGGTGATCATCAACGGGCTTGCGCCGGCCTTCACGCTGCACCGATTGAGCAAAGCGAAGGATTGCGACTCCTTGCCGGCCGACATAGTCGACAAGGTTCGCGGGATCGCCTGCACCTATATGGTCGCCGGGATCAACGGCGAGCTCATGGCACGCTTCCCGAAGTTGAAGATCGTATCGACCTTTGGCGTCGGCTACGACCACATCGACGCAGTCTGGGCCGGCCGGCACGGCATCATCGTCACCAATACGCCGGATGTGCTGACCGAAGAGGTCGCCGACACCACGCTCGGCCTTCTCTTGTGCACGGTGCGCGAGCTTTCGCAGGCGGAGCGATATTTGCGCGCCGGGAAGTGGCGGGAGAAGCCCTATCCGCTGACCAAGGCGACGCTGCGCAACCGCACGATCGGCATGGTCGGCATGGGGCGGATCGGCAAAGCGATCGCGCGCCGGCTCGAGGCCTTCGGCGTTCCCATCGTTTATTATACGCGCCACGCGCAGCCCGACGTGAGTTATCGGCACTACCGCGATCTCGTCGCCATGGCGCGAGATGTCGATACGCTGGTGCTCATCGTGCCCGGTGGACCGGAGACCCACAATCTGATCAATGCCGAGGTGCTGCGCGCGCTCGGTCCGGAGGGAATTTTGATCAACGTCGCGCGCGGCTCGGTCGTGGACGAGCCTGCCCTGATCAAAGCGCTGCAGGACCGCACGATCTACGGCGCCGGGCTCGACGTTTACGCCAATGAGCCGGTGGTGCCCGACGAGCTGATCGCCATGGAGCATGTGGTTCTGTTGCCGCATGTCGCCTCGGCCTCGGTGCATACACGCGAGAAGATGGATCAGCTCGTCGTCGATAATCTCCTTGCCTGGTTCGCTGGCCGCGCGCCGTTGACCCCGGTTCCCGAGACCCCCTGGCCGCCGAAAAAAGACTGACGCAGGGATGCCGAGCCCCGCCGCATGGCATCTTCGCAGTCACCATGGTAACTTACGCTCATGACCACGACCCGCATCGCCTTGCTTTCCGCCGCTTTCGCCGCCTGCCTGTACCCCGCCGCCGCGGCTGCCGAGACGCCCGCCAATCCCCTCAACGACACCGCGAAGTCCATGGCCGGGGCCTATGAGTTTTCCAATGCCGACCGCGACCGGCGTTGCACCGTCGATCTGAAGACCGACCTCGCCGGCGCCGCCGGGTTGAAGCTCGAATTCGACCAGACCTGTGTGAAGGTGTTCCCTTTCGTGAAGGACATCGTCGGCTGGACGATCGATGAAAACGATTTTCTGCGTTTGCGCGACGCCAAGGGAAAACCGGTGCTCGAAATGAATGAGGTCGAGCACGGCATTTTCGAGGTGCCGCGGCCCGGCGAAGGCGTGCTGTTTCTGCAGAGCGTCGCGGCGGTCGAACCGCCTCCGCCGACCGTGGACCAGATGGCCGGCGAGTGGGACATCGTACGCGACGGCGGCAAGATCTGTTCGCTCACGCTCGCCAACAAACCGGCCGGAGATGGCTATGCGCTCTCGGTCAAGCCCGGCTGCGATGCCGCGATCGCGCGCTTCAATCCGTCGTCCTGGCAGATGGACCGCAGCGAACTCCTCCTGAGGGGCGTCGAGGCTCAGACTTGGCGGTTCGAGGAGAACGACGACAAGACCTGGCAACGCGTCCCCGAAACACGCGACCCGCTCCAGATGGTGAAGCGATAGGCCGTCCGAGCGACTGAGCGACTCAGGGAGCGCAAGCGCGACAGCGGGAACGTTTAGTTTGGAAGTGTTCCAGATCGCGGAAGGTTGCCTGGGACCGGCGCGGGCGTCTGAATAAATATCTCGGGTCGCCTACTTCTCGCGGCGCGCCACCGGCAGACCGTTCTCCATCGTCACCCTGATCGCGAAGTCGTAGCGGTCGATATCCAGGGCGATCTCCAGGTCATGCCGATTCAAGTATGGTCGGCTCGGATCATGGAAGCGCAGAACGTCGCCTCCGGCCAAAATCACGTCGCGCACCGCCGCGGGATTTCCGGGTCTGCCTTCGAGAAGATTGCGCAGGTGAAGGGCGCACAGCTCGTCCTCGTCGCTTCGCGCGATGCCCTCGCTGCCCATGGCGACCAGCGAGATGCGATCGGCCCGATGCGATAACAACGCCCTGGCGGTAGCGGTGGCGGTCACCAGCGAGGCGGCATAGAGAACTTGCGCATGCCGTGCCGCCGCCACGATGCCTTGCGTGCCCGCGCTCGTGCGTTGGATGACCGTTTTTCCGGCGAAACTGGTATCGCACACTTCGAATGGGGAGTTGCCGAAGTCGAAACCCGGCGGCGCACGGCCGCCGACCTCTCCGATACACACCTGTCCGAGGCCGGCGTCCCGCAGTTTCATAGCCTCTGTTACATCGCCGACCATGATGATGCGGGAGGCGCCGTTGGCGAGCACGGCCGCCGCCGTGGTGAAGGCGCGCAGCACGTCGATGATCGCCACTGCGCCCCTTGCTTGCTGGGCGCCTTCGAGCAAGCTCCCGATCCAGATGTGCAACAGAGCGCTCCTTCTCGACGGGCCGACTTGCCGCTGACAGCTGAAGGACTGGTACGAGCAAGCGGAACTGCTATCGACGCCGGGCGCTCAGATCGGGCAGCCAAGAGAATAGGTGGCGAGACCCGCCGGCTTTGGCCGGGCGAATGGCCTACTCGCCGAAAAGCGCGCCGCTTACGATTGGAGCGAATTCCTACTCCGGTGGAGTCGGAATTCGCTCTGGTTGTTGTTGAGTGATGCGTACCTTAGCCGCGCGGCGGCCGGCGCCGCTCCTGGAACCAGTTGCGGTATTCGGTCATCTTCCCGCGCTGTACCGCCGGCGCACGCCGCCGGCACGTCGATGCCTCGGCGCTATTTTCCGGCGCTCCCCAACGCAGCTCGACGCAGTCGTTCACGTTATACGCCATCTCGAGTTCCGCCGCGCGGTCGATCACGTCCTTGAGCGTGAGCGTCCATGGCGAGCCGTCGCTGCGCGTATACGAAAACTTTCGCGCCGCAAGCTCCGAGGCGAGAACACCTTCCAGTTCGGCTTTCACGTCCGCGATGCTCTTGTCCTTCGGCATCGCGTATCGGTCAGGCCGCCGCGCGACGCGTTCGGGGAACCCGCGCACCACGTCCATTGCGATCAACAGCCGCAGGTCGCGCGCCGGCGTCGCGAAATCTTCCCACGCGCCGGTCGTCTCGAAGATCGACGCGCCGTCCGGCATGGCCGCTTCGCCGCGCCCGCTGGTCTGGAACTTCCGCCCGTTTTCGACCGAGGTCACGCGCGCGTTCACTTGCTCTTCGAGCGAGGTGATCGCCTCCTTCATCGCGCGCAACGGATCAAGCGGCGAAGGCGACATCACGTCGTCCATGCGATCATAGAAGTCTTCGACCCCGAGCCGCGACTGCTCGAGCGAGAAATTACCGTAGTCGGGATTTTTCTCGATTTCGGCGTTGGTCAGACGCCGCAGGCTGCCGCTCTTATCGCGCACAATCGGCCGGAAATGCTTGAACCCAGGACCGCCAAGCGCGGGATCCTGCGCGAAAAGGAAATTGCCGCGCCAAAAGCGCTTGCGCGCCACCGTTCCGTCGGGCTGCCCGTCGACGGCGAGGAACACGCCGGCTCCTTCACCCGTCTGCGGCACGCGGCGCGCTATCACGAGAAGGTGCCCGTACGGATCTGCGTATACCGTGCCGGGGCGCAGCGTATCCTGGCTCAGCGGCACGGGATAATAATCGGTGCTGTCGTCGGTCAACGCCGTTCGCCCGGATCCGGAATGGACGCCGTCAGCGATGGTCGTGCGCATATAGAAGCCGAAGCCGGGTACGAGTCCCGGCGGCCGCTGCGGTGCCCGGCGGGGCGGAGGTGCTGCGACGGGAGGCGGCGCGACTGGCTGCCCGAACATCCCGAAGACGGCGCCGCTACCGGACGCGACCAGTTGTTCCTCCGGGGCGACGGGATGAGGTTCCTCTTTCTCGATGTTCCACCACGCGGGGCACTTCGGCGGCTGGCCGCCGCCGCCGCGCGTGCACTTCGCGTAGCCGAACGGCAGCCCCATCTTGAACGCGAAATACGCGCGCAAGAAATACGGAAGGTCGGCGCAGTCGGGCCGGATAATGAGATTCATCGAGTCTTCGCCGAGACCCAGATGATTGTACAGGACATTGCGGGATTTATCGCGCAGCACCTCATGGAGCGCTTTCCATGAAGGCGCGGCGTCGAGCGGCGCGTCGAAGAGCTTCTCGATCCACGCGGAATACAGGTTTTCGTTTTCGCGATTCCACGTGTTGCGTACCGGCCAGACGCTTCCCGACGTCGCACGGGGCTGCGGCGGCTTGGCGCCGCTCACGGCGATGTCGCGCGTGATCGTCGCGCACCCCGTCGCGCTGGTGTTCGCGAGCGTCGCGCGCCACGTGCCCGCGGCCGGCTTAGCGACTTCGGCAAACCAGAAATACGGCGGCCCCCCGTGCCGCTCAGCCGATTTGGTTGCGATCTTTCCGTCGGGCGCGATCAGCGAAAGCTCGCCCTCGATCGGCTTCTCCGCGGCAAAGACGACGCGCAATGGCGCGCCCTTCCACGGCGCAAGCGGCGAGGCCAAGACAGCGAGTTCGGCCGCATCGTCGCAGCGGCCGATTGGTTGTTCGGCGCGCGCATCCACGCCTGAGAAAAGAAGGAAGAAAAGCGCGCCTGCGATCAACGACAATGCTGTCGGAGCAGCAAACTGGCGTGTTGGAAACAAGTGAGCCCCCTAGCCTCCCTCGATCACAACCAAACAATATTACGAAAGCTTTGGCTGAATGATGGCAAAACTTGCCGACTGGCGAATTCGACAGCGCTATCATGGGCTTCGGGCTGCGGCACAACCATAAACTGAGCCTCGGATCAGCCTAAACTGCCAGCCTTCCCAACAGGAAATGGCTCAAAGCCCCGATTTGGCGCGCGCTGCCAGGCGGATGACCGTCCGCCCAAGGAACGCGGCCTTTGCAGTCGCCTAAGCTGGACAGGCACCGGCCTTGGCGATTCTTTCAGCGATCCAAGGCCGGTTAGCGCGACGAGATTGCGCGTGACCTGATGCCGGGAAGGGGCGGCCGAACCGCGCAAAGAGCACGCCGGCCAGCAACGTCAGCCTTTGCCTTTGAGCGAGGTCGAGACGATCTCGCCGATACCCCGAAGCCGGTCGCTGCCGAGATCGCTCGTTACGGCGACCATCAGGGGTCCCTCCGTCCAGGTCATCGCTTTCAAATCGTCACGAGTCGACAGCTTGGGATCCGCCACGCGATGCCCGATGTTTTGGGCCACCAAAACGGTCAGACGTTTGCCATTCGGACCTTCATACATGAACAGCGCTGCCGGCTTCCCGCCATCAGCCAACAAGCGCCCGCCCAAAAGAGAAAAACCGGCGCTGGCTAGATCGGGAGCCGCGATGTGTTGCTGAACACGCCGCGACAGCCAGGCGTTCAGATGCTCGTGCTCGGTCGCCGGCACCTCGATCGGATGACGCAGATCGGCGGCGTAGACCATGTGGGCATCCATCGCGCGGGTTGCGATCGTCGCGGTCAGGCCCCCGCGGCCGGCGTCGACCGCGAAATGCCCACGCGCCAACCAACCGGCCGTCGCACCGAAAGCCAGCAGGAGGCTGGCGGCGATCGCCCGCAATAGCATTTGCCGCGGTGCTGCGAAGAAGCGGCTTGCCGCCATGCGCGCAGCGACGCGAATATTCTGCGGCGCCGGTTCGGTGAGTATGGGATCGAAGACGGCTCGCAACACTTGATCGTGCGCCCTCCATTCCCTCAGTCGCGCCTTGTGGGCGGGCTGCGCATTCAGCCAAGCCTCGACCTCGGCAGCGCGCGTCCGATCGAGCTCGCCGTCGAAAAATGCCTGAAGGGTGAGGTCATCGATTCCTTCGGCTTCGTTCATTTGACTCTCCGGATTTGGCTCCGTGGTCCACCCTCGATCTGGATCCGCAACTGCTCGCGTGCGCGCGCAAGGCGCGACATGACCGTGCCGGTCGGAGTTCCGATGATTTCCGCGGTCTCTCGGTAGCTTAATCCCTCGACGGCGACGAGCAGCAGAACTTCGCGATGCTCGACCGACAATGCTTCCATGGCGGTCAAAACTTGGCGGGCCAGCACGACGTCGAATTGCGACCCTCCCGGCGGCGCGACCAGCAAGTCATCGAATTTCGCCTCCGATACGACCGGCCGCGCGCGTTCGTCGCGAATTTTGTTGAGATAGAGATTCCTCAGGATGGTGAACAGCCAGGTTCTGAGATTGCGCGACGGGTCATAGAGATGTTCTCGCGTCAGTGCGCGCTCGACGCATTCCTGCACGAGATCGTCCGCACGGCTTCGATCGCGCGCAAGACCGCGCGCGAAGCGACGCAAGTACGGTATCTCGCCGACAAGCTTGTCGCGCATGAGGGGCTCCCCGCGTCGCCGCCGGCGGAGCAGGCGCCGCGCCGGCTCTTGTCGATGCGTCAGTTCTTCGGCGGATTGATCTGCCAGACTTCGTTGGCGAGCTTGCCGTCACGGTAGACCAGCACGTACCGCAACGGGATGGGCCCCTTGCCCTTGAAGACAACGTCGGCAGTGACGGTCGCGCCCTTGGGATTGAAGGCTTCACGGACGTCTTTCACGTCGACATCGAGGCTGCCCTGAGCAGACGTGAACTTCGTCCAGACGTCCTTGATTGCGGGCGAACCGGTGTAGACGCCGTCAAGCGGGCCGCCAACCCACTGTAAGACCGCGTTGTCGCTATAATCAGCGGTGATTTTGGCCATGTCAGCCGCGGCGATCGCCGCGAAATGGGCTTTTGCCTTCTCGGCGGCATCGCCGGCGAGTGCGGTCCCCGAAATTGTCGCGAGAGCGAGCGCAGAAATGAACGCTGTGCGCATGGCGGATAACTCCTTGCTCGTTGCCTGTGCGCCAGCGGTTACACGTGGGCCGTCCGCTTATTCCGTTCAGAGCGTCGGCACGAGCACGCCTTTCTTCGGCTTGACGTCACGTTAGTCCGCTAAAGAGCCGAGGAGATATACGGCGCCGATAAGCAGGTTAGGCCGCTGCGCGACGCCGCCGAACCACTTGGTGAAAATATTCAGGATTTCGCCGCTGCGGAAAATCTGCGCGAGGGCGGTATTGACGGCGAGGCGAAAAGCCCAATCGCCCCGCGGCAGTGCGACAGCATAAGGCTCGGTGGAAATATCCTCTGGAAGCAGGGTCAACGCCGTATCGGTCTTCATGCCTCCCAACAAGTACCTGTCGCTGGCAAAGGCGTCGACACGCCCACTTTCCAACGCCGCCAAGCCTTCAACCCGGCTCCCGACCTGGATGACCGTCGCGGTCAGATGCCGCCGCTCCAGCGCCCTCGCCAATGCCTTTTCGTTCGTCGTGCCGGCAATGACTGCGATCTTGCGCCCGCCGAGGTCGGCTAATGCGTGAATTCCCGAAGCCGCCGTGACCGCCAAAGCCGTGTTCTCGACGAAGATATAGTTGGAGAAATCCACCTCTTTCATCCGACCGAGGGTCACGGTGCTGGAGCCGCACTCCATGTCGGCCGAACCGTTGGCGACCGCCTCGAACCTGTCTCGCGTAGTGACCGGAACCCACGCGATCCCGAGCGGGGAATTCACCTGCTGTTCGAGCGATTTCACGATGAGTTTGCAAAGGTCGATCGTGTAGCCCGCGGGTTCCCGTTGCTCGGTCAGGAATGAAAACGGCTTGGAATCCGAGCGATAGGCGATCTTTACGGTTTTCGCGTCGCCGATCCGTTTCAGGCGACTGTCCGAAGGCTGGCCCGAAGCGAAGGCGACGGTCGTGACCAGAGCTATAGCGGCAAGGACTACGCGAAGCACGGCACGGTGCGGGAAGAGGGGCATATCCCGGCTCCATCAAGTGCGCGACGCTCGTTCGGAACATAATCCCCGGTCATAATCAACGGTCGCGACCGACTCCCCGGGTGTCGGCAAAGGGCAGCGCGACGCAGCAAAGGTCAAATCGGGCGACATGACGCCCGAGCCTAGATCAGCCTCAGCCCCTTGAAGCTCGTGTGTCCTTCCTTGCCGACGATGATGTGGTCGTGCACCGCAATGCCGAGCGGCTTCGCCACCTCGACGATCGCCTGCGTCATCTGGATGTCGGCGCGCGAAGGGGTGGGATCGCCCGAGGGGTGGTTGTGCAC
>JBAPYK010000341.1:0-18425 GCA_049284695.1 Rhodoplanes sp. | reverse complement strand
ATGCTGGGACGGGCACCGCGATTTTGGAGGATATCGCGCGCCTGCGGCGACAGCCGCTCCAACAGGTCCGGGACTTCATTGTAGCTCCGCCGATCCGCTGCCTTGAACAACTCGTCGATTTCATCGTGCAATTCGTTGCCCGTCGGCATGCTGGCGTCTCGCGCAAAGATGCGCGCCGCCTCGCGAATGCCTGCGGCAAAAGCAGCCGCGTCCGCGCCGGGCGGCAGCCTCGCTATTTTCGCCAATTCTGCGATGCACTTGTCGTCGAAGATAACGGGGACGTCTTCGGCCAGGATGATCGGTCGCGTTTTCTTTATCCGCATGCGTCAAGTCCGGACCAAAGGGGCACAGGGCGGTTGAGTTTTGGCTCCAGTAGGTCCGCTACGGGTCCGCAATTGCAAAATCATGTCACGGCAAGATCGGTGCCTTGCACCTAAGTATTTGTATAAACAATGCTAATTTGGTACAGCTGGGTGGACTCGAACCACCGACCTCCTGATCCACAGTCAGGCGCTCTAACCAACTGAGCTACAGCTGCACGGATGGGAGCGTTCGGAACCTAGGCGCGCGGGCAGGCTTTGGCAAGGCAGCGCGGTCCGTTCGTCGCTCGGCGCGGTCGCGTTTCCTTGCCGGCCGACATTCAGCGCGACAAGGCGGTTCGGAACGCATCGGCAAGGTTCCGCCAGGCAAATGGCGCATAGCGGAAGACCACGCGGTGGCGGCCCGCGGGCACTTCGACGGCGCGGAACAGCACGTCGGCGCGCAGGATGGGCGAGGCCTTGCCGTCGATCTCGGCGATCCAGCCCGGATAATAATTGCCGTGCAATTCCAGAATGCCGCCGCGCTCTGACAAGGCCTCGATCTCGATGCGGTCCGGACGCCACGACACGAGCCGCGCATGGCCAGCGGCCGGAAAGCCGCCATCGCTGTGCCGCGGCGGCGCATCGTCGGCGATGAGCACGCGGTCCGGCCGCGGCGCGGGCGCAGGCCGCGCTGCGCCGGCACCAGGGCGAATTCCGTTCCGGTGGATAAGGAATTCGCTCCGGTTCTCCTTTGGCAGTCGCATTTTCTGCGGCGAACCGGTTTCCACTTCGCCGGAAAATGCTCTTGGTGGTCGCATTTTCTACGGCGAACCGGTTTCCACTTCGCCGGAAAATGCGAAGGCGTCGGCGACCGCGATAGGCGCAGTGAAGGCGATGCGCGGCATCGGATCGTGCAGCCGGTATATCCAGATGCTTGGCCCGGCCAACAGCACCTCGGCTACAGGACGGCGCTTCAGCGCCGGCACTTGGTCGATGGGTTCCCCAAGCACCAGGAATTCCAGCCCGAGCGCATGCGCCAGGGGGCAGTCATAGCCGTCGAAGGAGGCGGGAAAGTCGCGCATGTCGGGCCGCCAATTGGCCTCCCCGGGCGCGACCAGACGATCGTAGGCGCCGATGCGCAAAGGATTGTAGCCGTTGGTCGCTTCCCATCCGCGCACGCTCGCGAGGTTCTGCCACGGCCCGCCGAGGCCGAGCACTTCGACGCGAGGCCGCTCGCCTTGCGCATGCCGCGCGCGCAGCGCTTCTTCCAGAACGGCGATCGCTTGCGCTTCGGCGCCGGTTGGCCGCTCCAGCACCGCATAGTGCGAGCGGCTTTCGGCGTTGAGCCGGAAGGCGGCGTTCCACCAGATCAGTTCTGCGACCGCGATCGCGACGACGGCCGCCGCCGCGTAGGCGCGCATCCGCGCCGTGCGTGCCGCGACAAGCAAAACCGCCGGCAGGACGGCAAGCGGCGCGATCTTCAGCGCGGCGAAAAGCGCATCGCCTGCATGGCCGGTGCGTGCGGAAAACGTTGCCGCCGATACGGCGACGGCCATGGCGCCGGCTGCCGCAATCGCGCTGGGCGCGATGCGCAGGCGCGGCAGGCCTTCGCGCACATAGTCGGCGAGCAGATAGCCCGACAGCAGGGCAAGCGCGATCAGGAAGACAAAGCTTGCGTCAACCGGCCGGCGAAACAGGCTGACGCCCGGCCACCAGGCGAAGGCGAAAGGAAAGAACGGGGTGTAACGGCCGAGCATGTAGAGGAGCGAAACCACGAGCGCCGCCGTGACCAGCCGGCGACCGCGCCGAAATGCGCCCGCGCCGGCGATGCCGAACCAGAGAAAAAGCGCCGTCGTTCCCGCGCCGACGAACAGATAGTTGAAGGAGTCGTCGGTGAACCTCACCTCGGGCAGCGTCTGCGCGCCGGGTCCCCAATAATTCGGGCCATGGGCGCCGAACACGTCGGCAACGGCGAGCGTCGCCAAATTGGCCGGATGCAGCGATCCCTGGATCGCCTCCTCGAGCCCGACGGCTGGCCGGTTGGACAGTGCGGCGAATTGCAGGGTCAGCAGCGTCGGCGCGGCGACGAGCGCGGTCACGCCGAGCGCCATGATCGTGAGCACGGCCAGCCGTTCGCGCAGATAGCGCACGGGGCGGTCCGCGGTTACGATTTCCGCGAGCGCGAACGCCGCGAGGAGAAAGCAGAGGAGCAAAGCCGCCTGGTTGCGGCCGAGCGCGAGTTGCGCGGCGACAAGGGCGAAGGCGAGGGCGATCAAAACCGAGCGGCGCGCTAACGCGAGCTGAAGGAGCAGCAGCGCAGGCGGAAACAGCGCGTAGCTGAGAATGATTCCGGCGTGCTGCAGGCGGCCCGCCGCGGCGCCGCCGAACATGAACAGGGCGGCAGCCAGCACGCAGGCGGACAACGGCCACCGCGCCCGTTGGCCGATGGCGCCCATCGCCAGGCCGCCGACGAGCAGATGCGCGTAGACGATCAGATCGAAGCCGCGGAGCGACGGCGTCGGATCGAACAACGCCCACAGCACGAATACCGGCGAGAACACCAGCGATTGCGGATCGGCCACGCTCGGATGTCCGCCGTAGTGGTAGGGATTCCAGAACGGTGTCGCGCCGGAATGCAGCGCGGTGGCGAGAAAGCGAAAAAAGGCGAAGAACTGGTTTTTCGAATCCCAAGGAACGACGGTGTCGGTCGCAATCCACCGGCTCAAGGCGATAAGCCAGATCGCGGTAATCAATCCGCCCAATGCCGCGAAGCGAGCGCGCGTTGGAACCGGCGCGGATCCACGCTGCGCCGCGCCGGCATGGCCCTCTTGCGAAATGACATCGCCTCCCGCCGTCGCCGGCCGACGCGCGTCGCGTCCATCCCGGCGCGGATTTTGCGGGCGAAGGTGCCAAACCGCTCGCGCGCCCGTCAAGCCGCGCATCTTGAAACGTTAGGCCGAATGCGGCACCTCTGGCCGCCCGCGGGCGACCGTCACCGAGCCGCTGCGGATCAAACCTGGGCTGTCGCGACAATGACTTTCGCTTGGGTCGATATGATCGGCACGACCGCAGCCGTGCTCACCACGGTCTGCTGGCTGCCGCAGGCGGTGAAGATCATCCGCGACAAGGATACGCGGGCGCTCTCCCTTATCGCCACGATCGCGTTCACGATCGGCATCGCCTTCTGGCTGGCGTACGGCGTGGCGCGTCTGGATTGGCCGATGATCGGCGCCAACGTGATCACGCTGGCGCTGATGTTGGTGATCGTCGCTCTGAAGCTCCGGCACGGGTGAGCGGAACTCGGCGCGGGAAACGTCAGGATTGGGATGCTCCCACCTCGCGAAAAACAGCAGTCGGGTAGTGCTCGCAAAAAGTTGATCGCAGCTGGATGGCAGCTGGATGGCAGGGCGGCGCGCCCGCCGGCAATGCAAGAAATACGCAAAAATACGACTATTCCGGCCTCCGTGGCCTGTCTGCGCGCCGGCGTTCGCGTCGGGTGAGGGGCGTCGCGCTTAAGATATTGTTTACGCCGCCCCGCGCATTGCCTCCTCCGCGCAGTCGTTACGCCAGTCGAATGAAGGCGCGCATCGAGGATACGGATTCGGTCACAGTTGTACTTGCATCTCGGCAGTGGAGTACGCCCCATGCTCAGCGCACCCAATAGCGATAGCCTCGGCTTTACCCATCCCGCCCACAGCACTCGTTTTCATCGGTATCGCTCCGCGGTCGTCGCACAGCTGGTTGCGACGCTCGCGCTGATCGTTGCGACAGCGATCGCGATGGTGGCCGTCACGATGGAGATCGCCGAAGCGGGGGTGCTGAATTCGGCTCACGATGTCGGCGACGGCGTCGCGTTCGCGGCGCTTCTGGCTTTGGCCATGGCCTGCGCCAGCGGCGTGGTGGCGCTCTTGCCCGCCGTGTCCGCCCGAGGCGAAGGTGAGCGGAAGGATCGCGGACTGGATCAAGGAGAGGAAGGAGGGAAATCCCGAATTGCCGCCTGCCGGCGATGAAAGACGCGGGACGCCCCAAACGCGATGAACGCGATACCGACGGCGCCAATCCCCGACTGATCAGCACCACCTGCCGGAGCGGCGCTTCCTCGAGACGCAGGCAAGCCAAGTTTTTCACGCAATTTCGCTCGGCCGCGGTCGTCCACAAGAAGCCGCACCACAGTCGCAATATTCTGCTAGCCGTGGCATAGCCGTCATCCCTCCGACAATTAATCCTGGAGCATCGCAATGCGTGGCTCTCGTTACGTCGTTGTTGTCTCCGCAGCGATCGCGCTTGCGGCCGGCCTTGGACCGCTCGCCGCGCAATCGCAATTGCCGCGACCGGCGCAGCTGCCTCCCGCGGGCGGACCGGGTGGACCAGGAGGACCTCCGCAGGGCGGCCCGGGCGGGCCAGGAGGCCCTCCACAGGGCGGAGCCGGTCAGGCGCAGGTGGCGCCGCCGAAGCCCTACAAGCCGGTGCCGATCACGCTGTCCAAGGCAGCGGCCGATCCGAGCTTCGAGGCGTTCCGCAAGGAGCTTGGCGAGATCGCGAGCCGCAAAGACCAGGCCGCGCTCGGCAAGCTCGTTGCGCCAAATTTTTTCCTGATGGGCGAGCAGGGCGACAAGGCTGACAAGAAGAAGTCGGGAATCGAAAATCTGGCCGCCGCGATCGATCTCGACGAAGCGGACGGATTGGGATGGGACGTGTTGGCGGCGGCGGCCAAGGATCAGACCCTGGAGCCGCTCGGTCAGCGCCAGGGCGTCATGTGCTCGCCGGCGACGCCCGCTTTCGACGACAACGCGTTCGAGCAACTCCTCAAGACGACCGGCACCGACCCGTTCGACTGGGGTTATCCGAACGCGCCGCAGGTCGAGGTGCGCGGATCGGATGCGGCCAACGCGCCGGTCATCGACAAGCTCGACGCCGCTCTCGTCCGCATCCTGCCGGAAACGGGAAACGGCCAGCCGGCGCCGACCGCGCCGCCGACGACGCTGCGCATCGTCACGCCGGCAGGCAAGACGGGATACGTCGCGGCGGACGCCGTCCAGCCCTTGGCGGTCGATCAGCTTTGCTATGTCAAGGACGCGAGTGGCTGGAAGATCGCCGGATATGTCGGTGGCGACTGAGCGCCGATACCTACAGGCAAGTTCTTCAGGCGGGATCGGCCCAGAGCGAGTTCCGTTTCGGTGGAACCGGAATTCGCTGCAGTGTCGTTTGGAGATTGCATGTTCCGCGGCGAACCCGGAACCGGTTCGCCGGACAATGCGCTAATCCGCGACCGCCAGGGTTTTCGGCGTCCAAGCCATGGCGACATGGCGCGGCTGATCGGCCACGCGCTTGAGCCAGCCGCGAATGGCCGGAAAGCCGGTAAGATCGAAATCGCCGGTATGGGCGATATGAGTGTAAGCGTAGAGGGCAATGTCGGCGATGGTATAGCGATCGGCGGCAAAGAAGCGGTGCGTCTCGAGGTGCTCTTCCATGACGCCGAGCGCTTGGTAGCCGACCTCAGTCCAAGATTCGATCGCGTGCACCTTGAGGTCACGGCCGCCGCGCACGAGCGACAGCCAGAAATAAGCGGAGCCGATGCTCGGCTCGATGCTGTTCTGCTCGAAGAACATCCAGCGCAGCGCTTCGGCGCAATCGAACGGGTCCGCCGACGCAAGCGGCGTGCCGCGCGCAATGTGCCAAAGAATGGCGTTCGACTCGGGCAAATATCGACCCGGCGCGACCTCGAGCAGCGGCACACGGCCGCTCGGGTTCTTCTCGCGAAATTCGGGCGTGCGGTTCTCCCCCTTGAGCACGTCGACTTCGATAAGGCGGAAGGGAATGCGCAACTGCGAAAGCGCCAGCCGCACCTTGTAGCAGTTGCCCGATCGTTGCATCGAATAAAGCGTATACATGCACTTACTCGAAGATTATCGAATTAAAGCGTCGCGTCGGCGTCTTTGCTTGATGCGGCGCACAATAAAAACTGCGCTGCGGAGGAGTTTTACATTGCACCGATGAAATACGACTTCAATACGACCACGATGGCAAGTTTTTTCTGTTGTCAAACGGGCAGGCGCAAGATTCTTCGGTCACATCACGATTCTTGAAAGCGAGCCGGCAGGGACGTCGCGCTGCGCCGGAATTGCCAGGGCTGCGCGATGGGGGCGGCCGGCCTACGCCGCCTTCTCCGCCGGCTGCCGCAGCCGCGCCGTGATCTCGCCAAGAATGGCGACCGCGATCTCCGGCGGCGACACCGCGCCGATGGGGAGGCCGATCGGCGCGTGGATGCGCGCGATGTCGGCTGCGCTCAGGCCTTGCGCCGTCAATCGTTCGACGCGGCGCGCATGCGTCTTGCGCGAGCCAAGCGCCCCCACATAGAAGCAGCCGCTCCCAAGCGCATAGGTGAGGGCCGGGTCGTCGATCTTGGGATCATGGGTGAGGGCGACGAACGCCGTGTAGCGGTCGATGCCGAGCGGCGGCAGCGCGGTGTCCGGCCATTCGGCGATCACCTGCACCTCGGGAAAGCGTTCAACGCTCGCGAACGCCGTACGCGGATCGACGATGGTCACGTCGTAGCCGAGCAGGCGCGCCATGGGAGCGAGCGCCTGGCTGATATGCACGGCCCCGGTGATCACCAGTTTGGGCGGCGGCACGTAGACGGTGAGAAAAACGCGGCCGGACGGCGTCTCCGCCATGCCGCTCTTGCCGGTGCGCAGATGCGTTTCAAGAATATCCTTCAACGGGTCGGCGGCGATGGCGGCCGCGGGCACGACGCGTTGTTCTCCGCTCGCGATATCGGTGACGATGATCGCGGCGCGCCGCGCCGCCCGTTCCGCATTGAGGGCATGGAGAACGTCGAGCTTCACTCGACCTTCTCCACATAGACGCGGATGGTGCCGCCGCAGGACAGCCCGACCTTCCACGCCGTCTCGTCGGCGACGCCGAATTCCAAAAGTTTCGGCTGCCCGCTCTCGATCACGTCGAGCGCTTCCGCCACCACCGCGCCCTCGACGCACCCGCCCGACACCGAGCCGAGGAAATTGCCCGCTTCGTCGATCACGAGATTCGCGCCGATCGGTCGCGGCGCCGAGCCCCAAGTCTCGACCACGGTCGCGAGCGCCACGCGCTTGCCGTCGCGCCGCCAGTCTTCGGCGGCCTTGAGGATGTCGTCGTCACGCGCAAACATGCCCTGTCGCCTTCTTCACGCCTCTCCGCCTGAATCTGTTCATCTCTAGCCCGAAAACCAGCGGCGTCCTATACCGATTGCCCACGCGTGGGATAGGCTCGCGCCTCGGGAGTATCGCCACGCATGTTCTCGATGGCCGCCGTGTTTCGCACACCCGGGACTCCGCTCACGATCGAGCGCATCGCGCTCGACCCTCCGGGCCCGACCGAGGTGCTGGTGCGCGTCGCCGCGGTCGGCCTCTGCCGCACCGACTATCACGTCATGCGCGGCGAGCGGCGGGTCGCCATGCAGCCGATGGTGCTCGGCCATGAGGCGGCCGGCGTAGTCGAGAATGTCGGCGCCCAAGTTTTGGGGGTCGCCGTTGGCGACCATGTGGTGCTGACCTTCATTCCCGGCTGCGGGCGCTGTCGCTGGTGCCGGCGGGGGTTGCACCATCTCTGCGCGGAGGGGCCCCGCATCACTCAGGGGCCGCAGCTCGACGGCAGCTATCGCCGGCGCGACGCCGCCGGCCGCGCGGTCGGCGCCTTTTGCATGATCGGCGCGTTCAGCGAGCGCACCGTGGTCGATCAGGCGTCCGTCGTGGTGATCGATCCCGACATTCCGCACGAACTTGCGGCGCTCGTCGCCTGCGGCGTGCCGGCGGGCGTGGGCGCGGCGCGCCACCGCGCCAAGGTCAGGCCGGGCGACCGTGTGCTGGTCATCGGCTGCGGCGGCGACGGCATGAATGTGGTGCAGGGCGCACGGCTCTCGGGCGCATCGATGATCATCGCGGCCGATCTGGTGCCGGCGAAGCTTGCCTGGGCGCGCGGCTTCGGCGCAACCCACGCCGTCAACGCGGAGGGTGCAGCGCTCACCAGCGAGGTCCTCTCTCTGACCGACGGAGTCGGCGTCGACCACGCTTTCGTGTGCATCGATCCGCCGGCGACGCTGTTGCCGGCGTTCCGCGCGACCGCCAAAGCGGGCAATGTGGTGATCACCGCGCTCACACCCGACACCGTGACCGAGATCAACATCCCGCCGCTCGAACTCTTGGTCACGCAAAAGGCGATCATGGGCGCGGTCTACGGCTTTGCCAGCCCGCGCCTGCAAATTCCCGAACTGCTCAAGCTCTATCGCAAGGGCGATTTGAAGCTGAAGGAGCTGATCACCCGCACTTATGCGCTGGAAGAGGTCAATCGCGGCTACGCCGATCTCGACGCCGGCAAGAATCTCCGCGGCGTCATCGTGTTCTGACGCGCTCAGGTATCACGCCCGGCGCCGCGCGATGCGGTAGCCCTCAGAGAGAACCTCGTCCACCCAGGCGGGCACGAGCTCGGTCGCGGGGCCGTAGCGCCGCTCGTCGAACACGTGGGCGTTTTCGGAAGGATCGAGATTGATCTCGCAGGTGCGGATGCCGGCGCTGCGCGCGGTTTGCACGAAACCGGCCGCGGGGTAGACCGCCCCCGAGGTCCCGATCGATACGAACAGGTCGGAGACGACCAGCGCGTCGAAGATATCGTCCATGTACAGCGGCATTTCCTCGAACCACACGACATGCGGGCGCATCCCGCCGGCGCGGCGGCAGTCGGGACAGGGGAGATCGACCGAGAGGTCGTCGTGCCACTCCGTCACCAGGCCGCAGTGATTGCAGCGCGCCTTGAGCAACTCGCCATGCATGTGGATGACGCGGCGCACGCCGCCGCGCTCGTGCAGATCGTCGATGTTCTGCGTGCACAGGAACAGTTCGCCGCCGCGCGTGGCGAGCCCTGCTTCAAGGCGGCCGAGCGCGCAATGCGCCGCGTTCGGCTGCGCGGTTTTCAGGTCGCGCCGCCGCAAATTGTAAAAGTGGTGCACGTCGTCGGGCGCGCGCCGGAAGCCCTGCGGGGTAGCAAGCTTCATCGGGTCGAACTTGGCCCAGGCGCCGTCCTTGTCGCGGAATGTGCCGAGCCCGCTTTCCGCCGAAATGCCGGCGCCGGTGAGGATGAAGATGTTCATGGGAATTGTTCTTCTTCGTGAGGAAATGTCTGCCGACATTGTAGCCGAATGGCTTCGACTGCGCAGCCCATTCACGCGGGGCCGCCAACGTCGGAAGCCGAATACGCAGCGATCAAAGTTTCATGAGATCGTCGCGCCACTATCAAACCTGTGGTAGATACTGGTGTTTTCTTCCCCCACAGATCCCCCGCCGGGGATATCATCGTGCCGAAAGCAATCGGTTAAGGTCAGGTCGTAATCCCCAGGTGCGCATCATGGCAGATAAGGCGAGAAGTCGCCCGCAACCTGTCCTATTTGCTCGGCAATCCCCAGAGCAGTCGCGGTCGACACGGCGCTCAGTATGCGTGTTTTGCGGATCGAGCCAGGGCAACGATCCGCAATTCGTCGGCAGCGCGGTCGAGCTCGGCGTAGCGTTGGCGCACGAAAACCTCGGCCTCGTCTATGGAGGCGGCTCGCTCGGCCTGATGGGGGTGATCGCCCGCGCCGCCATCGCCGCCGGCGGACACGTTGTCGGAATCATCCCCACCTCCCTCTGCGGCCGCGAAAAGCCCCCTGCCGATTTGCATGAACTTGTGATCACGACGAGCATGCATGCGCGCAAGCAAGCCATGTTCGATCGGTCGAGCGCCTTTGTCGCGCTGCCCGGAGGCCTGGGGACGCTCGACGAGACGGTCGAACAAATGACCTGGATGAAGATCGGCCACCATCGGAAGCCGATCGTGTTTCTCAATGTCGCCGGCTATTGGGATCCGGTCCTCACCATGTTCGACAAGATGCTGGCGTGCCATTTCCTCGCGCCCGATGTGGGGATCGAAGTTGTCCGTCACGCCGCCGAGGTGATCCCCGCCATCAAGGAATACTGGGACTGCGAAACCCGTGACTGCGTCGGGATCGCGCCGGCGATGGGCGCGATGACCGAGGAGGCCGTCGGAGGAAGTGACGAACTTCGGACCGAAGCCGCCCCGGGCATTCCCGTCTGGACGGGGTTGGGACTCGAATAATCCGACCCTAGAGGCCAAGGCCATCTCGCCTGCATTCGCTCGTGTGGGGCGCGCGGCGCATCCAATAGGCGCCTGCTATTCGACCTTGAGGCTGAAAGGGACGCCACGCGTGCCAGGACATTGCATGACGCCCTCATAGGTCGTCCCGGCGCGCGCTGAAAACGTGCATTGCTCGCCTGCGAAGGTCAGCAGCCCCTCGATCCGCGGCGAAAGGAAGCCCGCGTGGCGAAATCGGATCTCGCCCGATTTTTCCACCGGGCCGTTGGTGGTGCAGAGGCCGACATGCTTCATCATCAGCGGACCGGCAAACTCCGTCCGCTGCCCGATCATCGTGGCATGCGCCTTCCCCGTTACCTCCCACTCGGATAGGTAACCGGCCCGCCCGGTAACCGCCACGTCGCCGGCGTGCGCCGGGACGGTTCCCAAGGCGACGAAGATCAATGCTTTCGATAATGCCGCCCGCATGCACCTAGGTCGCGCATGGCTTCTCTTTCGTTCGATCCTCATGACACCGCCAGAGTTCCGCCGCTCCCGCCTGCCGGCTCGAACATAAATAAAATAATCGTAGCGCAATCGATCAGCCGCTCCTACGCCGTCTAGAGCATTTTCCGGCGAAGTGGAGCCCGGTTCGCCGCAGAAAATGCGACCAATCAAGAACAAAATGCGACCAATCAAGAACAATTAGAGCGAATTCCGAATCTACCGGAACGGAATTCGCTCTGGGCATGCCATCGCGTGAGGCTGAGCAACCTTGCCGAGCGGAATGCAGGCGATGTGGTACCATGCCCGGCGCTGGGGGTTGGAACCGCCGCTCCCCATATTATTTGTTCAAAAACAACGGAGCCACGCATGTCGGACATCAGCAACGCGTTCCTGGCCGGGCGGAAGCGGGCCGGCGAGACACGCACCGAACAGACCAAGCCCGATCCGTTCCAAATCGGCGTCGATTGGGTCAAGGGGGTCCTCAAACCCGCGGTGGAGGAGGCGGACGCCGCGCTGCGGCCGCACGGAGTGAGCGTACGGCTCGATCTGAATCTTGACCACAGCTCGACGAATCACGCGCACGCCGATTTCTGGCTGGTGCAGACGCAAACCGCCTCCGGCCAGAGCTATGACGGGCCGAAGCACTCGATCAACGTCGTCGGGCGCGACATCATGTTGTACAAGGCCGGTGCCCCGGGCCGGTCGCTCGGCACGACGGACGCGGTAGGTGCGAGCGAAGTCAAGGACTTGCTGCGCCAAGCGGCCGAGGAATACGGCACGCTGCTCCGCGCCGAGTAAGCCTGCCGCCGCGTTTAAAACTGGCTTTGCCGAAGGCGGCCTGCAGCCGCTTTCGCACAGGGCGGTCTTGCCGCGCAACGAGGCCGCCGCTACCACATCCCCGCAACCGCACGAAGAGACAGACATGGGCTTCCTCGCCGACTCCCTCAGCCGTATCAAGCCGTCCGCGACCATGGCGGTCGCGGACAAGGCGCGCGTGCTCAAGGCGGCCGGCCGCGACGTCATCGGGTTGGGCGCGGGCGAGCCCGATTTCGACACGCCCGACAACATCAAGCAGGCGGCGATCAAGGCGATCGAGCGCGGCGAGACGAAATACACCGCCGTCGACGGCATTCCAGAGTTGAAGGCTGCGGTCGTGCGCAAGTTCAAGCGCGAGAACGACCTCGCCTACAAGCCGAGCCAGATCTCGGTCGGGGTCGGTAGCAAGCACGTGCTCTACAATGCGCTGATGGCGACGCTCAATCCGAGCGACGAGGTGATCATTCCCGCGCCGTCCTGGGTGAGCTATCCGGAGATGGTGCTGCTCGCCGGCGGCGCGCCGGTGGAAGTGAAGACCACCGCCGAGTCGGGCTACAAGCTCACCGCGGACGCGCTCGCGCGCGCGATCACGCCCAAGACCAAGTGGCTGATCCTCAATTCGCCGTCCAACCCGACCGGCGCCGCCTATACGCGCGACGAGCTGAAGGCGCTGACCGACGTGCTGGTAAAGCACGAACAGGTCTACGTCCTCACCGACGACATCTACGAGCACCTCGTCTACGACGATTTCCAGTTCTCGACCATCGCGCAGGTCGAGCCGAGGCTCTACGACCGCACGCTGACCGTGAACGGCGTGTCGAAAGCCTACTGCATGACCGGCTGGCGCATCGGCTTTGCCGGCGGACCGGAGCAGCTGATCAAGGCGATGGCGACCGTGCAGTCGCAATCGACCTCGAATCCATGCTCGATCTCGCAATGGGCCTCGATCGAGGCGCTCGACGGGCCGAAGGACTTCATACCGAAGAACAACAAAGCGTTCAGGGAACGGCGCGACCTCGTCGTCTCCATGCTCAACCAGGCGAACGGTTTGCACTGCCCGACGCCGGTCGGCGCGTTCTATGTGTTCCCGTCCTGCGCGGGAACCATGGGCAAGACGGCGCCGTCGGGAAAGACGATCACCAACGACGAGGATTTCGTGACCGAACTGCTGGACGCCGAGGGCGTCGCGGTGGTGCAGGGCTCGGCCTTCGGCTTCGGGCCGAATTTCCGCATCTCCTACGCGACCGCGACCCCGGTGTTGCAGGAAGCCTGCGAACGCATTCAGCGCTTTTGCGGCAATCTCACTTAGAGCGGGGAGCCGCGAACCGGCCAGGGGAGCTTATGAAAAAGCACATTGCGGGAGCTGGCGTCCTCGCCGCCGCCCTCATCGCCGCCACCGCTGCGCCGGCGCAGGAGCGGATCCAGGCCGGCAGTCTCACCTGCGACGTCTCGGCCGGACTTGGGCTGATCCTTGGATCGCATCGGCAAGTCTATTGCACCTTCACGCCCGCCGTTCCCGGTCCGGTCGAAGTCTACACCGGCAGCATCACGCGGATCGGGCTCGATATCGGCGCGACCACCGGCGGCGTGATGATCTGGGTCGTGTATGCGCCGACGGGGCGCCCCGAGGGCGGCCTTGCCGGCGAATATGCCGGCGCGAGCGCGGAAGCCTCCATCGTCGCGGGCCTGGGAGCGAACGTGCTGATCGGCGGGTCCGGCAGCACGGTTGCGCTCCAGCCGGTTTCGGTTCAGGGTCACACCGGTTTCAACCTTGCCGCCGGCATTGCCGGCCTCGAGCTGCAGTTCGTGCGTTAACCCTCACAACTGGTCTCGCACGGCGGCGGTCGGCGGAAGCGTCGCGAACCGCGGGTTGCGCGCGCGTGGTCCCACCCACGCCGGATGCTTCGCCCGAAGCCCGGTGCGAGCAGCCGCTCGCATCAGCGAGACCAATAATCGATGCGGTATCGCTCGCCCTTGCCAAGCGGCGCGCCCACTGGAACGATAGCTCCGACCCGAGGCGGGGCCGAGCTCAAAACGACGGAGAATAAAATGGGAGACAACGGCGGACCAAGAGGACCACGCTGCATTGCCATCGTCGGGCCGTTCCAGAGCGGCAAGACGACCCTCCTGGAAGCCATTCTCGCCCGCACCGGCGCGATTTCCCGACAAGGATCGGTGGACGCGGGAACGAGCGTCGGCGACGCCGGCAAAGAGGCGCGCGAGCATCGGATGAGCGTCGAGCTCACCGCCGCCACCACGACCTTCATGGGCGACGTGTATACCTTCGTCGATTGTCCCGGTTCGGTCGAATTCGTGCACGACATGCGCGCGGCGCTGCCGGCGGTCGACGCCGCGATCGTGGTGTGCGAAGCCGACGAGAAGAAGACGCCGCAGCTCCAGCTCATCATGCGCGAGATCGAGGAGCTGAAGATCCCGCACTTCCTGTTCCTCAACAAGATCGACAAGGCCGACACCCGGCTCACCGATGCGCTCAAGCTGTTGCAGCCGGCTTCGCGCGTGCCGCTGCTGCTGCGCCAGATCCCGACCTGGAACGGCGACATCGTCAACGGCTTCGTCGACCTCGCGCTCGAACGCGCCTTTGTCTACAAGGAGCACCTGCCGTCGGAGGTCGTCCCGCTCGAGGGCGAGGCGCTCGACCGCGAGAAGACGGCGCGTTTCTCCATGCTGGAAACGCTCGCCGACCACGACGACGAGCTGATGGAGCAATTGCTCGAAGACATTCCGCCGCCGCGCGACAAGGTGTTCGAAGACCTCGCCAAGGAGCTGCGCGAAGGCTTGGTCTGCCCGGTGCTCATGGGCGCCGCGATCCGCACCAACGGCGTATTGCGTCTCCTGAAGGCGCTGCGCCACGAAGCGCCCGGCGTCGCCGAAACGGCGAAGCGGCTCGGCGTCAAGGCCGGCAACGACGCGGTCGCCTATGTGCTCAAGACCTTCCACACCGCCCATGGCGGCAAGCTGTCGGTCGCCCGCGTGCTCGTCGGGCAGATCGCCGACTCGGCGACCCTGCATTCGCCGACGAGCGAGGCCGGGCGCGTCGCCGGCGTATTCAAGCTCGTCGGCGCCACCCATGAGAAGCGGCCCGCCGCCGCGGCGGGCGATACGGTCGCGCTCGGCAAGCTCGACGGGGCGAAGACCGGCGACACGCTCTCGACCGGCAAGACGCCGCACAAGCCGGTCGCCGAAGTAGCGCCGGTTCCCCCGGTGCTCTCCATCGCCATCTCGGCGAAGGAGCGCAAGGACGACGTAAAGCTCGGCCAGGCGATGACCAAGCTCGTCGACGAAGACCCGTCGATCACGGTGGTGCACAATCCCGAGGCGCACGAGGTCGTGCTGTGGGGCCAGGGCGAGATGCATCTGCGCGTCGCGACCGAACGGCTCGCCGACCGCTTCGGCGTCGCCATCGAGCGTAGGCGTCCGAGCGTCGGCTATCGCGAGACCATCCGCAAGCCGATCACCCAGCGCGGCCGCCACAAGAAGCAGTCGGGCGGGCACGGCCAGTTCGGCGACGTGGTACTGGAGGTCAAGCCGCTGCCGCGCAGCGGCGGCTTCGAGTTCACCGAGCGCATCACCGGCGGCGTGGTGCCGCGCAACTACATCCCCTCGGTCGAGGAAGGCGTGATCGACGCGCTCAAGGAAGGCCCGCTCGGTTTTCCCGTGGTCGACGTCGCGGTGGCGCTGATCGACGGCTCCTATCACACCGTCGACTCCTCCGACATGGCGTTCCGCACCGCCGGGCGCATCGGCATCGTCGAGGCGCTGCCGCAATGCAATCCGGTGCTGCTGGAGCCGATCCATCAGGTCGAGATCGTGTGCCCGACCGACGCCACCGCGAAGATCAACGCGATCCTGTCCGGCCGGCGCGGCCAGATTCTCGGCTTCGACACCCGCGAGGGCTGGCCCGGCTGGGATGCGGTGCGCGCGCTGATGCCGGAGTCGGAGATCGGCGACCTCATCATCGAGGTGCGCTCGGCGACCGCGGGCGTCGGCACCTTCACCTTCAAGTTCGACCACATGGCCGAACTCACCGGCAAGCCCGCCGAGCAGATCGTCGCCGCACGCAAGGCCGCGGAGTAGCTAACGGCGGGGAAAGCGGCGGAGCAGTTAACGACGGGGCAAATGCGGCCGCGCCGCATGGATGCGCGGGTCGAGCCCGCGCATGACGGTCATTCCGGAAGCCGAGCGCAGCGAGGCTGTCCGGAATCCATAGACTTCATGGCCTCAGATTCGCGCGTGGATTCCGGGCTCGCGGGCTTTCGCCCGCGCCCCGGAATGACGAAACCGTGTGCGGCCCCGCGGAACGAGCGGACGAGGTCGGTCCGCTCGCAATATCCCCGCGTCATTGCCGGGCTTGACCCGCGGTCTCCCCCCTCCCGCGTCGCTCCCTCCCCCGCACGCGGGGGAGGGTAAGGGGAGGGGGAAACGGCCGCATCGATACGGGGTCATTGCCGGGCTTGACCCGGCAATCCTTGCCGAAGCGCCGCAACCGCAGGCATACGGTCGGGGGAATAACCTCACTGCGCTGCGGCTGATAAAGAGGAAGTCATTTCCTTGACATTACGAGGGAATACGCCGACATGCGCAGCAATGTGAACCGGACTTCCGCGCGCAAGGGCGTTCGCCCGAAAGCGCCGCAAGGAGGGACGCCGATGAATATCGCGACCCCATCGCCCACTGGCGCCGTCGTCGAACTGCCGTCGGCGAAGCTGGACCCGCTGTGGGACCGGCTGCGCGAACAGGCCGAGGCGATGGTGCGCGCGGCGCCCGAACTGGGCGGCCTCGTCATTTCCGCCATTCTCAGCGCGCCGTCGTTCGAGGTCGCGGTCGGCCGGCGCATCGCCGCGCGTCTTGCCAATGCCGAGATTTCCGCCCACCTGCTCGGCGACACGTTCGCCGAAGCCTTCGCCACGGATGCGGCGATCGTGCGGGCGATCCGCGCGGACGTGCTGGCCGTGCTCGACCGCGATCCCGCCGCCAACCGCCTGATCGAGCCGGTGCTGTACTTCAAGGGGTTCCATGCGATCCAGACCCATCGGCTGGCGCATTGGATGTGGCAGCGCGGCCGGCGCGATTTCGCGCTTTATCTGCAAAGCCGGTCATCCGAGGTGTTCCAGACCGATATTCACCCGGCGGTGCCGTTCGGCGAAGGCATTTTCCTCGATCACGCCACCGGCCTCGTGATCGGCGAGACCGCGGTGGTGGAGAGTGACGTATCGATCCTGCAAGCGGTGACGCTCGGCGGCACCGGCAAGGAATCAGGCGACCGTCACCCGAAAATCCGCCATGGCGTGCTGATCGGGGCGGGGGCGAAAATCCTCGGCAACATCGAAGTCGGCCACTGCGCCCGCATCGCCGCCGGTTCGGTCGTGCTGCAGTCGGTGCCCGCCAATACGACCGTCGCCGGCGTTCCCGCGCGCACCGTCGGCCCGGCGGGCTGTTCGGAGCCCTCGCGCAGCATGGACCAGCTGCTCAGCCGTGAGGCCTACGACTCGTTCACCTACGTCATCTGACCGCCGTGATCTGATCGCGGCGACCGTAACTCCGGCGCTGACGCGCGGCGGGCGCCGCCCCGCGGCGGGGTTTTGCACATCGTCGTTGGCGCATTTGTTCGCCCGGGCCGGCGCGGATACGATGGCGGGACGAGGTGCGAGTCGCCCATGCCCATCCGCCAGCTCGATCCCGCCGTGATCAACCGCATCGCCGCCGGCGAGGTGGTCGAGCGCCCGGCGAGCGTGGTCAAGGAACTCGTCGAAAACGCGCTCGACGCGGGCGCAACGCGCATCGAGGTGTTCACCGAGGGCGGCGGGCGGCGGCGCATCACGGTGACCGACGACGGCTGCGGCATGACGCGCGCCGATCTCGCGCTCGCGGTCGAGCGGCACGCCACCTCCAAGCTTGCCGACGACGATCTCCTCGCCATCCGCACGCTCGGGTTTCGCGGCGAGGCCCTGCCGTCGATCGGCGCGGTGGCGCGGCTTGCGATCACCACCCGGCAGGCGGACGAGCCGCATGCCTGGTCGATCGCCGTCGAGGGCGGCGCGAAGTCGGAGGTCAAGCCGGCGGCGCTCGCCCACGGCACGCGCGTCGAGGTGCGCGATCTCTTCCATACGACCCCGGCGCGGCTGAAATTCCTCAAGACCGAGCGCACCGAGGCGGAGGCGATCCGCGACGTGGTGCGAAAGCTCGCGATGAGCCGACCCGACGTCGTCTTCACGCTTGCGGGCGAAGAGCGCGCGCCCGTGAACTATCCCGCCGCCCTGCCGGGGACGGGGAGGCTTTCCCGCCTGGCCGCCGTGCTCGGCGCTGACTTTGCGGCGAATGCGATCGAGGTGCGCGGCGGGCGCGAGGGGCTTGCCATCGAGGGCTTCGCCGGCCTGCCGACGCTGAGCCGCGCCAACGCGCTCGGCCAGTATCTTTTCGTCAACGGCCGCCCGGTGCGCGACAAGCTGATGCTCGGCGCGGTGCGTGCGGCCTATGCCGATTACCTCCCGCGCGATCGCCATCCGATCGTGGCGCTGTTCGTCGCCATCGATCTGCGCGAGGTCGACGTCAACGTGCATCCCGCCAAGGCCGAGGTGCGCTTCCGCGATGCCGGTCTCGTGCGCGCGAGCATCGTGCGCGCGCTAAACGATGCGCTCGCGCGCGGAGCAGGGCGCGCCGCCACTA
>JBAPYK010000340.1:0-4043 GCA_049284695.1 Rhodoplanes sp. | reverse complement strand
CAATGGTCGACTGCGCCGATGCAAGCATTTGCGGCCGACGATGGCTGCCCGGCCTTCCGCGCCACCGCGATGCTCGACGACGGCGAAATCGGCCGCACCTTCCGCTGGAGCGTCATCGTCGACACGTTGACACAAACGAGCGTGTCCGGCATCCCCACCGAGGTGAGCGACGCCCATTCGACAGACCGCTACCGCATTTTCACGCTCGCGCGTGCCAACCAGACTGAGTGCTATTATCTCACCCACTGCCGGCGGCTCGGCGCCAACAAGCTGTTCGAGCCGGGTCGGGACGCGCCCGCGCTGCGCTTCGCGGTATGGGCGCCGAATGCGCAGAATGTTGAGCTGGTGCGCAGCCGGCTCGCGGGCGAGAACAACAGCGAGGGCGGGTATATCTGGGACGACGGGCGCGGCGTCAGCGCGATCATTCCAATGCACCGCGATCAAGATGGCGTGTGGGGTACTGACCTCGCCGACGCGCCCGATCTCGTTGACTTCCGGCCGTGCGACCACACCCTCTACATGTTCCGCATTACCAAGGACGACGGTTCGGTTGCCTACCGCACCGACCTCTACTCGCGTTGCCAGATCGGGAGCGGTGCCGTCGATCCGGCTCATGCGGGATGGAACGGACGCCGACAGGATCTGGACGGCACCAAGAGCTGCTCCGTGATCGTCGATCCCGAGCTGCTGACAGCCGCGTTCAGTTCGCCGGAATTTCCTGAAACCCGCTGGCTTACCGAGGATGAGTTCTGGCGCGACGAGTTCGATCCGCAGCGTCCGGTGCCGACCCGGCTCGAAGAGCTTGTCATCTACGAGCTGCATGTCGACGGTCTGGGCCTGGGGCATAGCCCGCGCGGGACCCTACAGGACGCTATCGATTTGCTGCCTTACCTAAGGGATCTTGGTATCAACGCGGTCGAACTGATGCCCCTCGCCGAATACGAGGGTTGGGCGAGCTGGGGTTACGGTAATTCGCACTATCTCGCGATCGAGTATGCCGGCGGCGGGCGCGACCAGTTCAAATATTTCATCCGTGAATGCCACCGTCGCGGCATCGCCGTGATCATGGACGTTGTCTATAACCACTACACCGCGGATGCCGAGCGCGCCCAATGGGCCTACGATTCAAACGCGCCCGAGCGCAACATCTACTATTGGTATGAAGGGCGCGCATCTGACTATCCTGACGCCAATCCGCCCGGCAGCGGCGGTTACATCGACAATATGTCCACCGGCTGGGCGCCGCGCTTCTGGGAGGAGACGGTCCGCAAACTGTTCATCAGCAGCGCCGCTATGCTGATCGACGAGTTCCATGTCGACGGCTTCCGCGTTGACCAGACGACGTCCCTGCATTCCTACGCCGTGATTCATGCGAATGGCCACGCCGCCGACCATGCCCGCACATTCGGCGCCAAGTTCTTGCGCGAATGGACGCGCACGATGCGGCTGGTGCGGCCGCACGTTATCCTGATCGCCGAAGATCATTCCGGCTGGCCAGCTGTGACCCAGTCTAGCGATGCCGGCGGCCTCGGTTTCGATGCCGTGTGGTTCGCCGAATACTACCACCAGCTGATCGGTGACGCGACCAACGACTCCTCGCGGGCGCGGCTCCTCAAAATTGCCGGCTACGGCAATGACGACCCTCTCAACATCACGTGGTTCGCCGGCACTCTCGGCACCTCCGGGACGGGCCGCGTCGTCTATCACGAGTCGCACGACGAGGCGGGCAACTCCAGTTACCGGGAGAACGGACAGGACGTACATTCTGCCCGCACCATCATGGTTGCGGTCAACAACGCACCGCTGATCGGCGATACTCGCCGCTACGCCGAGGCGCGCGTCCACTTCGCCGCCGGAGTCACGCTGCTCGGCCCGGCGCCACCGATGTTCTTCATGGGCGAAGAGGTGGGCGCTTGGCAGCCCTATCGCTACAACGACTTCATCAATTTTCGCGAGGATTATCCCGGCCTCCGCGCCGGTGCAGCCGCGAGTCTGTTCCACTTTTATCAAGATCTTATCCGCCTGCGGCTTGCCCATCCGGCGCTGCGGTCGCACGCCATCGACATCCTGCATGTGCACGATGCCAATCGAGTGCTAGCGTTCCGGCGATGGGAGGGCGCGCAAGACATTCTGGTGATGGCCAGTCTAAACAATCACGACTTCGCAGTTGGCTACCGAATCCAACATCCGGCGATCGCCAATGGCCGCTGGCACGAAATCTTCAACAGCGATGCGCGCGACTATGGAGGTTTGGGCCTGATTAATGCCGGAACGATCGAGACCGTGGACGGTGGTTTTACCGCACTGCTTCCGGCGAATAGCGTGGTAGTCTTCGAACGCCGCTAAATTGAGTTACCCTCAGTAATCGTTACATTTCATATGGGACAAGCCATTGAACTGCGGATGAGAGGGCACAGCCGAGTCAAGCGCGCACCTATTATGGAGGAAGTCACCATAGATGACCACCGTATATCGCCTGGCTTAGCCATTACTATGCTTCATCCTTTAGTTGCTTTGTTTATTTGCTGCGCCGTCGGCTATTAAAAAATCAATCGCTGCGGCAGCTAACCTCGTTTGGAGGGGTTCACTATGTATGCAAGATATCTGCGATTCATGGGAATTGGGTTCGGTTTGATCGCCGCCTGCTGCGAGTACGGGAATGATCTTGAACGCTACTATCCTCTGGATGCAGGCTTTATGGTAACCGTCCGATAGCGGCCGCCTTGCGCGCGGTTGGTTGATCCGCTCTCTCTGACGCAGTGCAAGCACCGTTGCTTGCACTGGTGCAAGAGAGGGTGTGATGAGCCGAATTGAAGTTCTGTCGGGCCCAGAGCGGCGGCGACGGTGGAGCGCGGAGGAGAAGCGGTTGATCGTTGCGGAGGCTTTTGCGCCTGGCGCATCGGTCTGCGCGGTCGCCCGGCGGCGCGATGTTGTTCCCGGGCAGATTTATCGCTGGCGGAATGATCTACGGAGCGCTTCCCCGGGATTTGCCGCGGTAGTGGTCGCGCCGGAGCCGAACGAGCGATCGCCGGCGGGCGCGCCGGCGGTGGAGATCGAGTTCGGCCGGGATATTCGCGTTCGTATTGCGGCGACGGCGCCCCAGGATTTGGCGTCGGCGATCATCAAGGCGCTGGCGGCGCGATGATCCCGTTTCCGACCGGGGTTCGGGTATGGGTCGCGGCCGGCCATACCGACATGAGGCGTGGGATGCGGGGCCTGGCCCTGCAGGTGCAGGAGGCGCTGAAGCGCGACCCGCACGCCGGCGATCTCTACTTGTTCCGGGGCCGCAGCGGTTCGCTGATAAAGATTCTCTGGCATGACGGCGTTGGCATGTCGCTTTACGCCAAGCGGCTGGAGCGCGGGCGATTCATCTGGCCGTCGGCTGCGGCCGGGGTTGTTTCGATCTCGTCGTCGCAACTCGCTTACATGCTGGACGGGATCGATTGGCGGAATCCCCGACACACGTGGCGGCCGACGGCGGCCGGATGAGCGCTGAACGAACTGCGGCTGAATGACTCGGCGCGCGGAAGTGATCGGACGAATCAGCGTGATTGTGCTGTCGTCGCGGTCATGGCTGAGGCGGCGGATCATCTTCCCGAGGACGCGGCGGCGCTGAAGGCGGCGCTGATCGAGACGCGCGCCAAGCTGTCGGGCGCGGAAGCGCTGATCGCGCACCTGCAATTGACGATTGAGAAGATGAAGCGCGCGATGTTCGGTCCGCGTTCCGAGCGCAGCCAGCGGCTCATCGATCAACTGGAACTGCAGCTCGAGGAGCTGGCTGCGGCGGTGGGCGAGGACGAGGCGAAGGCTGAGGCGGCGCGCGTCCACGTGCAGGGCTTCACGCGGCGCCAGGGGACGCGGCGCAACTTTCCGGCCGATCTGCCGCGTCGGCGGATTGTTCACCCTGCACCGACGTCGTGCCCGTGCTGCGGCGGGAGCAAGCTCTGCAAGATCGGCGAGGATGTCACCGAGACGCTCGACGTCATCCCCCGGCAATGGTTCGTAACCGAGCATGTGCGGGAGAAGTTCAGCTGCCGGTCGTG
>JBAPYK010000339.1:0-2721 GCA_049284695.1 Rhodoplanes sp. | reverse complement strand
AATCCGATCTACATGAAACGCATGAAAACCGAGCCTCCCATGTCCATCGCCGATTCCATCCGTTCGCAGCTTGCTCCGATCAACTCCGAGGGCTATCCGTTCATCGCCGCGTTTGCGCTTGGGTGCCTCGTCCTGTTCTGGCTATGGACGCCGCTCGGCTGGCTCGGGGTCATCGCGACGCTGTGGTGCGCCTATTTCTTCCGTGATCCGCCCCGCGTGACGCCGTTGCGCGAAGGGGTGATCGTCGCGCCGGCCGACGGACGGGTGTGCAGCGTCGTCGATGCGGTTCCGCCGCCCGAGCTAGGCCTGAGCGAGCAGTCGCTCGCTCGCGTGTCAATTTTCATGAGCGTGTTCGACTGCCACGTGAATCGCAGCCCCGTGAGCGGGCGCGTCGAGCGGCTCGCCTACCGCCCCGGCCTTTTCATCAATGCCGAACTCGACAAAGCGAGCGCGGACAATGAGCGCAACGGCCTCATCATCACCACCGCGGGCGGAATTCGCATCGGGGTCGTGCAGATCGCCGGGCTGGTCGCCCGGCGGATCGTGTCCTTCGTGCACGAGGGCGTCAGCGTCGGGGCAGGGGAGCGGATCGGCATGATCCGTTTCGGCTCGCGCGTCGATGTCTATTTGCCGGAGGGCGTTCGGCCGCAGGTCGCGGAAGGGCAGACCATGATCGCCGGCGAAACTGTGATCGCCGATTTGTGGGCGACCGAGGCGGGCCGCAGTTTTCGCGTGGAATAGCCCCGGGATCGCATTGATGCCTGTCGAAGGCTATGCCCGGCGGGAAGCCGGACATAGCAAGGCCAGAGGGCCGCAAGGCGTGACGGCTGCGCGCACGCGGCCGTCTGCGTCAATGTCCGGGCATTGCGCTGGGCGGCGTTGAGGCGGCGATGGCGCCGACCTTGTATTCGACCGGAACCTTGCCGGCCTTCTCGAAGACCAGCTCGCCTTTCAGCACCTCACCCTCTTTGAGCTGCTCCTTCAGTTGCATGAACATGACGTGATAGCCGCCGGGCGCGAGCTTGACGGTTTGGCCCGGCTTGATCTCGAGCCCGCCATCGATCGGGCGCATGGTCATCACGTTGTTCTCCATGCGCATTTCATGCACCTCGAACTTTCCGGCCTGCGGCAGCGAGCCGCCGACCAGCCGATCCGGTTCGGTGCCGGTATTGGTGATGGTCATGTAGCCGGCGCCGACCTTGGCGCTGCCCGCCGTTGCTCGGCTCCATGGCTGGCTGATGACGAGCGAACCGGCCTTGAACTCCTGCGCCGAAGCGTGGAGCGTCCCGAAAGCAGACGCCAAGAGCAGCGGAACGAAAAGGAAATTAGAGGGCTTCATATCGGTCTCCCTGCGCAAGCAACGCTTCCGCGACAGCTCGCGCGAAACGAAGGATCATGGGGTGAAGTTCCGGCTATGCGCCGGGGTCACGCCGACGGCGGCGCTCGCGCGCGGATGGGCGACCGTTCGCTTGGCGGCGTTGGATCATTCGCCTCCCGCCCGCGCAGCTGGGCTGCCAAGGGCGGGCCCCAGGCCGGCGTTTGCACCACTCCGGGATTTGCCGCGGTCGCGTCGAGCGCCGGAACGTTGCAAAGGATGCAGCAGCCCTGGTGCGTTTGGTCATGAGCCGGCGCCGAACCGTTAGGCTCGGCGGGCTGCGTGCCCGATCCGACGCAGAGAACATGCGCAGCAAGGCGGTCGATCGCCGCTGCGGCGCCGAGGGCTTGCGGCGGCGTCAGGCTCGACAGCGCAGCCTGGAGAATAAGGGCCGTTACCGCCAGCGCGGCGACCCAAACTCTCCACTCCGCCGGCCGGACGCTCGTCAAGATGCGGTCTCGCTTCTCTCCCGCGACGTGGGCCGCATCAGCTTGCCTCTCGTTCCTGCGCTTCGAGCGAGGAGAGGAACGCCTGCGCGTCCTCCTTTTTCTCGAACACATGCGGCGCGATGTTGCGGCGGGTGAACGCCTCGCCGAGCTTCATCCGCATGAAGGCGCTCGTCGCAAAGCGGGTGATGGTCGTGTAGTAGTGATCGAGCATGTAGCGGTCCATTTCCGCGTAGTCGTCGTAGGTGTCCTCGGAAATGCGGAAATTGTCGTAGTTGATGAATACGCCGACCCGCTTGCCGATCTTCTTGCAGCGCTCCTCCAACAGACGGCACAAGGCGACGATGTCGTCTTTGACCCTGATGTACATGCCCTCGAAGTTGAGGAACAGGATGTTGCGCTGCGGGTCGTAGGTGATGCGGTCGGGCAGGTCGAGATTGAGCAGGTGCGTTTCCAGTCCCATTGGTTCGGGGCGGAAAATGCGGAGGTCCATCAAGTCCGGTTCGCCGATGATCGGCTTGAAGCCCATATGCGCGAGGATGTCCCGTTCGATGTCGATGCCGGGCGCTACCTCGATGAGAGCAAGACCGGCGCGAACGCGGCGGAACACGCATCGCTCGGTCACATACAACACCATCCGGTTGCGGTCATAAGCGTATTGGCCGGAGAAACTGATCTGGCCGACTTTTTCAACGAATTTGCGCTGCTTGCCTTCTTTGAGGATTTTCAGCTTGCCAGCTTCGAGCGCGACTTCGAGCCCGCCCGCGGTAAATGTGCCGGCGAATACCAGACGGCGGGAGTTCTGGCTGATGTTGATGAAGCCGCCGACGCCGATCAGGCGGGTCCCGAAGCGGCTGACATTGACATTGCCGGCGCGGTCGCATTCGGCCATGCCGAGAC
>JBAPYK010000338.1:0-30498 GCA_049284695.1 Rhodoplanes sp. | reverse complement strand
TGATCGCCGGCACCATGGGGCCGCAATCGGCGACGCTGACGCTCGACATCGACGGCCGCCACGAGACGACGCAGGCGACCGGCAACGGGCCGGTGGATGCGACCTTCAACGCGATCAAGAAACTCGTTCCCCACGAGGCCGTGCTCGAGCTCTTTCAGGTGCACGCGGTCACCGAGGGCACCGACGCGCAGGCCGAGGTGTCGGTGCGGCTGTCGGAGAACGAGAAGACGGTGACGGCGAAGGGTGCCGATCCCGATACGCTGGTCGCCTCGGCGAAAGCCTATCTCGGCGCGCTCAACAAGCTCATCGTCAAGCGCCAGCGCACCAAGCCCGAGGCGATGGTTGGGCCGTAACCCGAGGCGATGCTTGCGCCGCAAAAAAGCGAGGACGCTCGCGAAGCTGATGCGAGGCGATGCTCGCGCGTTAACAAAACACGAGGCGCGCCGTAAGGACCTTCATCCTCCCCCGCAAGCATACGCGCAGCGGGGGAGGGGGACCGCCCATCGCAGGCAAGCTTGCGCAGCCTGCGCAGGCTTGGCTGCGTCGGCGGGGAGGGAGTCACTGACTTGCGATCGCCGCTGCCCCCTCCACCATGCTGCGCATGGTTCCCCTCCCTCGTTTCACGGGGGAGGATGAGTTTGGCGAGCCCGCTAAGCCACGACGTGCTTGCGTTGGCGCCAGGGGTCGTTTCCTCAGTGCCATCCTCGGCGCGTCGGATCAGGTCGGTAACCCGGCCTTGGCCAGCCCCTCTTTGATCCGGTCGGCGTCAGCGGGATTGCTGAACGGCAGCCGCGATAGGTGCTCGGCGAAGCTGTAACGCGGATTCACCTGCTTCAACTCGGTCCAGATGCGTTGGGCCTCGTCGATGTCGCCGAGGTGGCCAAGCGCGGAAGCCAGCAAGGCTCGCGACAGGTCGGTATCCGGCACCAGCCGGATGCGCTCGCGGAAAGAAGCCGCCGCCGCCGCGTACTTGCCCGCAACGAGGTAGGCCGAGCCGAGAAAGTGGATGTATTGGTGGGCGAAAGCCGGATCGAGACGCATGGCCTGCTCGATAAACGGAATCCCTGCCAGCGGATTGCCGGAATAGAGCTCGACAAGGCCACGCGTGCCGTATGCAGGGGCATAATTCGGGCTGAGCGCCAGCGCAGTCTCTGCCTCTTGTTTCGCCCGGTCGAGGTTTCTTGTCCAGGTTGCCGTAACTGCGGCTATGAAGTGGGAATACGGACATGAGGGGCCCTTCTCAATCGCCAGGGTCGCGAAATGCGCTGCGACGTCGAGCGCGTCAGGAGCGCCGGTCCAATGATTTTGGAAATCGAGGTTGTGCGCCAGGGCAAGGCCCGCGTACGGCTCGGCGTAATTCGGATCAAGTTCGATCGCCCGCGTCAGAAGCGCGACGGCCCGATCGAACGTCTCGCGATTCAGTGTCGTGCCGCGCAGTAATTCCCGCCCGCGGATGAATAGGTCGTGAGCCTCAAAACTGTTAGTCGGGGTTTCGGCGAGGTAGGCTTCCTCACCTGGCGTGAGCTTGACCTTGAGCGCATCGACGATGCGACGGGTGACCTCATCCTGGACCTCGAAAATGTCGGTGAGGTCGCGATCGTAGCGCTCTGCCCAGAGATGTGCGCCATGGGTTCCGTCGATCAGCTGCGCGGTGATGCGGACTCGGTTGCCGGCCTTGCGAACGCTGCCCTCTACGGCGAACTTGACGCCGAGCTCTCGGCAGACATTGGACACACTGAACGCTTTGCCCTTGTAGACGAAGGTCGAGTTTCGCGCGATGACGAAAAGCCCGGATATTTTGCTCAGGTCCGTGATGATGTCTTCGGTGATCCCGTCGCTGAAATACTCCTGCTCCGGGTCTCCGCTCATATTTTGAAACGGCAGTACCGCGATCGATGGATTGTCGCGCAGCAGCGAAGGGGGCTCGCTGCCGGGTGCGGCGCGATCAACGGGTACCGGCGCTTCTCCATCCGCAAGCGCTGCGGATTGCTTATCCGTCGTGGTCACCGCGCCCCCGCCGCCGGCTGTAGCGAGCCGCCGCAAGGCACGCTGCTGCAACATCACGCTGCACACGACGATTGCGGTCCCCAGGGCGACGAGAGCGAGCCGCAGGTCGACGCCTGACAACCATTCGGTCTCAAGCGCCGGAAAAAGGCGAAACATCCGGGCGGCCCATTCCTGCGGAGCAAAGCCGGTGGCGGCAATAATGATTCCGGTTACGATCCACCCGAAGACTGGCCCGCGCATATTGCTGAAAAGCTGCTTCGCTCGATCCATGGAATCGTCGGCTCCTTAGCGGACCACCGTGGGGCGGTGTCATCCAGGCCTACATTTAATGCGTGTCGCCAATTTTTGGAGCCGTATCTCTCGCTACCGGAAAGAGATGAAAATGGGCCGGTGTCCGTCTCTGCTAGAGCTCGCGATACATCACCAGCGCGTCGACATAGCCCTGCGCCGGGTGAAGGAACGCGCCCGGCAGGCGGCCGACGACGGAAAAGCCCATCGTCTGCCATAGCCGCACCGCGCGGTCGTTGGTCGCGATCACGAAATTGAACTGCATGGCGCGAAAGCCGCGTTCCTTGGCTCGCGCCAGCGAATGCGCGCACATCGCTCGCGCCACGCCGCGGCCGGTCGCCCTGCCCGCGACGATATAGCCGCAATTGGCGACATGCGCGCCGCCGCCGGCATTGTTGGCGCGCAAATAATACGTGCCGACGATGGCGTCGGTCTCGATCGCCACGAACACGTCGTGATGCGGCGCAAGCCAGTAGGCGAGCGCTTCGCTCCGGCTCATATCGCGCGGCAATGGATAAGTCTCGCCGGCGCGGATCACCGGTTCGAGAATCCGCCAGATCGGCTCTGCGTCCTCAGGATTTGCCGGACGGATGACCATCTCGTTTCATCATCCGCCCTTGCTCCGGCGCGCGGGAGATAACGTGGCGCCTGCGATGAGCGCTGCCGCCTCCTGCGCAACCTCGGCCTGGGCAGCACGCTCGCAGCACCCGCCGAACACGTCCGCTCAGGAGTTGGCCGCCAGCGCGGTCACGCCGTTGGGGATCTCGACCTCGATTTCCAGCGTGGAGACGGCGGCGCCCCGGTCCATCTTGACATGCACCTTGTCCGCATCGAGCTCGACATGGCGGGAGATCGCGGCAAGGATTTCTTCCTTGAGGGCGGCAATCAGGTCGGAGCGGCCGAGCGGAGAGCGCTCGTGTGCGAGCAGGATTTGCAGGCGCTCGCGCGCAACCGGCGCAGAGTCGCTTCGCTTGAAAAAACCGGACCAGTTGATCATGCAGCTCTCCGTCCGAACAGCTTGTTGAACAGCCCGCGCTTTTCGCTCGGGACGGTGACGTTCAGCTCCTCGCCCATGAGCCGCCGAGCCGCTTCGAGATAGGCGCGGGCGGCCGCGCTCGCCGGATTGTTGAGGACGACCGGAGTGCCGAGATTGGAGGCGCGCAGCACCTCTTCGCTCTCCGGGATGATGCCCAGCAGCGGCAGGGAGAGAATTTCCAACACATCGCTGATGTTGAGCATTTCCCCGCGCGCGGCGCGGTTCGGATCGAAGCGCGTGATCAGGATGTGCTTGTCGATCTTTTCTCCGCGCTCCGCCCTTTCGGTCTTGGCGTCGAGGAGTCCGATGATGCGGTCGGAGTCGCGCACCGAGGAGACTTCCGGATTGGTGACGATCACGGCGGCGTCGGCGTGGCGCATGGCGAGCGTCGCGCCGCGTTCGATGCCGGCCGGGCTGTCGCACAGGATCCAGTCGAACCGCGAGCGCAACTCGCCGATCACCCGCGCGACCCCATCGTCGGTGAGCGCGTCCTTGTCGCGCGTCTGCGAGGCGGGCAACAGATGCAGGGTCTCGAGCCGCTTGTCGCGGATAAGCGCCTGCTGCAACTTGGCCACGCCCTGAAC
Organism: Rhodoplanes sp.; assembly: GCA_049284695.1. Taxonomy (GTDB): domain Bacteria; phylum Pseudomonadota; class Alphaproteobacteria; order Rhizobiales; family Xanthobacteraceae; genus Rhodoplanes. The sequence goes on along the minus strand of JBAPYK010000338.1, from coordinate 26,583 downwards.
GACATTGATGAAGTCGAATACCACCCGGCGCTCGGCGCCGAGCACGAGGTCGAGGTTGCGCAGACCCACGTCGAAGTCCACAACGACGACGTTCTGTCCGGACTGCGCCAGCGCCGTCCCGAGCCCGGCGGTGGTCGTGGTCTTGCCGACCCCGCCCTTGCCGGATGTCACGACTACCACTTTGGCCATGTTCGTTCCTTCTCTGCTGCTCTAGTCGAGGGCTGCAATCAGCATCGCGTTTCCATCGAGCCACGCCTGCACCGGCCGATTGCGCAGATCGCTCTCGATGTCATCCACCGTCCGGTAATAGCCGGCGATAGCCAGGAGCTCGGCCTCCAGCTTCCGGCAAAAAATGCGGGCCTTGGTATTGCCGGTCGCGCCGGCCAGGGCGCGTCCGCGCAGCACCCCGTAGATGTGGACCGAGCCGCTGGCCACCACTTCGGCGCCCCATGCGACCGATCCGATGACGACGACGTCCCCCGCCGAATTGTAGATGGTCTGGCCGGAGCGCACCGGCGTATCCACCACAAGGGACCCCGACTGTTGCTCGGCAGGTTTCGGCGCCGGTTTGTCTTGTGCTTCCTGGGCTACGCGCGCCAGTTCCCCGCCCGAAGCGGGACGACCGCTCACAAGGACGGGCGGCAGTCCGGGGCCGAGATTGGCGGCTTCCGCGCCCTCGATCCCCATGATGCGAATGTGACGCGCTTCGAGTTCCTGGATCAGAAGCGCAATGGCGGACTGGCTCAGCGCCGTGTTCCCGAGATCGAGCACCGCCGGCCGGCCGACGAAAAAGCCAGAGGATCGATCGATCGCCGCGTCGAGATCGGCCAACCAATCGGCGATCGGCGGCTCAGGCGCGAGCGAAAAGGCCAGATAGGATCGTCCGCGGAATCGAACGGGACGCGGGCGAGTTTCGCTTTGCACGGTGTTCCTTGTTACTCGCAGCTCCGGAAAGGGGGTTGCGCAACCCATCCATATCGGCACAGCGCTCAGGCCACGCCGATACCAGTACGAGCACGCCACGCTGGCGGCGAAGGAGCCGGGTGATTCGCCCCGCGTGAATCACAACGGATCATGCTGGTAGGATTGATTCGCGTAAAGGACGTTGGTGCCGATCATGCACGGTCGCGCTGTTCCGCCACGAAAAAGGCGGCTTTCGGCCCGGTGAACGCACGAATGTAATTTTTTGGCAGGCGAGGGGGTCAGGAGCGGCGGGCTGGCGCGAAGGCGATCTTCCGTATTGTGTGCCCTCCGCAACCAGGTGGATGGCGCAGCCTTCGAGGGCGAGCGGGTGTCGGCCGAAAGAAAAAGGCCGCCGGTACGGCGGCCTTGCGCCAACTCGATCCGAAGACCGGCGGCACCGTCGAACAGATTGGGGGGCTGGGGGGTAACCTGTTCGACCTAATTCAATGCAGGTCGGACCGTTTGGTTCCACGGAAATGGCGAAAATCTCGGGCTGCGGAAAACGCCGCAGCCGCTTCGAGCCGGCGAACGGCCGCCTTACTGCCGGTACTGCTGTAGGCGAGTGGTCCGCAGCCCGGCCAAGCCGTGGCGCTCAATCGAGTACTGCCAGGCGAGAAATTCCTCGACCGTCAGGGTGTAGCGATTGCAGGCCTCTTCGAGCGACAGCAGGCCTCCGCGGACTGCCGCGACGACCTCGGCCTTTCGGCGGATGACCCAGCGCTTGGTTCCCGGAGCCGGCAAGTCAGCGATGGTAAGGGGGCTTCCGTCCGGCCCGATGACGTACTTGACCCGAGGCCGATGGGGCTCTGTCATGGACGAACTCACGCGACAATACGAACGAACACGCGCAGACAATACGCTCTGCCGCTTAAGATTTGCCTAAGCATTCGTGAAAAAAGTGAAAACATTTCAGAGCCATCACCCTGGATCGATGTCTTTTGCCCCAGGGCGGCGTCCACAGTGATGCGGCGCGGTCCGGGGGTCCAAACCGCCATGTTTCATTCACTTAGACAGGCGGTCGGGGCCCAGGCGGTCAGGACATCCGAGACCCCAAGGGGACGGGCCATCGCCGGGGACGCTGGCGAGCCTGCATCCGCGCACCTATAGTATTGTAGGAACGAAAACACGGCAGCGCCGAGCCTGCGGGAGCAGGGCGGGCGGCAAGGAGCGCGGCGCGGACCGCGGCGGCCATGCGCAACAGTCTGGATGTCGAAAGCCGGCCGCAGGACACCCGCGTGGTCGTCGCCATGTCGGGCGGGGTCGACTCCTCGGTCACCGCAGCTTTGCTCAAGGCGGAAGGCTACGACGTCGTCGGCGTGACGCTTCAGCTTTATGACCACGGCGCAGCAACCCATCGGCCGGGCGCGTGCTGTGCCGGGCAGGACATCCACGACGCCCGCATGGTGGCCGCGAAAATCGGCATCCCCCATTACGTGCTCGACTACGAGAGCCGCTTCAAGCAGGAGGTGATCGATCGCTTCGCCGAAAGCTATATCTGCGGCGAAACGCCTGTCCCCTGCGTCGATTGCAATCAGGCGATCAAGTTTCGCGACCTCCTCGTCACCGCGCGCGAACTCGGCGCGAAGGTGCTCGCGACCGGCCACTACGTCGCCTCGCGCCGCCGCCCCGACGGCACGATCGCGCTTTACCGCGCCCGCGAGGACGACCGCGACCAGAGCTACTTCCTGTTTGCCACTACCCGCGAGCAGCTCGAATTCCTGCGGTTCCCGCTGGGCGATCGCACCAAGGCGGAGACGCGCGAACTCGCGCGCCGCTTCGATCTGCCGGTCGCCGAGAAGGCCGACAGCCAGGACATCTGCTTCGTCCCCAGCGGGCGCTACACCGACGTCATCGAGCGGCTCTTGCCGGGAGCCGCTGAGCCCGGCGAGATCGTGGATCTGGGCGGGCGCGTGCTCGGCCAGCACAATGGCATCATCCGCTTCACGGTCGGTCAGCGCCGGGGACTGGGCATTGCCGCCGGGGAACCGCTTTACGTGGTTCGGCTCGATGCGGGGCAGCGCCGCGTGGTGGTCGGGCCGCGCGAGGCGCTGCGCACGACCCGCATGCAGCTGCGCGGGGTGAACTGGATCGGCGATGGCACGCTTTCCGATGCGCTTGCCGCCGACCGGCTCGAAGTCTTCGTCAAGGTGCGCTCGACGCGGCGTCCGCAGCCGGCTCTGCTGGCGCGCGCGGGCGCCGATGTGGAGGTCGAACTGCTGGTCGGGGAGGAAGGGGTGGCCCCGGGCCAGGCCTGCGCCTTCTATGACGCGCCGGCCGGGCAAGCGCGCGTGCTCGGCGGCGGCGTCATCAAGAGCGTGACCTCGGCGGTCGATCCGATCGATGCCCGTCACCCGCAGCATCAGGCTGCCGCCGTGGCCCGCGGCTGAACGTTCGCGGTCCGAGGGGGGCGCAGGGATGGACGCGGAACTCGATCGGGACTCGATCGCGAGGGCCTATGCGCGGTGGGCGCCGGTCTACGACCTCGTGTTCGGAAGCGTGTTCGAACATGGCCGCAAGGCGGCGATCTCGGCGGCCGAACGGATTGGCGGGCGCATTCTCGAAGTCGGCGTCGGCACCGGCATTTCGCTGCCCGACTACAGCCGCGCCAATCGGCTGGTCGGCGTCGATATCTCCGAGCCGATGCTGCGCAAGGCCCAGGGGCGCGTTACCGAGCACGGACTTGCCAATGTGGACACACTCGCAGTCATGGACGCGGAGCGGCTCGGCTTCCCCGACGGCTTCTTCGACGTGGTGGTCGCGCAATACGTGATCACGACCGTCCCCGATCCTGAGGCCACGCTCGATGAGTTCGCGCGCGTCACCCGGCCCGGCGGCGAGATCATCCTCGTAAATCACATCGGCGCCGAGACCGGTTTGCGGCGCGCTTTCGAGGAATGGTTTGCGCCCATGGCGCGCCGGCTGGGCTGGCGGCCGGAGTTTCCGTTCGAGCGCCTGCGCGCTTGGGCCGAGCGCGCGTCCGGCGTGCAGGTGATCGAGCGCCGGTCGATGCCGCCGCTCGGCCATTTCTCCCTCATCCGTTTCGGCAAGGACAGTCGGAGGAGCGGCGATGGACGAGGAAGCCCTGAATCAGAGCGTGCGCAAATTCCTCAAGAAGCTAGGCGTCACGGCGCAGCGCGAGATCGAGCAAGCGGTGCGTGAGGCGGCCGCCGGCGACCGCCTCGCGGGCCGCACCTCTTTTCCAGCCAAGGCGACCATCACGGTGCAAGGAATCGATCTCGCTTTCGAGATTGACGGCGACATCGAGATCGCGTGACCGCTGGGGCGGCTGGCGCATTTTCCCGCGAAGTGGGAACCGGTTCGTCGCAGAAAATGCGTCCACTAAAGGAAAACAAGAGCGAATTCCGTTCCGGTGGAATCGGAATTCGCTCTGACAGCCGTATGGAACCGCGCCGACTGCCGGTCCGTTAGCTTCGCGTGATCGACGGAGATTCCCGGGCGCTCGAGGATGAACCGCAAGGAGCTCGAACGCGCGCTCCGGCGCTGACGCGGTAACAACCGCTAGTTATCGGCGCATTGGGAACCGGCGACGAAGTTGCGGCTTGTCTTACGGTTTGACCTCAAACGGATCGCGCCGGTGACCCGCCCCCTTGATCTATCCCATGCAGGCTCGATACGAGCCGTTTCCTTTCCACGTTCCATGCCGATCGGAGCCGAACTCGACCCGGGCGCGGGCGTGCATTTCCGCATTTGGGCGCCAACGCCGAAAACGATCACGCTCGTCGTCGATGGCGTTGAGCATGCGATGCAATCTGAGCCGGGCGGCTATCGCAACGCCCATGTCGCGACCGCGCGGGCAGGTTCGCGTTACGGCTACCGTCTCGACGGCGATGAACGCCTTTTGCCTGATCCCGCCGCCCGCGCGCAGCCGGACGGGCCGCATGGGCCGAGCGCGGTCGTTGATCCTTCCGCTTATCGCTGGGGCGACTTAGCGTGGCAGGGCGTTCGGCGCGAAGGCCAGGTCATCTATGAGATGCATGTCGGAACCTTCACGCGCGAAGGCAGCTGGACGGCGGCGATCGGGAAGCTGCCATTGCTGAAAGAGGTCGGCGTCAGCGTCATCGAGATGATGCCGGTCGCAGAGTTTCCGGGCCGTTTCGGCTGGGGCTACGACGGCGTTTCGCTGTTTGCGCCAACCCGGCTTTACGGCACGCCCGACGATCTGCGCGGCTTCATCGATGCGGCGCACCAGCTCGGGATCGGCGTCATTCTTGACGTCGTCTACAATCACTTCGGGCCGGATGCGAACTACCTGCCGTTTTTCTCGTCCAGCTACAACAGCGACAAATACGAGAACGAGTGGGGCAACGCCGTCAATTTCGACGGCGCGGGGTCGGCGCCGGTGCGGGAATTCGTGTGTGAGAACGCGGCCTATTGGGTGCGTGAATTTCATTTCGACGGGTTGCGCCTCGACGCCACCCAGCAAATCTTCGACGACTCGCCGCGCAATATCGTCGCCGAGTTGACCGCCAAGGCGCGCGCGGCGGCCGGCGGGCGCAGCATTCTGGTCGTCGCCGAGAACGAACCGCAGGACTCGCGCCTGGTGCGGCCCGAGCCGCGCGGCTACGGGCTGGATGGCGTGTGGAACGAAGATCTGCACCACGCCGCGCATGTGACGCTGACCGGGCGCAACGAGGCCTACTATTCCGATTTCACGGGTTCGGCGCGGGAGCTTCTCGCCTGCTTCAAGTACGGATTTCTTTATCAGGGCCAGCGCTCGGCTTGGCAGAAGAAGCCGCGCGGCGCGCCGTCGCTCGATATCGGCCCGTTGCAGCGCATCGCGTTCCTGGAGAACCACGACCAAGTTGCGAACTCGGGATTTGGCCAGCGCCTCATCGATCTCACCGATCGGGCGCGGCTGCGGGCGATGACCGCGCTGCTTCTGCTCGGGCCGGGAACGCCAATGCTGTTCCAGGGCCAGGAGTTCGCCTCATCGACGCCGTTCCTCTATTTCGCCGATCACCGCGTTGAACTGGCGCAGGCGGTGGCGAAGGGGCGGCGCGAGTGCTTGATGCAGTTTCCGAGTTTGGCGGAAGTCTCATTCGATCAACCCGCCGCGGAAGCGACGTTCGAAAAATGCCTTATCGATTGGTCCGAGCGCGAAGAGAAAGCGTGGGCTGTGCGATTGCATCGCGATCTGATCGCATTGCGCCGCGAGGATCCCATCCTGTCGCGTGGCGCGAAGCTGCGGATCGACGGCGCGGTGCTGACCGAGGAAGCATTCCTCGTCCGGTTGTTCGGCGAGGGCGAGGATCGCTTGCTCGTCTTCAATTTCGGGCGTGACTGGTCGCCGCGCATCATTCCCGAGCCGCTGCTCGCTCCGCCGCCGAATGCGACGTGGCGTCTCGTCTGGTCGAGCCATGATCCCGCCTATGGCGGCGATGGCGTCCGTCAGCCGCTCGATTCGGACGGCTGGTTCGTTCAGGGCCGCGCCGCCCTCGTGCTCGCGAGCGCCGACGCGGAGGGGGCTTAATTTTGGGCCGATCAGGGAACCGGTTCGCCGTAGATCGTGCGCGCGGCTCTGCGTGCCGGTGAGATCCTGCGCTTGGTTTCCCAGAAACGATAACCGCCGCCAACGAGCCAGAGACTCGTTGACGGCGGATTTCGGCCCCTTGGAGACGTTCTAGACCGCCTCAGAGGACTTTTCACACCCCTCCCCCCGCGCTTGGCAAAACGGCTCCGGCACAGTCGGAGCGGGCTTGCCACCAATGAGGAGCGTGAGCTGCGTGTCTCGGTCGACGTCGCAGACACCGAAGCAGTATGTTTGATGACCTATAAGGAGTCGAGCGCGCACTTCCGCGCATTCGGGGATAATCATGATTATAGCTGGAGACTGTGCCTTACAGGTCACATTGCCGGGCCGGTAGGCGGAATGAAGTGCAGCGCAAGGTCTGGTGACGGCGCCCACGCCCACGGCGCTTAACTATACCTACGAGAAATACTTTTCGTTGGCCGCTATGCTTCGTTCGTCATTTCGCGTGTCGCGGGGCAAGCAAACTATTCTGCTGCACTGCGAAGGCGAAGCCGGCGTCACGCCGAACGGCAGGCGGTCACACGTCGACGCTCGCGGCGAGCGCGTTTTCTTGAATGAACTCGCGGCGGGGCTCGACCACATCGCCCATCAGCTTGGTGAAGATGTCCTCGGCCTCGTCCACTTCCTTGATCTTCACCTGCAGAAGCGAACGCGCGTTTATGTCGAGGGTGGTCTCCCAGAGCTGGTCGGGGTTCATCTCGCCGAGGCCCTTGTAGCGCTGGAGCGTCACTCCCTTGCGTCCCGCGGCGATCACCGAATCGAACAGGCCGGTCGGCCCATGAATGACGGTCTCCTCGCCCTTGCGCCGAAGCACGCCCGGCCGCGGATAGATCTGCTGGAGGGAGGCTGCGAAATCGTCGAGTTTTTTCGCCTCGACCGAGCCGAGCAGCGCCGGATCGATGATCGCCACCTCTTTTACGCCGCGCACGGTGCGCTCGAACTGGAACCCTTCGCCTTCGGTGAAATGCCCGACCCAGCCGCGCTCGGTCTCTTCCGAGAGCGCATCGAGCCTTCGCGCGATATACTGCGCCGCGCGTTCCGCCGTTTCGCGATCGCCGAAGATCGACGGGCTGAGCACGCCGGCGATCGCCGACTGTTCGACGACCGCCCGGTTATAGCGGCTATGCATCCCCGTCAGCACGGCGCGGATGGTGCGCGCTTCATCGACCATGCGGCGCAAATCCTCGCCGGCCCGCTCTTCACCCGAATACGTGCGGAACACCGCTTCTTCCAGCCCGGCATGGATCAGGTAGTCTTCGAGCGCGCGCTCGTCCTTGAGATACTGTTCCGACTTGCCGCGCGTCACCTTGTAGAGCGGCGGCTGCGCAATATAAATGTAACCGCGCTCGATCAGCTCGCGCATCTGCCGGTAGAAGAAGGTGAGCAGCAGCGTGCGGATATGGGCGCCGTCCACGTCCGCATCGGTCATGATGATGACCTTGTGATAGCGCAGCCGATCGGCGTTGAACTCCTCGCTTATGCCGGTGCCGAGCGCGGTGATCAACGTGCCGATCTCCTGGCTCGAGAGCATCTTGTCGATGCGCGCGCGCTCGACATTGAGAATCTTGCCGCGCAGCGGCAGCACCGCCTGGAACTCGCGATTGCGCCCCTGCTTCGCCGAGCCGCCGGCCGAGTCGCCCTCCACGATGAACAGTTCCGACTTGGTCGGATCGCGTTCCTGGCAGTCGGCAAGCTTGCCCGGCAGGGAGGCGACGTCGAGCGCGCCTTTGCGGCGCGTCAGCTCGCGCGCCTTGCGCGCCGCCTCGCGCGCGGCGGCGGCTTCCACCACCTTGCCGACGACGATTCTCGCCTCAGTGGGGTGCTCCTCGAACCACGCCGCGAGCCCTTCGTTGATCGCGCCTTCGACCGCAGGCCGCACCTCCGAGGAGACGAGCTTGTCCTTCGTCTGGGATGAAAATTTCGGATCAGGCAATTTGATTGAGAGGACCGCGGTCAAGCCCTCGCGGCAGTCGTCGCCGGTGAGCGCGACCTTCTCTTTCTTCGCGACCCCGCCCGACTCGGCATAGTTGGTGACCTGGCGCGTGAGCGCGCCGCGGAAGCCGGCGAGATGCGTGCCGCCGTCGCGCTGCGGGATATTGTTGGTGAAGCACAGCACGGCCTCGTGGTAGCCGTCGTTCCACCACAGCGCGCACTCGACCTCGACGCCCTCGCGGGCGGACTTGATTACGATCGGATCGGCAACGAGCGGCTTCTTGTTGCGGTCGAGATACTTCACAAAGGCTTCGACGCCGCCCTTGTACAGCATCTCCTCGCGCTTTTCGACGGCGTGCCGCTTGTCCGAGAGCACGATCCGCACGCCCGAATTCAGAAAGGCGAGTTCGCGCAAGCGATGCTCGAGCGTCGCCCAATCGAACTCGGTCATCGAGAAGGTTTCCACAGAGGGCAGGAAGGTCACCTCGGTGCCGCGCCGGTCTCCGGCGTCGCCGATCGCCTTGAGCGGTGCGACCGCTTCGCCATGGCGGAACTCCATGGCGTGTTCCTTGCCGTCGCGCCAGATCGTGAGCTTGAGCCAGCTCGACAGCGCGTTGACGACGGAGACGCCGACGCCGTGCAGTCCGCCCGATACCTTGTAGGAGTTCTGGTCGAATTTTCCGCCGGCGTGCAGTTGGGTCATGATGACCTCGGCCGCCGACACGCCCTCGCCCTTGTGAATGTCGGTCGGGACGCCGCGGCCGTCGTCGCGCACCGTGCACGATCCGTCCGGATTCAACGTGACGACGACCTCCTTGGCGAAGCCCGCGAGCGCCTCGTCGATCGCGTTGTCGACGACTTCGTAGACCATATGGTGCAGGCCCGAGCCGTCATCGGTGTCGCCGATATACATGCCGGGACGCTTGCGCACGGCATCGAGGCCCTTGAGAACCTTGATCGATTCGGCGCCGTAGTCGGATGCCTCGGGGGGGAGCTGTTTGATCGGTTCGGCCATTGCAAAAGGGGGTGCGAATCGGGGCGATCGTCCGACCGCTTCAGGCTATCGATGTGGCATGAAAAGCGGATGCGGTACAGGCCAAAGTGATACTAGTTAAATGGTTGTGATGGAAAGATTTTTCAAGGGTTTCCGGCGTCAAATAGCGGGCCGCGGCCGGACTGCGCTGCGGATGCGGAAAAGGCTTGCCGCGCTCGGGATCAGGGTTGTCGCGTGACGCGTCCTGGGGCGACCGCGAACAGGTCCGCGGTCGAGCTAAGGGCGGCGAATAAAGCGGGGTCGGCGGCGGTCAGCCACACCTGCGCACCGAGCGCCGCAAGCGCCGCGAACAGCGCCGCGCGCCGTTCCGGATCGAGATGGGCGAGCACCTCGTCAAGCAACATCACCGGCGCAATTCCGGTCATGTCGGCGACGAGGCGCGCATGCGCGAGCACAAGCGTGATGAGGAGCGCTTTCTGCTCGCCGGTCGAGGCCTCGCGCGCGGGAATCCCCTTAGGCGCAAAGACGACGGCGAGGTCGGTCAGGTGCGGTCCGTCGAGCGTGCGCCCGGCGGCGGCGTCGCGATCGCGGTTCTCGCGCAGCACGGAGCGATAGCGGTCTTCGACCTCGATCGCTGGCGAGGAGAGCGCCATCGCCTCCATCCAGCCGTCGAGCGCGATCTCGGCCGACGGAAACGGGTCGTCGCGACGGCTCTTGGCGATGGCGGCCAACCGCTGCACCGTCTCCGCGCGGGCGGCGGCGACCGCGACCGCGAGTTCGGCGGTCTCGTGCTCGGTCGCATCGAGCCAATGCAGGTTGGGGGAGGGGCTCTCAAGGAGCCGGTTGCGCGAGCGCAGCGCGCGTTCGAGCGCAGCGACCCGCGCCCCATGGTCGGGGTGGACGGCGAGCACGAGGCGGTCGAGGAAGCGCCGGCGCTCGGAGGCCGGTCCGAGAAACAGCCCGTCCATCGCTGGCACGAGCCAGACGATGCGCAGATGGTCGGCGAAGGCTGCGGCCGAGCCGGCCGGCTCGCGGTCGACGCGGCACTGGCGCGTGGGCACCGCGCCTTCGCCCGCCGGAGGCTCGATGCCGGTGCCGAGGGTGGCCAGCCCGAGCGCGCCCTCCACCTCCGCCGCTACCGCCCAGGAGCCGTCACCCTCGTTGAAGGCGACCTCATCGAGGGTGGCGCGCCGCAGGCCGCGACCGGGCGCGAGAAACGAGATCGCCTCGAGAATATTCGTTTTGCCCGCGCCGTTGGGTCCTGCGAGCGCCACGAGATCGCGCTCGACCGACAAGCTCGCCGCGCGGTAGCTGCGGAAATTCGTGAGCACGAGGCGGCGAATGCGGGGGGCGAAGGTCACGTGGCATCAGTTTCGATCGAATCGTGGACTACGCCTGCATCGAGCATCAGCCGGCAATGCATGAAATTCAGCCACCGCATTGTCAATGTTGTCCCCCTTCACCCACAAGGGGAGAGGGGCACGCTTATATTAGCCCGGTCTGCGCATCAAAGCGCATACAGATGCTGGTGCACCCTCGCGCCACCACCAGACGCTCGCCTCACACCCGCATGGGCATCAGCACATAGAGCGCGCCCTTGGCGTCCTTGTCCTGGATCAGGGTGGGGGAGCCCGGATCGGCGAGCTTGAGCACGGCGGTGTCGCCCTCGATCTGCGCGGCGATGTCGAGCAGATAGCGGGAGTTGAAGCCGATATCGAGCGGGTCGGCGTCATAGCCGACTTCGATCTCCTCGGTGGCGCTGCCGGAATCCGGATTGATGACAGAAAGCACAAGTTTTCCGCCGGACAGCGAGAGCTTCACCGCCCGCCCGCGCTCGCTCGCGACCGTCGACACGCGGTCGACCGCCTGCTCGAAATCGCGCTTCTCCACTTCGAGCTGCTTGTCGTTGCCGAGCGGGATCACCCGCGCGTAATCGGGGAAGGTGCCGTCGATCAGCTTGGAGGTAAGCACCACCGGGCCGATGGTGAACCGAATCTTGGTCGCCGATAGTTCGATCTTGATCTCCCCGTCGAGATCTTCGACCAGCCGCTGCACTTCGCCGACGGTCTTGCGCGGAATGATGATGCCGGGCATTCCGCTTGCGCCCTCGGGCGCGGCGAGCTCCACCTGGGCAAGGCGGTGGCCGTCGGTTGCGACCGCCCGCAGCACGGCCTTCTTTCCCTCGCCCGCGATGTGCAGGTAGATGCCGTTGAGATAGTAGCGCGTCTCCTCGGTCGAGATGGCGAACTGCGTCTTGTCGATGAGGCGTTTGAGATCGGCGGCCGGCAGCGCGAATTCATGGGTCATGTCGCCGGCGGCGAGATCGGGAAAGTCGCTCTCGGGCAGCGTCTGCAGCGTGAAGCGCGATCGCCCGGCGCGGATCACCAAGACGGCGCGGTCGCCCGAGCCCTCGAGGATCACCTGGGCGCCTTCCGGCAGCTTGCGCACGATCTCGTAGAACATGTGGGCGGGCACAGTGGTAACCCCGCCCGAAGCCATATCGGCCGGAATCGCCTCCAGGATTTCGAGATCGAGATCGGTCGCCTTGAACGCGAGTTGGCCGTTCTCGGCGCGGATCATCACATTGGCCAGGATCGGAATGGTGCTCCGCCGCTCGACGACCCGGTGGACATGCGACAGCGAGCGCAACAGCTCGGACCGCTCGACAGTGACTTTCATGCGGCACTCCGCTCGACTGACACAAATGGCGCGCGGGGGAGATCAAGGCGGGGCATCCGGCGCGAAGCCCAGCGGCGCCCCTCGCGCGGGAACCGGTAAAAGTGCCGCGCCGGCGCGGATTCGGCAAGGGCGATGACGGCGAGGGTCGGGTCTCTCGTTTCTGCGCCGCTCACCGGCGCAGACTGCGACCGCGGTTCGCCGCCGGGCGCTCCCGGCCGTTTACTCCTGCAATTCGCGCTTGATCGTCTCGATTTCCTCGGCGAGCGCCCCATCATTGCCGACCAAGCCTTCAATCTTGCGGACGGCGTGCAATACCGTGGTGTGGTCCCGTCCGCCGAAGCGCCGTCCAATCTCCGGCAGCGAACGCAAGGTCATCGTCTTGGCGAGATACATCGCGATCTGCCGCGGGCGCACCACATTGGCGGTGCGCCGCGAGGAGAGAAGATCGCCGCGGCTGACATTATAGCGACGCGCGACGACTCGCTGGATTTCCTCGATCTTGACCTTGCGCGGCTCGGCCGGACGGATCAGGTCGCGGGTCTCACGCTCGGCGAGTTCGAGCGTGATCGGGTGGCCGGTGAGTTTGCTGACCGCGAGCAGCCGGTTCAGGGCGCCTTCAAGGTCGCGGCCATTGTTGGCGACGGATTTGGCGATATGCGCCAGCACCGCCGTCGGAACGTCGAACTCGGGATGATGCAGGCGCAACGCGGCGATGCGCGCGGCGAGGATTTCCAGCCGCAGCTCCTCACCCAGCGCGCCCATCTCGACGACGAGGCCTCCGGCGAGGCGCGAGCGCACCCGCTCGTCGAGATTCTCCAGGTCGAGCGGAGGCCGGTCGGCGGCGACCACCACCTGCCGCCCGGCATCGATCATCGCATTCAGCGTATGCGAGAACTCGGCATGGGTCGATTTGCCCTGCAGGAATTGCAGATCGTCGATGAGCAGGACGTCGGTTGACCGCAATAGTTCCTTGAAGGCGAGCGTCGTCTGGGTGCGCAGCGACGACACGAAGCCGAACACGAATTTCTCGGCGGTGAGATAAAGGAGCCGCCGTTCGGCCGCGTTGCCCGCCCAGGCGATGGCCTGCAAGAGGTGGGTCTTGCCCAGGCCGACCTGCGCATGAACGTAGAGCGGATTGAACATCACTTGGTTTTCGCGGGCCGCCGTCGCGACCTGCTTTGCCGCCGCATGCGCGAGCGAGTTGGAGCGCCCCACGACGAAAGTCTCGAAAGTCAGACGCGGATCAAGCGGCGAGCCGCCAAAAGATCCCTGGCTGGAATAAAGGCGCGGCGCGGGAGCGCGTCCGTTGATTCCCTCGGCTTGGATCGAGTTTGTCGCGCCGTTAAGGCGCGCCGGCAACGCTCTGCTCTCGGGGACCGACATGCGCAACATGGCTGTCCGAACGATCAGATCGATGCGGCGCACGCAAGGCTCTTCGTCCTTCCAGCACGCCAGCACGCGATCGGTATAGTGCGATTGAATCCAGCTCTTCAGGAAGCGGGTTGGAACTGAAAGCCGCACGGTTTCACTGTCGACGCCCTCGAACTCCATCCGTGCGAACCAGCTTGAGAAAATGTCTTCGCCGACTTCGGCGCGCAGACGTCCTTTGACCCGTGACCATCGGTCTTGTTCGGTGTTCGTCATAGCCTCGCCTCTCGCGCTCCGCTCAGGGCGCGCAAAAAAATGCTCACTGCGCAGAAGACAGAACGCCTGCGCGTTCACGCCTTTGCCCTAGTCGAACCTGGAATGGACTCGATTAATTCCGCGCGCTGTCGTCGATGAGCGAGCGCCAGGCCCCTCTGCCTGTTAGCTCCCGAGCGGCCACATCATCGTCATTCTCGACCGATGGAAGGCATTCGCCCGATGACGGAGCCAGGCGGCGGGTGTCCTCAAGGCACAGGAGGAACTTTGGGGTCCAAGTGGCGAGCAACCTGAGATAGTATCTATATGGACCTGCCGCTTCGTTTTCATGTTCGACCTCAAGATTTTTTACTCCGACGAGCTTTGGAAGCGTAATCAACCACCGCTCGCCGGATGCTTTCCTCCCGGCTAACGTTGCTACACTTCAACGCACAAATTACACAAAGATAGGATGATACACCCACAAGACGTTAAGCCGGCACAAGCCGGAATTATACACGTAAATACGCGCAGGTCGCCCTGCTTAACTCTTGTGAATTCAGCCCTAGCCTTTAGCTCCCCAAGATGGGCTCGGCGACGGCGTTAACAATTACACAGGCCTCTCGAGGCTGCAATGGGCCTTGCTGGAAGCGATGGCAAGCTTGTCCGGAACTACCTTCTCGGCCTTCTCCCGCGCTGCTTGAGGAGTCGACGCCAACCAAATAGCATATGATGGTTTTATCGGAACCTGTCGGCAGGGGTCGATTTGTGGCAAATCGGTGACAGAAAATTCATACCGGTGTGCACGAAAATCGTGTTTTCGTCAAAATGCCAAGTCGGAGTTCGACCTATTAGGGTAAAGCCTTGCGCAAACTTCAATTTTTGTGCGCGAAAGTGTAGGGTAACTCCCGGAAATGATTGGACCTTTTTAGGTGCGGAGCACAATTGCCCGCCGATACGGAAAGCACTTAGGTCATCGGAAGATAGCCCGAGGACGCGATTCCGCCACGCGCTACAAGGACTATTCGGCCGCCTCGCAACCAGGCCGCTACTGACCGAGTTTCGCCAGCCGACGGGTGAGGCGCGATACCTTCCGGCTCGCCGTTCGCTTGTGGACAACGCCCTTCTGCGCCGCGCGGGCGAGCACTGGCTCGGCCGCCTTTAGGGCCGCCGTTGCCGCGGCCTTATCGCCGCTCTTTATGGCGTCCTCGACACTCCGGACGAAGCTGCGCATGCGCGAGCGGCGCCCCTTGTTGACCTCCGTGCGGCGCTTGATCTTGCGCGTCGCCTTCTTGGCGGATTTGGTGTTGGCCATCTCGGTTCCGTTGGTGTCGCACGCGGATACTACCGGGAATGCCCGGCGCGGATGCGAGCGCCGCTTATAGGAGGGCGCTCGCAGAGCGTCAACGGTTCAGCCGAGGCGGCGCTGCAGGAGCGCACTGCTTCCGGTTGAGGTGCCCTAAACGTCGGCGGCGTCAGGCGGCGCGGCTGGCCGCGCGCATTCCCTCGTAACCGTCGATCACTGCGGCTCGGTCCGCACCGCCCAGGCCGGTCAGCGGCGGCACCACCCGCGCCCATCCCGGCTCGCCGTGGATATGCGCAAGCACCGCCTTGACCCCGGCGACGACCGGCTTGCCGTCAAACAGCCCGCGGATCGCAACCGCTTGCGCCAAGGCTTGGCTGTCGCCATGACGATAGGCGCGGGCACAGAGATCGGAATTGACATTCACGGTCGCGGAGATGCATCCGGCGAACCGTCCGTTGCGCGCCTCGATAAGCGCCGCCTCAGTCGACGGGAATACGCTGAAGCCTTCCGACAGGCCTGCGGCGGCGCGGGCGTAGTCCATGTCGCCGGAGGAGTCCTTGACGCCGGCAAGACGCGGGCCGAACGCCGCGAGCAGGCGGCCGATGAGCCCAAGCGGCCAGGGCACCGCCGAAAGCGCCGGGAAATGATAAAGGTAGATCGGGATCGGCCGCGCGGCGGTCGCCGCCATGATGTGTTCGACATAGGCGAACAGCCCGTCATCAGCGACGCCTTTGTAATAAAACGGTGGCAATAGCAGCGCCCCGCCGAAGCCGAGCGCGGCGGCATGGGCAGTCAGCGCAACGGCATCGGCTATCGCCGCCGCCCCGGTGCCGACCAGGCAATGCGAGAGCGGCAATCCCGCGTCACGATAGGCCTTCATCACGGTCTTGCGTTGGGCGACCGAGAACGAGGTCGCCTCGCCGGTGGTGCCGAGCACATTCAGCCCGTCGCAGCCATTGGCGAGCAGGTGCCGCGCGAGCGCGATCGAGCGGAGACAATCCGGCTCGCCCTGCTCGTCGACGGCGGTGGCGATTGCGGCGATGACACCGCGCGGCTTGTCGGCCATAACGGGCTCCGTGTTTGCGGGTTCTATAGCGACTTTCCCGCCGATAGACGAGTACGCCCGCGTCGCGGCACGTTGCGGGGCCTTGTCGTTGCGATTACATGGACACCGTCGCGGCGCGCCGCTCGAGCCCGCCGAAACGCGCACAACCGATCCGAAAGCTTTTCACCGGACGCCCATGATCCGCTTCATCCTCCGCTTTTTCGGCCTTTGGATTCTTGCCGCCGCCTTCGTTTTCCTGGTCTATGACGGCACCAAATCGATCGCCGCCGGCATGGTGTTGACCAAGCCGTTCGGCGAGACCTGGAACGACATCAATTCCAACAGCCTGCTTCTGCTGCAGCCGGCGATCGAGCGGCATGTCGCCGTTTGGTTATGGGATCCGGTGATGTTGTCGATTCTCACGGCGCCGACCTGGCTGGTGCTCGGGGTGATCGGGATCGTTCTCATATTGCTCGGCCGCAAGAAGAAGCCGCTGATCGGATATGCCCGGTGAGGGTGCGCCGGCGCGACACTGAGGATACATGCAGAAGACATGCGCCATGCTCATATTGGGCCTGGCGACGCGTCGCTTGCCTCACGGAGGTCCCCGATGTTCTGGTTCAGCAAGAAGCAGGCGGAGATGCCGACACCGGATCAGGTACTGCCAGGACGGCCGCACCCGATTCCAACCGCAAGCCATCATTTTGTCAGTCACCGCCCGCTCCAGGGGCCTTATCCGGAAGGGTTGGAAACCGCGGTCTTCGGTCTGGGGTGCTTCTGGGGCGCCGAGCGCAAGTTCTGGCAGCTCGGGGAAGGCGTCTACGTGACGGCCGTCGGCTATGCCGGAGGCTCGACGCCCAACCCGACCTATGAAGAGGTGTGCAGCGGCCGCACCGGGCACAACGAAGTCGTGCTCGTGGTCTTCGATCCGAAGAAGGTATCTTATGAGCGGCTGCTCCAGGTGTTTTGGGAAAGCCACGATCCCACCCAGGGGATGCGCCAAGGAAACGATCTCGGCACGCAATATCGCTCCAGCATCTATACCTTCTCCCCGGCCCAGCGGCAGGCGGCGGAGGCTTCGCGCGCCATGTACCAGAAGGCGCTGTCGGCTAGGGGACATGGGGCAATCACCACGGAAATCCGCGATGCCCCGCCGTTCTATTTCGCCGAGGACTATCATCAGCAATATCTCGCCAAGAACCCGATGGGCTATTGCGGCCTTGGCGGCACCGGCGTGAGCTGCCCGGTTGGCGTTGCCATGCCCGCGTCGTGAGCGGCGGGCGAGCGTGTCGGGGTCGCGCCGCTGATCAGCGAATCAAAAGAAGCGGCGCTTAACCGACGTGCTTGGCGAGAAAGGCGAGCGTGCGCTCGAGCGCAAGCCGGGCGGCGTCCGCGTCATATCCCGCTCGTTCATCACAATTGAAGGCATGCCCCGCGGGGTAGACGAATATCTCGCAGTCCGGGCGCTTCTCTCGCACGATTTCGACGTCCGCCATCGGGATCGACTGGTCGCGATCGCCGAAATGCAGCTGCGTCGGCACCTTCGGTTTTAGGTCGGCATTGCGGGCGGTCTGGCCGCCGTAATAGCCGACCGCCGCCGACAGCCCGTCGAGCTTCCCCGCCGCAAGAAATGCGACCGTGCCCCCCATACAGAAGCCGATAATCCCGACCTTGCCGGCGTTGCGCACCGCGTCGATCGCCGCCTGGGTGTCGCGCAGCATGGCGCGCCAATCGATGCGCGGAATGAACTTGCGCGCTTCCTCGACTTCCGCCGGCGAGTAACCCGACTCGAAATTTCGGCTGTAGCGGTCGAACACGGCCGGCGCGATGGCGACGTAACCGTGCTCGGCGAAGCGGTCGCATACGCTGCGGATGTGGCGATTGACGCCGAAAATCTCCTGCAGCACGACGAGCCCGCCCCTCGGTTGCCCGGCCGGGTCGGCCCGATAGGCGCCGAGTTCGAAGCCATCGGAGGCGGTAAGCGATAAATGCGTTCCCACGGAACTCTCCTCTCTCACGTCGATCGAGGGCGCCGCCGCGCGCGCTGCAGCTTTCTTAATTTATATGGCGCGGCCAATGCGACCGGGGCAACCGACTGGTTGATGAGCCGCCAGCGCCGTGTGACATCGCCTTGCCTTGACAAGCGGCATCGAGAGCAAGGATCATCGGCGCAAAGATAAAGGACCGCCGAACCTGTGCGTGCAGGCTCCACTCGCGCGTGTCCTCTCATCAACGTCTCCAGGGAGGAAATAGAATGCCGAAATGCGCATCCGGACTGACTCGCCGCAACCTCATGGTGATGGCGGGCGCAGGCGCGACGAGTCTCGCGTTGCCGTTCGCCCGCCCGGCTATCGCCCAGGCTCAGCCCATCAAGGTCGGGCTTCTGCTGCCCTATAGCGGCACCTATGCCCAGCTTGGCGAAGCGATCACGCGCGCGATGGAGCTCTATCTCAAGCAGCATAGCGGCAAGCTTGCGGGACGCGAGATCACCTTCATCAAAGTCGATTCGGAGGCGAGCCCGCCAAAGGCGCCGGAACTCACCACCAAGCTCGTGGAAGGCGAGAAGGTCGACATCCTGACCGGCCCGGTGCATTCGGGCGTCGCCATGGCGATGACCAAGATCGCCCGCGAGGTAGGCGTACCGACCATCGATACGAATGCCGGCGCGAACGCCATCACCCGGCAGCTCTGCGCCAAGAACGTTTTCCGCTCGTCGTTCAGCAACGGACAGGTCGGGCTTGCGACCGGCAAGGCGATGGCGGACGCCGGCATCAAGAATGCGGTCACCTTCACCTGGAAATATGCCGCCGGCGAAGAGATGGTCGGAGGCTTCAACGACACCTTCACCAAAGGCGGCGGCAAGGTGCTCAAGGACATCACCGTGCCGTTCCCTAATGTCGAATTCCAGGCGGCGCTCGCGGAGATCGCCTCGATCAAGCCGGACGCGGTCTATTCTTTCTTTGCCGGCGGCGGCGCGGCGAAATTCATCAAGGACTATGCAGCGGCCAATTTGCAGGCCTCGATCCCGCTATGGGGACCGGGCTTCCTGACCGACGGCGTCGAGAAGGCGGTCGGCAGCGCCGGCAATGGCGTCAAGACCGTGCTGCATTACGTCGACGATCTCGATAATCCGGAAAACAAGGCGTTCCGCGCTGCGTTCAACGAGGCCTACAAGATCTTTCCCGACGTCTATGCGGTGCAGGGTTGGGACGCCATGCAGCTCATCGACCATGGGCTGAAGGCGGTCGGCGGCGATGTCGCAAAGCGCGACGAATTTTGCGCGGCCATGGCCAAAGCGTCGTTCAAGAGCCCGCGCGGGCCGTTCCGGCTGTCCTCGTCGCATAATCCGATCCAGAATTTCTATCTGCGCGAGCTGAAGGACGGCAACAACCTTCTCGTAAAGACGGTGGCGACCGAGTTTGCGGATCTGACGACCGGCTGCAAGCTTTCGGCCTGAGCGCGGCGGGCGGCGGCGTCTTGCCGCCGCCCAGCCTCCAACTCGAGGGGCGGCCGCGTCACCCATGGAACTCGTCCTCATCCAGATCCTCAACGGCCTGCAATACGGGCTGTTGATCTTCCTCGCCGCGAGCGGGCTCACGCTCGTGTTCGGCATTCTCGGAATCATCAATCTGTCGCACGGCTCCTTCTACATGCTTGGGGCCTATCTCTCGCTCACGCTGACGAGCTATACCGGCGACATTTTTCTTGCGCTCCTGCTCGGCATTCCGCTCGCCTTTGCTTTTGGCGCGCTGATCGAATGGTTGTTCATCCGCCATCTGTATGGGCGCGATCACCTGCAGCAGGTGCTGCTCACCTTCGCGCTGATTCTGATCTTCAACGATGTGCAGCGCGTGGTCTGGGGCACGCGTCCGCACAGCGTGCCGATTCCGAGCTATTTGTCGGCGAGCGTGCAGCTCTCCGACGTGCTGAGCTACCCGGTCTATCGACTCGCGGTCGCCGGTTTCTGCGTCTTCCTCGCCTTGTGCATGGTGTATGTCATCCAATACACCCGCATCGGCCAGATGATCCGCGCGGGCGAATCGAACCGGGAAATGGTGGAGGTGCTGGGGATCGACTCGCGGCTGTTGTTTCGCTTCGTGTTCGCCGCTGGCGTCGCCCTTGCAGCCGCGGCCGGCGCGATCGCGGCGCCGATCGACAGCGTCTATCCCGGCATCGGCGAGCCGGTCCTCATCATTTCCTTTGTCGTCGTCGTGATTGGCGGGATCGGCAGTATCAAAGGAGCGTTTTTCGGCGCGCTGTTGATCGGGCTTGCCGATGCGTTCGGCAAGGTTTTCCTTCCCGAATTTGCGAGCGTCGTGGTGTATGCCCTGATGGCGGCCGTGCTCGTCGTCAGTCCGGGCGGCTTGTTCGGGCGGGCCTGACGTGCTGACCCGGCCGCGACCGCTCGTCCTCGCCATTCTGGCCGCGCTGCTGGTCGCCGCGCTTCTGATGCCGCCCCTCGGCGGCCCCTATGCGGTGAAGTTCACCACGCGGGTTCTCGTCTTCGCCATCTTCGTCCTCAGTCTCGATCTCCTGATCGGGATCACCGGCCTCGTCAGCTTCGGCCATGCGATGTTCTTTGGGCTCGGCGCCTATGCGTTGTATTTCGTATCCTCGACGTCGGAGGCCGCGAACGCGTTGATCGCATTCCCGGCGGCGATGCTGTTTGCCGGCGTTGGCGCCGCCGTGATCGGCGCCGTCGCCGTGCTGACCCGCGGCTTCTATTTCATCATGGTGACGCTCGCCTTCGGGCAAATGCTGTTCTCGCTGTTTTTCGACACCAAGTTCGCGGGGGGCTCGG
Source organism: Rhodoplanes sp. (assembly GCA_049284695.1). Classification (GTDB taxonomy): domain Bacteria; phylum Pseudomonadota; class Alphaproteobacteria; order Rhizobiales; family Xanthobacteraceae; genus Rhodoplanes. The sequence goes on along the minus strand of JBAPYK010000338.1, from coordinate 5,692 downwards.
ACGGAGCGTACATCTACATCAAGCCCGAGGTTGCGATCGGCGGCGTCGTGCTTCTCGACCTCGATGACCGCAATACTTTCTTCTACGTCTGTCTCGCGCTCCTGGTGATCGTCTACGTAGCGCTGCTTTTGCTGGCCCGCGCGCCCTTTGGGCGGGTGCTGCAAGGCATCCGGTGGAACGAGGGTCGTCTCACCGCGCTGGGATTCAACACGTATGTCTACAAGCTGTTGAGCTTTGTGATCGCCGGCGCGTTTGCGGGACTCGCCGGCGTGCTCTATGCGACCATCGACGGCTATGTGACGCCCGATTTGTTCGGCTGGCGTCAATCGGGCATCGCGATCATGATGGTGGTGCTTGGCGGCGTCGGCACCTTGTTCGGCCCGATCCTCGGCGCGTTGTCTTTCTCGCTCGTGGAGGAGGTGCTCAAGACCGAGAGCCTGGTCGGCCCGGTCGCCGCCAACTGGTCGCTTGCGCTCGGCGTCTTGCTGATCGCCGCCGTGCTGGGCGCGCCGCGCGGCATCGCCGGCTGGCTGGAGCCGAAACGGGCCGCCGATGCGGCGGGCGCTCCGGTTGCAGCGGTAACGCGCGAGCGCCGGGCCATGAAGGGCAAGGCGATCGAAACCGAGAGCTTGTCACGCGCCTTCGGCGGGCTCATCGCGGTCAACGACGTGACGTTGCGACTCGCGCCCAACAAGGTGCACGGCATCATCGGTCCGAACGGCGCCGGCAAGACGACGCTCATCAACCTGTTGTCGGGCGCCTTGCGTTCGACCAGCGGGCGCATCCGCCTCGATGACGACGACATCACCGGATGGCCGCAGCACGCGATCGCGCGCCGCGGCCTCGGACGGAGTTACCAGCGCACCAACATCATTCTCCCCTTCACCGCGCGCGAGAACTGCCTGATCGCCGCCCAAGCGCGCCACCCCGAACCGCTGCGCTTCAGCACGCGCCGCTACCTCAAGGAAGAGGAAACCGAGGTTGCCTACGCGCTCAATGCGGCCGGCCTCTCCGCGCGCGCCGATACCGTCGCCGCGCATCTGAGCCACGGCGAGCAGCGCCAGCTCGAAATCGCCATGCTGATCGCCTCGGGCGCAAGGCTCCTCATCCTCGACGAGCCGCTCGGCGGCATGGGACCGGAGGAGACCGGGCGAGTCACGGCGCTGTTGCGCGACCTGTCCGCCGACCACACGGTGATTCTGGTCGAGCACGACATGGATGCGATCTTCGCCGCCGCCGATACGCTGACGGTGTTGGTGGAGGGCCGGCTGCTCGCCCACGGCTCGCCGCAGGAGGTTCGCCGCGACCCGGCGGTGCGCAAGGCCTATCTCGGCCGCTTTGCCGAAAATGAGTCCGCGACATGAGCGCGGCCGCCCCGCTCGCCGCGTTGCAAACGGCGCCTGCGCTCGAGGCGCAGCGCCTCAACACCTATTACGGGCTGAGCCACATTCTGCGGAACATCGATTTCCGCGTGATGCCGCAGGAGACCGTGACGCTGCTCGGGCGCAATGGGATGGGCAAGACGACCCTCCTGCGCACGCTGATGGGCTTGGTGCGGCCGAAGAGCGGCCGGATCAGCGTCGGCACGCGGGACATTACGGGATGGCGTCCGTCCGCCGTCGCGCGCGCGGGGCTTGCCTTCGTGCCGGAAGATCGCGGCGTCTTTCCCAATCTCACGGTGAAGGAGAATCTCACCTTCGCCGCACGGACCGGCAGCAGCGGGCGCGCCGACTGGACTTTGGACCGCATCTATTCGCTGTTTCCCCGGCTCGCTGAGCGGCGTCAACACGGGGGCAATCAGTTGTCCGGCGGCGAGCAGAATATGTTGGCGATCGGCCGCGCATTGATGACCAACCCGGACATCATCCTGCTCGACGAGGCGACCGAGGGGCTCGCGCCGAAGATCCGCGACGAGATTTGGGAGACTGTCCGGCAAATCCGCGCCGCCGGCATCGCGGCGGTGGTGATCGACAAGAACCTCGACGATCTGTTCGCGCTCGCCGACCGCAACGTGGTGCTCACCAAGGGCGAGATCGTGTTCAACGGCTCGACCGCCGAGCTGAAGGCGGACCCCGCCTTCATTCAGCATCACCTCGGGGTGTGACCTTAGCTTCCGGCCTCGCGCAGCCATGCTGCGATCACGTCGCCATGCGCGTCGAGATAATGCCGAAACCACACGGCGTAGGCCTGCGGTTGAGCGCGGCAGTCGCGGGTGAGCGCGTCGAAGCCGATCCAGCGCCATTCGCTCACTTCGGCAGGGTCCGGCGCGATCGGTCCGTCATAGGCGCCTGCGAACGCGTGGACCACCTCGTCCTCGACATAACCGTTATCGAGCAGCGCGCGATAATGCGTCTTGAACAAAGGCACGAGCGGGCAGTCGAAGCCCATCTCCTCGGGAAGCCGGCGGTGCGCCGCGCGGAGCGCCGCCTCGCCCGGCCGGGGATGGCTGCAGCACGCATTCGCCCAAAGTCCGCCCGAGTGGTACTTCGCCTCGCTGCGCCGTTGGATGAGCAGCTCGCCGGCGGCGTTGCGCACGAGGACGGAGATTGCGCGGTGGCGGAGCCCGAGCCGGTGCGCCTCGGTCTTGGCGGCAACGCCGGTCGGAACGTCGTCCGCATCCACGAGCACGATGTCGTATTGCTCGCCAGCGGACGCGGCCGGCGCGTTCGGCGGCGGGGCTGTTTGCGGCAGCCCGCGCGACCGTCTCACACCGTGGCGGTGATCCACTGCTCCAGCTTCTGCTTCGGGGCGGCCCCGACTTGGCGCGAGGCGAGTTCGCCATTCTTGAACAGCATCAGGGTCGGGATCGACATCACGCCGTATTTGGCGGCGGTCGCGGGATTCTCGTCGACGTTGAGCTTGACGATCTTCACCTTGCCGGCAAGGGTGCCGGAAATCTCTTCGAGGGCGGGCGCGATCATGCGGCAGGGGCCGCACCATTCGGCCCAGAAATCGACAACGACGGGCTTGTCCGACTTGAGCACTTCCTTGTCGAATTCAGCGTCGGAAATCTTTTCAACGCCCATGGGATACCTCTAGCGTCAGTTGTGCGGCGAGCGGGGGATCGCATCCGCGGGCGGCGAGACCGTACGGACGGTCCCGCAGACCGTCAAGCGCGCCTCACGGTGAGGTGAGGTGGGCGAGCGCCGCCGTCAAGGCCTCGGGGGGAAGCTCAAAGAGGCGCGGCGCATCGGTGAACACAAGCGCAGCGCGTACCGGCCGGTCCGGGTAGAGCTTCGCCAGCACCGCGCGGTAGAGGGCAAGCTGGGCGACATAGGCGGGGGGAATTTCGGCAAGCTCCCGTGGTGCCGGACGGTTGGTCTTGTAGTCGGCGATCAGCACGTGCTCCGGAGTCACGGCGAGGCGGTCGATTTGGCCGGAGACGGACCGGGGCGGCCCGCCGCCGGCCGCGATCCGGCCGATTATCGGCGCCTCCGCGCGGCTGCCCGCCGAAAACAGCGCGGAAAAACGCGGATCGTCGAGAACGGCCAAGGTCTCCTCGGCGATCCGCTCGCGCTCGCCCTCGGCGAGCGCCGCCGCATTGCGAGCCAGAAAGCCGCGCGCCGCCTCGGCGCGCGCTTCGGGCGCAAGGTCCGGCAGCGACTGCAACAGGCGGTGGACGAGGCGGCCGCGCAGGAGCGCGGCCTCGCGCGCCGCCTGCGCTGGGCCGCGTCCCGGCGGAAACTCCTGATCGAGGGCGTGGGCCGGCGAGATCGGCGCGACGGGGGCCGGCGCAACGGGGGCCGGGCGTCGGAGCCAGTCGGGCTCTTCGTACGTTGGCTCGGCCAGGCGCGCTTCCGGAGCAGCGGGCGCGAGCGGAACCTCGATCTTTCGGTAAATATGGACCGGGCCGTCGTGGTCCACGCTGACATGCTCGCTCACGCCCGGCTTGCCCGCCAATCCGCGCACGACGAGGTCATGCCAACAACCCTCCGGCGGCTTTTTCTTGCCGCGGCATCCGCACACGATCAGCCGATCGGCGGCGCGCGTCATGCCCACATAGAGCAGGCGGCGGTACTCGTCGGTCGCCTCGGCGAGCGCTTGTGCACGCGCTGCGGCGACAGCTTCGCCGTCCAATTCCTTGCGGCCGACCCAGACGAGGCCCGCGGGCGTGCCCTCGGGCGCACCCGCAAGCGGCAACGATAGGAGTTGCGGCGGGCGCGGCCCGGCCGGCGGCTGGATGGTGTCGGCGAGGATGACCAGCGGCGCTTCGAGGCCCTTGGCTCCATGCACGGTCATCACCCGGACCTCGTCGCGGGCGATCTCCATGTCGCGCTTGATCTCCGTCTCGGCCGCGCGCAGCCAGGCGAGGAAGCCTTGCAAGGTCGGCGTCTCCCGCCGCTCGTAATCGAGCGTTAGCTCGAGGAATTCGTCGAGCGCGTCAATTGCCTCCAGGCCAAGCCGCGCGAGGATGCGCGCGCGTCCGCCCTCTGCGCCGAGCAGCCAAGCGAAAAAGGCGAAGGGTGTGCGCATTCGCGCCGCGTCGGCGCAGCGGTCGAGGCGCGCCGCGGCGTCGGCGAATTCGGGGCGCTCGCCCGCGCGCGCAACGAGCGCGCGGCGCAGGGATGAGCGTCTGTCGTAAGCGAGGTCGAATAACAGCGCGTCGTCCCAGCCGAACAGCGGGCTCTTCAGCGCGATCGCCAGCGCGAGATCATCGTCAGGCAGTAGCAGCGCGTCCGCCAGCGCCATGAGGTCGACGACGGCGATGTGCTCGGTGAGCGTGAGCCGGTCGGCCCCGGCGACCGCCACGCCCGCATCCTTCAGCGCGCGGATGATCGCTTCGAACAGCGGACCGCGCTGGCGCACCAGCACGAGCACGTCGCCCGCGCTCAGCGGGCGGCCCTCGCTGCCGACCCATTCGCGCTGGTCGATTGCGGCGCGGATCATCCTTGCGATCTTCTGCGCGAGCTTGATGCGCGGGCTCGTTTCGGGCGTTTCGTCGAAGGGCGCGTCCCAGCCTTCGATGTCGCGTTCAGGCTCGGGGGCGATCAGCGGCCAGACCTCGACCACACCCGGCGCGGCGTCGGGCAGCGCCTCATGCGGCGGGAAGCCGTCCTCGTCCGAGGTGACGCTTGCATACATTTCTTTTGCTTCGAACACCGCGTCGATCGCGCCGAGCACGTTCGCGCCGGAGCGAAACGAGAACTTGAACTCGCGGGTGACGAAGGCAAGGCCCGCCGCTTGGTGCGCGCGATCGAAGTGCCGGCGCATGCGCGCAAATTCCTTCGGCGCCGCGCCTTGGAAGGAAAAGATCGACTGCTTCTCGTCGCCCACCGCGAACAGGCTGCGCCGGAGGGCCCGCGCGCCTTCGCCGGCGGTGAATTCTTCAACCAGCCGGCGGATGATCGCCCACTGCTTCGGGCTCGTGTCCTGCGCTTCGTCGATCAACACATGGTCGATGCCGCGGTCGAGCTTGTAATGCACCCAGGCGGCGTCCACCCGCTCGAGCATCGCCAGCGCGTGGTCGATGAGATCATCGTAGTCGAGGAGCCCGCGCCGGTTCTTCTCGTCGCCGTAGCGCTTGATTACCGCATCGGCGATGGTGACGAGAGCCGCGGTGCGGTCGCGGCAGATGATCGCTTGACGGCGCTTGTGCAACTGCGCGACGCGATCCCGCTCTTGCAGGAGCGTCGCGGCGAGTTCCGGGTATTTTCGCCCCAGCGGCTTGGTGAGAATCGTCTTGCGCGGTTCG
>JBAPYK010000337.1:0-10131 GCA_049284695.1 Rhodoplanes sp. | reverse complement strand
AGCTGTTCGGCGGCTTCCGCGATCACGGTGCCGGGCGGGAAGATCGCCTCGGCGCCCGATGCTTTCAGCTCGTCATAGTCCTGCGGCGGAATGACGCCGCCGACCACGATCATGATATCGCCGCGGCCTTCCGCGGTAAGCGCGGCCTTCAGTTCGGGCACCAGCGTGAGGTGGCCGGCGGCGAGCGAGGACACGCCGATGATGTGCACGTCGTTTTCCACCGCCTGGCGCGCCGCCTCCCCAGGCGTCGCGAACAGCGGTCCGATATCGACGTCGAAGCCGAGATCGGCGAAGGCGGACGCGATGACCTTCTGGCCGCGGTCGTGGCCGTCCTGGCCGACCTTGGCGACGAGGATGCGCGGCCTGCGCCCCTCGTCATGCTCGAACTGCGCGACGAGCTTGAGCACCCGATCGATGGCTGGCGACATCGCGCTCGCCTCCCGTTTGTAAACGCCCGAGATCGCCCGGATTTCCGCCCGATGGCGGCCGAACACCTTCTCCAGGGCGTAGGAAATCTCGCCCACCGTCGCCTTGGCGCGCGCGGCGTCCACGGCCAGCGCCAGCAGATTGCCGTTGCCGCCTTCGGCCGCGCGCGTGAGCGCGTCGAGCGTTTCCTGCACCTTGGCCGCATCGCGCTCGGCCTTGAGCTGGTTGAGCTTTTCGATCTGCATTTGGCGCACGGCCGTGTTGTCGACCTTACGCACCTCGATCGCCCGTTCGTCTTCCGGCTTGTATTTGTTGACGCCGATCACGGATTGGACGCCGGAGTCGATGCGCGCCTGGGTCTTGGCGGCCGCCTCCTCGATGCGCAGCTTGGGTATGCCGGCTTCGATCGCCTTGGCCATGCCGCCCAGCTCCTCGACCTCCTGGATGTGTTCCCAGGCCTTCTTCGCGAGCTCGTAGGTCAGCCGCTCGACATAGAAGGAGCCGCCCCACGGATCGGCGATGCGCGTCGTGCCGCTCTCCTGCTGCAGGAACAGCTGGGTGTTGCGGGCGATGCGCGCCGAGAAGTCGGTCGGCAGCGCGAGGGCTTCGTCGAGCGCATTGGTGTGCAGCGACTGGGTGTGCCCCTGCGTCGCCGCCATCGCCTCGATCGCGGTGCGGATCACGTTGTTGAACACGTCCTGCGCGGTGAGCGACCAGCCCGAGGTCTGCGAATGCGTGCGCAGGCTGAGCGAGCGCGGGTCGGTCGGGTTGAACTGCTTCATCAGCTTCGCCCAGAGCAGGCGGCCGGCGCGCAGCTTCGCGACCTCCATGAAGAAGTTCATGCCGATCGCCCAAAAGAAGGAGAGGCGCGGCGCGAACTTGTCGACGGTCAGTCCGGTGGCGATTCCCGCACGCACATACTCGACGCCGTCGGCGAGCGTGTAGGCGAGTTCGAGGTCCTGCGTCGCGCCCGCCTCCTGCATGTGATAGCCGGAGATCGAGATCGAGTTGAACTTCGGCATGTTCGCCGAGGTGTAGCCGAAAATGTCGGAGATGATCCGCATCGAAGGCGTCGGCGGATAGATATAGGTGTTGCGCACCATGAACTCTTTCAGGATGTCGTTCTGGATCGTTCCCGAAAGTTTGGCGGGCGGCACGCCCTGTTCTTCCGCGGCGACGATGTAGAGCGCGAGCACCGGCAGCACCGCGCCGTTCATGGTCATCGACACGCTCATCTGATCGAGCGGAATTCCCGAGAACAGCGTGCGCATGTCGTAGATCGAGTCGATCGCGACGCCCGCCATGCCGACGTCGCCCGACACGCGCGGGTGATCGGAGTCATAGCCGCGGTGGGTGGCGAGATCGAAGGCGACCGAGAGACCCTTCTGGCCGGCCGCGAGATTGCGCCGGTAGAAGGCGTTGGAATCCTCCGCCGTCGAGAAGCCGGCATACTGGCGCACGGTCCACGGCTGGGTGACGTACATCGTGGGGTAGGGGCCGCGCACATAGGGCGGCATGCCGGGGAAGGTTTGCAGGAAGTCGAGCCCCTTGATGTCATCCGGTCCATAAACCGCCTTTACCGGAATGTCTTCCGGCGTAAGCCAGGGCTTCGCCGTGCTTTCGGGCGCGGCGGTCGACGGCTCGGTGAAGGCGACCGTTGAGAAATCCGGAATGCGGGTCATGGGGGTTCACCTCATTCGTTCGGCCGACGCGCCGGCCAAATCGTGAAACCTTTAGCGTCAAGGGCATTTCCGTACAGGGCCCGCCTCGATTTGATCCGCGGCGAGCCGCTGCTTCCGACAGTTACGGACGAAGGCCGATCAGCTCGTGCGCCGCGCCGAGGGTGGCGAGCGCATCGCATCCGACGAAGATGAAGTTCTTCACGCCGGCCTCCTTGAGCGCCGCTTCGAGATCGCCCGGCCGTCCGGCGAGGTAGATCGTCGTCGCCCCCGCTGCAGCCAGCGCCTTTGCCGCCGCCACGGCTTCGACCGGATAGACCTTGTCGGACGAGCACAGGCTGGCGAGCTTGGCGCCCGAAGCCTTGAACGCGGCGACGAGCGCGGCAAGGTCGGTCTTGCCATCATCCGTCGCGAAGCCGTCATTGCTCACCGCTTCGATGCCGCCCGTCTCGAAGAAGTTCTTGGCGAAGGTGGCGCGGGCGTTGAACTCGGCGATGCGGCCGAGATTGGCGAGAAAGATTTTCGGCCGCGCCCCGGCTTGCGCAAAGGCGCGATCGGAAGCCTCGCGCAGCCGCTCGAACGATTCCGAGAGCCGGATCGGCTTGAGCGGCTCGACCGCGGTCTTGCCGGCCTTGGGCGCGGCCGGCGGCACCGGAAGCACCGATACCGGCGATTCATGGATGTTGGGGAACTCGCTGATACCGGTCAGCGGTTCCTTGCGGGTGGCGATCGCCTTGTCGCGCGCGGCGACGACGGCGGCGACCTTCTTCTGCAGCAGTCCCGACTGCAACGCGTTCCAGATGCCGCCGGTTTTCTCGATTTCCTGGAACAGGCTCCACGCGCCGGAACAGAGCTGCTTGGTCAACTCCTCGACGCCGCCCGATCCGGCCGCCGGATCGGCGACGCGGGCGAGGTTCGATTCCTCCAAGAGGATGAGCTGTGTGTTGCGGGCAATCCGCCGGGCAAAGCGGTCGGGCAGGCCGATCGCATTGGTGCAGGGCAGGACGGTAACGGCATCGGCGCCGCCGACGCCCGCCGCGAACACGGCGATCGTTCCCCGCAGCATGTTCACCCAGGGATCATGCTTGGTCATCATCCGCCACGCGGTCTCGGCGGAAATGAAAATGTGCTCGGGCGCGAGGCCGCACGCTTCTTCGATGCGCGCCCACAGCTTCCGCGCCGCGCGGAACTTGGCGATGGTGATGATCTGGTCGGCATCGGCCGACAGCCGGAAGAATATCGTCCGGCGCGCCGCTTCGAGCGTCATGCCGCCCTGTACAAGCGTCCGCAGATAGGAGACGGCGACGGACAGCACATAAGCGAGTTCCTGGGTCTCGGAGCCTCCAGCGTTGTGCACGACCCGGCCGTCGGCGACCGCAAAGGGACCGCGGAAGCCGTGCGTCTCCAAGTGCTCGACCGCGACAGAGAAGCCCGGCGCAACCTCCGGCCAGGTCGCGGCGCCCGACCCCGTCGCCATGGCGCCGAGCGGATCAAGGCCGAAGCGGATGTCCGTCGCGTCAGGAGCGATCCCGCGTTCCTTGAGGATTTCCGCAAGATTGTTCGCTGCGTCCTTCGCCTCAGGGCTCAACTGCAGCTCGATGGAGATGCCCGCCTCTGGATGGACATTGTCCAAAACCTTGGCAAGCGAAGCCTTGTCAGGCGATATGCCGTAGCCGTTCGCTCCCACTGCGCCGGCTAACACCAGCACAAGGCCGGTGGCGCCGTTCTCGATCTCGTGCAGCGCCTCGGCATTGGCGGTAGCCGGGTCGGGGTGGTCCACCCGCTGCAGGACCTGCCAAGGGGCTCCGCCGGGGCGGGCGGCGAGCGGCCGCGACGCAATTTCCGGCGGGTAAAGCGGCTGAATCGTTAGCCCGTCATAGGTCTTGGTGACGAGCCGTTTCTCAAATGACGCTCCCTTGAGAACGCCATCGACGAGTTTGAGCCATTCCTCCCGACGGGGGAGAGGGAAATCGGCGGCGAGCGGAAGATCGGTGTCGTGTGCCATGCCGGAAAAATGCCATGGCCGGGCCGCCACGCCAATCGAATATTTTCTGACAAGGTTTAGGGGCAAAGGATGCGGGATTGCACCTCATGATGGAGGCAGCAGGACGGGTCAGGCGAGGTTAACGCGGCGGCAGCCGCTCGACCCCGGTCCGATCGAGGCGCGCCAACGCCTCGCGCACCGACACTCCGCCAATCGATCGATCGGGCGAGATCTCCTCCAGGGGCACGAGCACAAAGGCGCGCTCGAGCGCGAACGGGTGGGGCAGCGCGAAGTCGGGTTCGGCGATCACGAGGTTGTCATAAGCAACGATATCGATGTCGATCACTCGCGGTCCCCAATGGCGTTCGCTGGCGCGATCGCGGCCGAGCGCCGCCTCGATCTCTTGGGTTCGCGCGAGCAAGGCGCGCGGGGACAGCGCGGTTGCGACGATCAAGCACAGATTGACGAAAGGGGGCTGGTCGGAAACGCCCCAGGGGGGGCTACGATAGTCCGACGATCGGGCGAGAAGGCGGACGCTTTCGCCGTCGCACAGAAGCTTCACCGCGCGGTCGAGCGTGTCGCGAACCGGGCCGACGTTCGCCCCGAGCGACAGTGTGGCTTCAGCCATGCCGTTCCCGCAGGACAGAGACGCCCACATCGGTGAAGGTCGCGGCGACGGGCGCATGCGGCTTGTGCACGGTGACGCGAACTCGCGTAATGCGCGGAAAGCGGGCAAGGACGGCCTCTGCGACGGCGCCGGCGGCGGCCTCCACCAGACGAAAGCGATCGGCGCAGAAGGCCCGGCTGACGCAATCCACCACTTCATTATAGGAGACCGTGCTCGCAATCCGGTCGGACCGCGATGCTTCCGCGAGGTCGATGCCGAGCTCCAGATCGAGCAGAAAAGTCTGGCCGACGGTGCCTTCGTGCTCCATCACGCCGTGATAAGCGTGAATCGCGAGCCCGGTGATGAAGATCAGGTCGCCGTCGCCGCTCATCGCCGGCTCCGGATCGCTTGCGCCACTCTCAGCGCCTGGATCGTCGGCGCGACGTCATGGGTGCGGATGATCGCCGCCCCGTTCTCCGCGGCGATGAGATGAGCGGCGATCGAGCCGCCCAGACGGGCATGCGGTTCGGCGGGCGAGACCCAATCGATGAAGCGCTTGCGCGAGGCGCCGACGAGCAGCGGCAGCCCGAACGCGCTGAGCCGGTCGAGCCGGGCCAGCACGGCGATGCTTTGTTCGGCCGTCTTGCCGAAGCCGATCCCCGGATCGAGGACGATCCGGTCGCGGCCGAGGCCGGCCTTGTCGGCGATTTCCAGTGAGCGGAGGAAGAAAGTCTCGATGTCGGCCATGATGTCGATCGCCGGGTCCGCCTGCGTCCTGTTGTGCATGATGATCGCCATCGCGCCGCTGGCGGCGACGATGCGGGCCATGTCCGGATCGCGCTGAAGCCCCCAGACATCGTTGACGATGGCGGCGCCCAAGTCGAGCGCCCAAGCCGCGACTTCGGCCTTCATCGTATCGATCGACACCGGAACGCCCAACGATAGGATGGATGGCAGCACCGGGGTAAGCCGCCGCAGCTCCTCGTCGGCCGGCACCGGCGTGGCCCCCCCATAGGGCCGCGTTGACTCGGCGCCGACGTCGATAAGGTCCGCTCCCTCCGCGATCATGCGATGCGCTTGTTCGATCGCCGAACCAGGGTCGAAGAATCTCCCGCCATCTGAGAAAGAGTCGGGCGTGACGTTGAGGACGCCCATGACCAACGGCCGCGCACGCCGAAACAGAGCGGCCAATATCGCTGGCCAGGGCGCGTTCTTCACTGGCGCGGATTCGTCGGTGACCATTGCCGGGCTTTGCGCGGCGGCCGTTCCGCTGTCAAGCCGCTCCCGCCGCGGCTCGCCGCGGGCGCCCGGACATGCCGTCAATAGCTGATCTTGATCGGCAGCTTCTTGGCGGTTTCGATCCAGCGCAAAATGACTTTCTCGGACGGCAGCGCGCGGACGAGCTTGAGCCGCGTGTTCACCTCGGCCATGCGTTTGGCGAGATTGGCCGGATTGCGGTATTTCAGCTCCCTCACCGTATCGACGCCCGCCGCCTCAAGCAGTTCGGCGTAATCCTCGCCGATGCCCTTGATCCGCATCTTGTCGGCGTAGTTGGCCAGGCGCAACAAACACTGCGGGCTCAAGCCGGTCCGTTCGGCGAGCGTTTGGCGGCCTTTGGGATCCTTCGCCGCCTCCAACAGTCTATCTGTCGTGCGGATGCCAAACGACCTCAATTTAGTTGCAATGCCGGGCAGAAGAGAGTCGAGCTCGCCGATAGAGTATGACACGGTCAACTCCTCTCTATGCGCGAGCTTCGAGTGGAACGCGTGGATTAGACGGCGGCGGACGATGTAACGTACCGACGGCGTTGAATGGGGCTGGAACAATCGATGTCGGCTGTTGCATCGCTTTGCTCGGCTGAACGCCGAAAATGCCAACGATGCAGCTGACGATCTCGTTCATGGCCCCCTCACGACCGCCGATCGCTTTCAGCATCTTGGCACCATCGCGGCAAAACACAAAGACGCCACGATCACTGCGCGGTATGTTCCGAAACGTGTGTTGCGATAGCGCAACTATTTGTATGACGATTGGGTGATTAGGCGTGCGTCGCGAACGAGCTTGAACTGCTCGCAGGCAATCTAGTCGCATGTTATTTTCGCTGGCATTCGCAAGTAGATGGTGCAGCAACAAAGACCGATACGTCCGAAGCGAGGGACGCAATGACGAGCCTTGATACGGACGGCAAAATCTTTGTTGGACTAAGTCAAAAGCCGGAAATGCTGACGCTTGCCTTCGGCAACCGGCACGGGCTGATCACGGGCGCGACCGGCACCGGCAAGACCGTTACTTTGCAAACGCTTGCGGAAGGGTTTTCGCGCGCGGGCGTTCCGGTGTTCGCCGCCGACGTCAAGGGTGATCTCTCCGGCGTCGCCGCGATGGGCGAGCGGAAAGCCGCCTTCGTCAAGCGTGCGAAGGACATGGGCTTCGACTATGAGCCCGACCAGTTTCCCGTCGTTTTCTGGGACTTGTTCGGCGCGCAGGGGCATCCGATCCGCGCCACCGTGCACGACATGGGACCGCTCCTGCTCACCCGCATGCTCGATCTCAACGACGTGCAGGAGGGGGTGATCAACATCGCCTTCCGGGTCGTGAGCGAAGCGGGTGAGGCGGATGATCCGCATAAAGGTCTCATCGACCTCGAAAATCTGCGGGAACTGCTCGGCTATCTCGGCGAGAACGCCAAGACGATCGGCGCGCGCTACGGCAATGTCGCCCCGGCGACAATCGGGGCCGTTCAGCGCGAACTCCTGGTGGTCGAGAACCAGGGCGGCGAAAACTTCTTCGGCACGCCGCAACTCGATCTGTCCGATTTCATCGCGACAGACGGCAAGGGGCGGGGGCGCATCAGCATCCTCGCCGCCGACAAATTGATGGAGAGCCCACGACTTTACGCCACGTTCCTGTTGTGGCTGATCGCGGAACTGTTCGAGCAGCTGCCCGAGATCGGCGATCCCGACAAGCCGAAGCTCGTTTTTTTCTTCGATGAGGCGCATCTTCTGTTCAACGAGGCGCCCAAGGCGCTTCTCGACAAGATCGAACAGGTGGTGCGGCTCATCCGCTCGAAGGGTGTCGGCATCTATTTCGTCACCCAGAACCCGCTCGACGTCCCCGACAAAGTGCTCGCTCAGCTCGGCAATCGCGTCCAGCACGCGCTCCGCGCCTTCACCCCGCGGGACCAGAAAGCGGTGAAGGCGGCGGCTGAGACATTCCGTCCCAATCCCGACCTTGATACCGCGCGCGCGATCACCGAGCTGGGCAAAGGCGAGGCGCTCGTCTCCTTCCTCGAAGGCAACGGCGCCCCCTCGATGGTGCAGCGCGCGCTCATTCGTCCGCCCTCGGCGCGGGTCGGAACGCTGACGCCGGACGAGCGCAAGGCAATCATCGCCAAGAGTCCGGTCCGGGGCGAATACGAAAAGGTCGAGCCGCACAAATCGCTTTCCGCGCTCCTGCAAAAGGGCGCGGGACAAAAAAACGATCAGACGGACGACCAAGCGTCCGAGGGACGCGCCGGACCTTCGGAGGCTGCCCGGGGCGGCTGGTGGTCGCGGCTTCTTCTCGGCGTGGCCGCGTTCTTCGCGCATCCGGCGGTGCGGCAGTTCTTCCGCTCGATCGCCGCCGTCGTCGCGCGGAGCGCGACCCAGGAGGCGATGCGACGGATGGGCGTATCGACAACGCGCCGGCGCTCCACCAGCCGCAGTCGATCTTTCGGCATCGCCGACCTCGATCAGCTGTCGAGCATCGCGGACGCGACGACGAGCGAACGCGGATTGTTCGGCACGCCGCAGCATTCGACCAAACGCCCGAATAAATCTCGTTCTGGAAAATCAGCATGAAACATCTGGACGCCGTTCTCGCTCACATCGACGCCAACATCGACGCGAGCCTCGAGCGCTTGTTCGCGTTTCTGCGCATTCCCTCGATCTCGACCGATCCCGCGCATCAGGCCGAGTGCCGGGTGGCGGCCGAGCACGTCGCGGCCGATTTGCGCAGCATCGGCTTTTCGGCGGGTTTGCGCGAAACCGCGGGGCATCCGGTGGTGCTGGCGAAGGCGGGAAACGGCGGCGCGCCGCGCGTTCTGTTCTACGGCCATTACGACGTGCAGCCGGTCGATCCGCTGGACCTTTGGGAGACGCCGCCGTTTGCGCCGCGCCTCGCGACGCTCGCCGACGGGCGCAAGGCGATCGTCGCGCGCGGGGCGTGCGACGACAAAGGACAGGTGATGACGTTCGTCGAGGCGTGCCGCGCCTGGAAAGCGGTGACTGGGTCGCTGCCCGTGCCTGTCACCGTGCTGATCGAAGGCGAAGAGGAATGCGGCTCGAAAAACTTGCCGGCCTGGGTCGCCGAGAACGCGCCCGAGCTCGCCGCCAATCTCGCACTCGTCTGCGACACTGGCATGTGGGACGCGCAGACGCCGGCGATCACCACGTCATTGCGCGGTCTCGTCTATGAAGAGGTGAAGATAAAGGCCGCCGACCGCGACCTGCATTCGGGATTGTTCGGCGGCGCCGCGCAGAATCCGATCCGCGTGCTGACGAAGATCCTCGGCAGCATCCACGCCGACAACGGACGGATCACGATCCCCGGCTTCTATGATGGCGTCGAAGATCTGCCGCCGGAGGTGATCCGCCAATGGCGCACCCTCGGCTTCACGCCGGAAAGCTTTTTGAAGCCCGTCGGCTTGAGCGTGCCGGCCGGCGAGACCGACCGGCTTCTGATCGAACAGGTGTTCTCGCGCCCCACCTGCGACGTGAACGGTATCTGGGGCGGCTATATGGGGCAGGGCTCGAAGACGGTGATCCCTTGCGAGGCCTCCGCAAAAGTCTCGTTCCGGTTGGTCAAGGGCCAGGACCTGGAAAAAATCCGCGACGCCTTTCGCGCCTTCGTGCGCGCGCGCCTGCCGGCCGACTGCAAGGCCGAGTTCCTCGACCACACCTTGGCGCCCGCCGTCGCGCTCCCCTGGGATCAGCCGCAGCTTGCCGCAACGCGCGCTGCGCTCGCCGCTGAATGGGGGCGCGACGCGCTCCTGCTCGGCTCCGGCGCGTCGATTCCGATCGTCGCCGACCTGAAGCGCCTGCTCAACATGGATACGTTGCTGGTCGGCTTCGGCCTCGACGACGACCGCGTGCATTCGCCGAACGAGAAGTATGACCTGACCTCGTTCCACAAAGGCACGCGCAGCTGGGCGCGTATTCTCGCCGCGCTTTCGGCGTGAGCCGCTATCGATGTTAATACGATAAACATTTGCTCCGACGCAAAGCAAAGCTACAAAGGTAATAAGACCGTTTGTGCAGCGCTTCGCCGCCGCTCGGATCGCGGCTGCTCGAACATGTCTTGGCGAGGCAGATCGGGGCGGAGGTGACGGTCGATTACGACCCCGCCGGACTACGCGCCCGCATCGTCGTTCCCCTGCCGCATTGATAGCCTGCTCAGCG
>JBAPYK010000336.1:0-4013 GCA_049284695.1 Rhodoplanes sp. | reverse complement strand
CGGTCTTCCAAATTCAATTTCATGCTGAGCCTCCCGTTGCTCAGACAAGTCCAGGGCGTCTCCCATGTCGTGATTGTTGTTGACGATCTTTGAATGCGCTGACGAAACGCCGGCCGCCGGGCGTACGCCGAAGCGCATCGGACCGATTGCCACTTCGTTGATCACGGGGGTCCTTTACAATAGGCCACAATCTGGCGCAAGCGCTCCCGCGCCTGTGCAGGGTCGATGGATTCTTGTTGTGAGACAGCGTTTTCTTGCAGCGTCTGCGGTGCAGAATGCGCTGCGGGAGGTGATGGCGGTGGCGTGATGGGTCTGGCAAGGGCTGGCGCCGAGGCCGGAACGAAAAGCGCAACACGAAAGCAGGGCGTGGTACGGCGACGAAGGCCGGTCACGGGCAACCCACGCCAGATCCGCCCTGCAACGGACGGAACCGCGGCCCCGTGGCTTGAGTCTTGCTTTGTCGTGATCACATCCGTCAGTTCTCGACGGCGACGAGGACGTCGGTTGCCTTGACGACGGCAATTGCCGGTTGGCCCTTGGCAAGCTTGAGGTCGTCCACGGCTTCGTTGGTGATCGACGCGGTCATGATGGCGCCGCCGATGTCGATGCGCACATGCGACGTAGTCGCGCCTTTGACGACATCGACGATGGTGCCCTTGAGCTGATTGCGGGCGCTAATCTTCATGACTCTGATCTCCGACTTGAAATCTCCGCCTGGGGGAGGCATACGTTATATAGACAGACTATATGACGGAATGCGAGCCCAATTAATGGCCATTGAAGCGAGCATCACGCTGCGCAGCGAGCACCTCCCGAGCGTCGGCCGCGACCGCATCCGGCTGCTGCAGGCGGTGGCGCGCGAGGGCAGCATCACCGCCGGGGCCAAGGCCGTGGGCCTCACTTACAAGGCGGCCTGGGATGCGCTCGACGCCATGGCGAACCTGTTCGGGCGCCCTCTGCTGGAAACCCGGACCGGCGGCCGCGCCGGCGGCGGCGCTTGTCTCACGCCGACCGGCATTCGGGTGATCGAAGCCTTCGGCCGGCTCGAGGCGGAAATGACCCGCGTGTTGCGGGGATTTGAACCGGACCTCGCCGGCAGCGGAATCTCGCCGTTCAGCCTATTCTCCGGGTTCTTCATGCGGACAAGCGCGCGCAATGCCCTGCGAGGCACGATTGCGGCAATAACGTCGGACACATTGGCGGCGGAGATCGCCGTTGCCGTGTCCGACGACAAGACGATCTTCGCCCTCATCACCAAAGAGAGCCTGCGTGAACTCGGCCTATGCGTCGGCCGCGAGGCGATCGTGCTGATCAAGGCGTCCTTCGTCGTGATTGCGCCCGGCAATGACCCGCCGGCGGTGTCGGTGCGCAATTGCCTGCGCGGCGTGGTGCGGCGCTGCGAGAAGTCGGCGGTCAGCGCCGAGGTGGTGCTCGACATCGGCGGCGGCAAGACGATCGCGGCCACGATCACGGCGCGCAGCGCGGAAGCGCTCGGCCTCTCTCCCGGGAAGCCGGCCTGCGCACTGTTTGACGCGGCGCATGTCATCGTCGCGATCGATTGATGATCAAGGAGAAGCTCATGAGAATCGCTGGATCGCTGCAGCTCGCCGTCATTGCCATCATTGCGGCTGTCGTCGGCGGCAACGCTCATGCGGGCGAAACCAATGTCGCCGTCGCCGCCAACTTTACCGATGCCGCGAAGGAGATCGCCGCGACGTTCAAAGCGAAGACCGGCCATCAGGCGGTGCTGAGCTTCGGCTCGAGCGGGCAGCTATATACGCAGATCACGCAGGGTGCGCCGTTCCAGATCATGCTGTCGGCCGACGACGAGCGCCCGACAAAGCTGGTGGCCGATGGATTGGCCGTGGCCGACAGCCGCTTCACCTACGCGATCGGCAAGCTCGCGCTGTGGAGCAAGACGAAGGACTACGTGAAGGGCGAGGAAACGCTGAAGGCCGGCGCCTTTGCGAAGCTCGCGATCGCCAACCCGACGGCTGCGCCCTACGGCGCCGCCGCAATCGATACGCTGAAGGCGCTCAAGCTCTACGAGGCGCTGCAGCCGAAAATCGTCCAAGGCAACAACATCGCGCAGACCTTCCAATTCATCGACACCGGCAACGCCGAGCTGGGCTTTGTCGCGCTCTCGCAGCTCGCCGGCGAGCCGGCCGGGTCGCGCTGGGTCGTGCCGCAAACGCTCTACACGCCGATTCGTCAGGACGCCGTGCTGTTGAAGAAGGGCGCCGGCAACGAAGCCGCTGCGGCCTTTCTTGCCTTTCTCAAGGGACCGGAGGCGCGCGCCATCATTGAGAAATTCGGGTATGGGATCGAGGGTGGCCGGAGCTGACCGGGCATGAACGGCCTGCCGCCTGACATCTGGCAACCGGTCCGGCTGACCATCGAGCTGGCGGCGATCACGACGATTGTTCTGCTTGTGGTCGGAACGCCGATCGCGTGGTGGCTCGCCCGCTCGACGGCCTGGTGGAAGGAGGCGGTGGCGGCGCTCGTCGCCATGCCGCTGGTGCTGCCGCCCACGGTGCTCGGCTTTTATCTTCTGCTCATGCTTGGGCCTTACGGGCCGGGCGGCCTGATCGCCGGGCTCTGGGGCGCGCGCACGCTCGCCTTTACCTTCGAGGGCCTCGTTATCGGCTCGGTCTTCTACTCGATGCCGTTCGTCGTGCAGCCGATCCGCAATGCCTTCGCCGCAATCGGCGATCGGCCGCTGGAGGTCGCCGCGACCCTGCGCGCCTCCCCGCGACGCGTCTTCTGGACGGTCGCCCTCCCGATGGCGCGGCCAGGATTCCTCACCGGCGCGGTGCTGGGTTTTGCCCACACGGTCGGCGAGTTCGGCGTCGTACTGATGATCGGCGGCAATATTCCGGGCGAGACGAAAGTGCTGTCGGTCGCGATCTACGACTATGTCGAGACGTCGCAGTGGCGTGAAGCGAACATCCTGGCCGCCGGCATGGTGGCCTTCGCCTTCGCGGTCATCCTCAGCATTGCCCTGATCGAAAGGCGCGTTGCGCGCACCGGCGCATGAACGCCAGCGAGCCCAAGACCATTCGAGCCGCCTTCCGCGGCACGCTTGGGCGCTTCGCGCTCGATGCCGCATTCACCGTGCCCGCGATCGGAGTTACGGCGCTGTTCGGTCCATCCGGATGCGGCAAGACTACGGTGCTGCGTTGCATGGCGGGGCTCCAGCATCTGCCCGACGGCTTGTGCACGGTGGATGGCGAAGTGTGGCAGGACCAGACGTCATTCCGTCCGCCGCACGAGCGCGCGATCGGGTATGTCTTCCAGGAGGCAAGCCTGTTTCCGCACCTTTCGGTGAGGCGCAATCTGCTCTACGGCACGCCGCGCAGCGAAGCGGCTTCGGGGTCGGGTCCCATTGCATTTGACGAGGTATTGGACCTGCTCGGCCTCGAGACCTTGCTCGACCGCTCGCCGCAGAATCTCTCGGGAGGAGAACGTCAACGCGTGGCTATCGGGCGCGCATTGCTGTCGCAGCCGAAGCTGCTGTTGATGGATGAGCCCCTGTCCGCGCTCGACCGCCTGACGAAAGATGAAATCCTACCCTTTCTCGAACGGCTGCACGAACGGCTTGCGCTTCCGGTCATCTATGTCAGCCACGACATGACCGAGCTCGAGCGCCTCGCCGACCATCTCGTCCTGATGCAGGCGGGCGGGGTGATTGCGGTAGGACCACTCAATGTCGTGCAGAGCGATCCGTCGCTGCCGCTGGCCACGGCCCGTGACGCTGCCGTCAGCTTCGATGCGGTCGCCGAAGAATATGACGCGGCATACGGTATTCTCACGTTCCGCATCGCCGGAGGGCGTCTGCTCGTTCCCGGTTCACGCGTCGCCATCGGTGAGCGCCGCCGCTTGAGAATCGCGGCAAGCGATGTCAGCCTGACCCGCGAGGCTCCCAAGGCCACCAGCATCCTGAATATTCTGCCGGCGCGCATTGTGTCGCAGACGCCGACTGGGCAGAATGAAATCATCGTCGTCCTGACGCT
>JBAPYK010000335.1:0-2266 GCA_049284695.1 Rhodoplanes sp. | reverse complement strand
ACAATGACGGTGCGCCGCGAGGAAATGAGATCGGCGCGACTGACATTGTAGCGGCGCGCAACGATCCGTTGGATTTCTTCGATCTTGATCTTGCGCGGCTCGGCCGGACGGATCAGGTCGCGGATCTCCCGCTCGGCAAGCTCCAGCGTGATCGGCTGACCAGTGAGCTTGCTGACCGCGAGCAGCCGGTTCAGCGCGCCTTCGAGGTCGCGCCCGTTATTGGCGACGCACTTGGCGATGTAGGACAGCACCGAAGCCGGCACGTCGAATTCCGGGTGATGCGCGCGGGCGGCGGCGACGCGCGCCACCAGAATTTCCAACCGCAGCTCCTCGCAGAGCGGGCTCATCTCGACGACGAGGCCGCCGGCAAGCCGCGAGCGGACCCGGTCGTCGAGATTCTCGAGGTCGGGCGGCGGCCGGTCGGCGGCGACAACTACCTGCCGCCCGGCATCGATCATCGCGTTCAGAGTATGAGAGAACTCAGCATGCGTCGACTTGCCCTGCAGGAACTGCAGATCGTCGATCAGCAACACGTCGGTCGAGCGCAGTAATTCCTTGAAGGCGAGGATGGTTTGGGTACGCAGCGACGACACGAAGCCGAACACGAATCTCTCGGCGGTGAGATAAAGCATTCGACGCTCGGCCGCGTTGCCCGCCCAGGCGATCGCCTGCAGGAGATGAGTTTTGCCCAAACCCACCTGCGCATGGACGTAGAATGGATTGAACATGACTGGATTATCGCGGGTCGCCGTGGCAACCTGCTTCGCCGCTGCATGGGCAAGTGAGTTGGACCGTCCGACGACGAAGGTGTCGAAGCTCAGGCGCGGATCGAGCGGCGATCCGCCGAAGGAGCCCTGTCCAGACGCAATCCGCGGCAGGGAGGCGTGCCCGTTAATGTCATTCGCCGCCATCGGGCCAGCTTCGCCGTTGCGGCGCAGCGGCAACGCTTTGCTCGCGGGCGCGCCAATTCGTAGCAAGCCCGTCCGAACGGTCAGATCGAGGCGGCGCACGCAGGGTTCTTCGTCCTTCCAGCAGGCGAGCACGCGATCGCTATAGTGCGATTGAATCCAGCTCTTCAGGAAACGGGTCGGAACCGACAGACGCACGGTCTCGCTGTCGACGCCTTCGAACTCCATTCGGCCAAACCAACTTGAGAAAATGTCTTCGCCGACCTCGGCGCGCAAACGTCCTTTGATCCGCGACCATCGATCCTGATCGGTGTTCATCATAGCCTCGCCTCTCGCGCTCCGCCCAGGGCGCGCAAACACATGCCAGATATGCGGAAGACGAAGCGCGCAAGCGCACACGTCATCGATGTTCGAACTCGGGTGATAGATTTAATCCGGCGGCCTCGCGTCCTCGGGCGGGCACCGGGCGTTCGCAGGGATTAGCTTCCGAGCGGCCGCATCATCGTCATTCTCGATCGACGGAAGGCCTCAGCCCAAGCGGCGGTTGTTCTTGAGGTGCTACGAGGACGGCCAGTGGATCGTACTTGATACATCTTTTTCATTTTTTGACCCGCAAATGTTCCGGCAGGCTTCGCAACGCAACCGCTCACCGGATTCCTCGCGGCTAGAGCTGCACTTAAACAGAGTTGCTCAAAAGGTAATGCCGATACGCCCACAAGATATTCGGTGAGCATGCGACAGATACGACAAACGACGCGCATGCAGTCTTTATCAAAACTTGTGAATTCAACATTCCTGCGGCAGACGCCGGAAGGATTCCATGGCGCCGATAGGCCTGCAATGGCTCCGGTAGGGCTATGATTAGTGCAAACCGAGCCGGCCTGCCTGAGGGCCACTCATTGCGCCGCGGGAAGTCAATGGCAAATCAACGCTTTATCGGAATCCGGAACTGATGTGCTTTATCTATTTTGTGTGGCATCTCCTGTGAACAATAGTCATACTTTAGTCAAAATTCGAAACGCATTGGCTCGCTTTATCCTCAAAGCATTGGGCTAGCTTCTATTTTTTTGCGCAGAAATCTAAGGTAGCCCCCAGAGCATTCGGGACCTTCTTAAGCGGAACCGTTCGATAAGGGGAGCACATGGGTGATAAGACAGCGACCCGGAGTCTTGTTCACATGAGGCCGGATTTCTTGCACGCTCGATTCGGCGCGCAGCTCGGCAGCGGGTGAATGTTGACGCGCGACGAAGGAAGAACGACCGATGCTGCTCCAGCTCGCTGTTGGCGTGATCGTCGCCTATGGCGGGATCGTGGGGGTGATGTATCTCGCCCAGAGGTCGCTCATGTATGTGCCCGAT
>JBAPYK010000334.1:0-2645 GCA_049284695.1 Rhodoplanes sp. | reverse complement strand
AGCCGGCCGGCTGCGGCTTCACGGATGCTATTTCGGCATCCGCACCGGCGTGCTGGAAATGCTTGGGGAGGACGGACGTTTTTCGCCGGTGCCGGAAGTCGTCTGACCCAACTTCTGCGTGCGCCGTGCAAAGGCGCGATTTCCCAGTGGGAGACAGACCCACCCGGCAACTTTCGCTCCGGCCGGTAGCAATCGGAGCAGTCGTGGAGGTGACGAAACGGCTGAAGCCTCTGGTGTAGAGGGTCACTGTTGGTGACTCGGCGAGCATGCGGGCTGCAACGTGCAGTGAACGTCGAGCAGGCCCCGAAAAGGGTGATGTGGAAGCCGACCCGGACGTAGAAGCGGGGAAGGCTGTCGCCGCTGGGGAAGAGAGCGAGATAAGCACTCAGCGGTTCCACCGGGGTATTGGCGGTGGCACGCATGCGCAGGGAGATCGACGCAACACGGGAAACCCCGATTGGTGGCTGGGGCGTGACCAGCCAACCGGACGCCCGCGAGGGACAGGCCGGGCTGCTCGGGGTGGCGGAGGGGTCCGTACTGTACCGATGAAGCCGGGTAATGCCGGCGGAGGGAAGGGGCCCTGGTTCAAGACAACGCAGGAAGTAGCAAAGGACAAGGAGATTGGGCTGTGGTCCTGGAACCTCCGGAAAGCGTTCGGAAGCTGCAGATGGCGTTACAGGCGAAAGCGAAGGGTGCGCCGAGCTATCGGTTCTATCTTCTGTACGACAAGCTGTATCGCAAGGACGTGCTGCAATACGCCTACGATCGGTGCAAGGCCAACCAAGGCGCACCGGGCGTGGACAAGCAGGACTTTGCGGACATCGCGGCGTATGGAGAAGATCGCTGGCTGGGTGAACTGGCGGAGAAACTGCACAGGAGGACGTACCGAGCCGAGGCAGTCCGACGGGTGTGGATTCCGAAGGCGGAGGGCAAGAAACTTCGGCCGCTCGGGATTCCTCGGATTGCCGACCGCGTGGTGATGACGGCTGCGGTGGTGGTATTGGAACCCATCTTCGAAGTCGACATGCCAGCGGAACAACACGGCTACCGACCGAACCTGAGCGCCCACACAGCGGTTGACCGTGTCAACCGTCTGATCAATGAGGGATACACGCGGATCATCGATGCCGACCTTGCGGACTACTTCGGATCGATTCCCCATGCCGAGCTTCTGAAATCGGTCGCGCGCCGGGTCTCTGACCGGCATCTGCTGCATCTGGTCAAGATGTGGCTGGAGGCGCCGGTTGAAGAAGACGACGGCAGAGGAGGGAAGACCCGAACGACAACCGCCAGGGACACGGGTCGCGGGGTTCCTCAGGGGGCTCCGATCTCCCCACTGCTCGCCAATTTGTACATGCGGCGATTTGTGGTGGGATGGAAGAGGCGAGGTCTGGAAGCGAGGCTTGGCGCAAAGATCGTGGTCTATGCTGATGATCTCGTGATCTGCTGCAGAGGCAACGCCGAGGAGGCGATGTCCGAAATGCGGCGGCTCATGATGCAGCTTAAGCTCACGGTCAACGAGGCCAAGACCCACATCCGGCGACTTCCCCAGGAGCGGTTTGCGTTCCTGGGATACGACTTCGGACGGTACTACTCGCCGAAGACGGGGCGTGCCTATCTATGCCCGCAACCGTCGAAGGCGAGCGTGAAGCGCGTGATCGGCAAAATCCGACACGCGACCGCACGGAATGTCCTGTGGCTCAGTGCCGAAGAGATGGTGACGGGGCTCAATCGCCTGTTGGTCGGCTGGGCAAACTATTACAGCCTGGGACCGGTGTACCAAGCGTATCGCGCGATCGATCGCTACACCCCGCTTCGGCTACGCCGGTGGCTACGCAACAAGCACAAGATCAGCAACACGGGAGCGCGATGCTTCTCGTATGAGTTCCTCTATGACACGCTGGGGCTCGTTCAGCTGAGCTCGTTAGTTCGTAGCCTCCCGAGGGCGAAGGCCTGAGGTCTTGTCCGAGAGCCGGACGCAGGAAAACTGCCCATCCGGTTCGATGAGCGGGGAGAGGAACCGGAGCGTTGCCGCATGGCCCAAGTCACCGCGCCTCTCCTCGACTCTACACTTTCAATTTAAATAGCTCGCAAAATCAGTGCGTTAACGATCTTCTGAAGTTTTAGGCACCACAGCCGTGCATCTGTGGTGCAAAAGAATATGCGGAGTAACCTGGCCAGGAATGCCGGTTCGCACGTCGATTTCGTTGACAGCGGCGTCGGAAGAGCGCCACCGTGGTTGCTGACGGAATCACAATTTCTTCGTTGGGACAAGGCGATCTCGAGTCCCAACACCCAGAAATCTTTAGCACCACAAATCGGAACCCTCTCAAAAAACCCCAGCATCCATGGGGTTTTCGCTCGTGTTAAGCGACCAAACCTTCGAAGTTGGGTCAGGCCTGCAGTATCTTCGCGAGCTTGCATCGCCGCCGTTGGTGCGCCAGCGCAAGTCTTTCCGCGCAGTGCGTTCGTCCTCTTGCGTCATACAGCCTATTGCCGCCACGTCTCCTTGCGCTCGCTCCGGGCGCGCCACGCGAACCGCGGATGGGCGAATCTGGCCGAGGGCCGGCTGCGCCTCGATCGTCTGCCCGCAACGGCGGCCGAGCGACTTTCTTCCCCTGCCGGGCCACCCCGCGCAGGACGCG
>JBAPYK010000333.1:0-3968 GCA_049284695.1 Rhodoplanes sp. | reverse complement strand
GATTGCGCTCGGTCGGAAGTCATGGCTGTTTGCCGGCTCCGATCGCGGGGGCGAGCGCGCCGCGGTCATGCTGACATTGATTCAAACGGCCAGGCTCAACGACATCGATCCCCAGGCCTGGCTCGCCGACGTTCTGGCCCGGATCGCCGACCACAAGATCATCGACCTCGCCGCGCTGCTGCCGTGGAACTGGCGCCGCGCGATCCCGGTCGCCCGCGCCGCCTGAAATGGCGGCGCCGTCGCTTCCGAAAGCGCCATCCCCGCGGCCCCTACCGGATGGATACGCTTTATGTGGAGTTACTCCCTCATCATTCGACGGGCGGCCGACAGTGGCGATCCGATCAAGGCTGCCAGCATGGTCACAAACTTGCCTACCCGTACCTTGAACGGCCGCGCCGTAACACCGCAGGAGACCCAACAGTTCGATCAAATCCAGTTGCGCTTTATCAGTGAGGAAGTGGGCGGCATCGCCGAAATCGCGCTGCAGTCGGCTGGCCAGAATGTACCGCAGCCGAAAAACCCGCCAAATTACGTGCTCAAACGACCGCTCAAACAGGGCAACGAGTGGTCCTCGACATGGCAGTCAAATCAGTTTGGTGCTGTCAATATGATCCCCATCAACAAACGCATTGAGGAGCTTCATCGGGCACGCACGTCGGCAGCCGGGCAATTTGCAGATTGCCTGCGACTTCAAATTTCTGGGAGGGGTGCCATCGCCACACCAAATGGGCTCACCGCTATCAAGGTCGCGGGAGAGGAGTGGTACTGTGCAGACATCGGTTTCGTTGAGGGGGTTTTCCGTGAAGAGCTCCCAGACTTACCCGCGAATACAAACGTGATCTCTATCAGGCTGACAGACCACCGACGATAGGCTTAATATATCGTCGTGGTGATTGAAATTTCAGATAATATATAAACTTTCGGCTTTTCTGCCGATTTCGGGATTACGAAACATGGACGTGAAGCCCATCCAATATCCACACGCACTTCCGAGCACGAACCTGACGCGCTGGCCACACTGCTTTGGTATTTGTCGTGAGCTCGTCGAATGATCTCTCGCCTCGCCACGATTGCCGAGAAGTTCATTCGCGGTTTCACGGTGCGGTCCGTTCGTCTCGGACGAATCCTGGAACGGCGGCAGAGAGTAATACAGATCGCCGCCGCAGCTGTCGCGATTGGGCTCGGTCTTTGGGGTTGGACAATCAATAAGCCGCCAGCGAACCTCAGCAACTGGTTTGACAACATTTTCCGTACGGCGCAACTCGTAACACTGCAGTTTCCGGCCGATCTATACGACAGCATCCCCTGGCAGCTTCAGGTCGCTCGGCTCCTGGTGCCCCTCGTTGCGATCTTGGCAACCATTAACGTGCTTGTCGGCGCGATTACACGTCCGATCCGTCTTGCGTTAATGCCGTATGTGAAAGGGCACGTGGTGCTCTGCGGCACGGCGCAGCTCAACGAGGCGGCGCTCCATACTCTGGCCGAAAGAGGGCGGCGCATCGTCACCGTGGCACCGGTTTCTGACCCAGCGCGGTGTGAGTCCCTGGACGCGCTCGGCATCACCTTCGTCGAAGCCGATCCATTCCAATCCGTAACGTTTCGCGCGCTGAACATCGCGGAGGCGTCGGCACTATTCCTTACGCTAGGCGACGATATCGACAATATTGATCTCGCCATGCTTGCATTCGCCGCCGCGGAGAAAAGATCCGACGATCTGGCGCCTCTCCTGCTTGGCGTCATGATCGAGCGCGAAGACCTCGCGCGTGAGCTCGACGCCGCGCTCGACGGCCTCGCCCGCAAGCACAACATCCGATACCACCGCCTATGTCCAGACCGCGAGGGGCTTCGTATAGAGCTGCGGCGATTTGCGCCGGTCTTCCTCAAAGCCTCTCCTAGCGAGAGGAGCGGACTGCTAGTAATTGGACTTTATGCCAATTGGCAACAGATTATTATGCAGCTTGTAATATCGAGTCAGGATCACCCCGAAGCATTACCTCTAATTTCCCTCGTTCTGGACGAGGCGGAAGCGGCCGCGTTCGCGATCTGGCGCTCAGCGAAGCCCGATCTCGACCTTGTCGCGCGCTTCGAGATCCTTCCGCAGGGAGCGGGCCTTCTCCCGACGGGGGAGACGCCGTCCGACGATCGCATAACGTTTGACGCCCCCCAACTGGTCGTGATCTTGCGCGCGGATGAGGATGCAGTTGCAACGGCCTTGGCCTTACGGCGCCCAGGAAACCGGTTCGGGCTCCGCGGCCAACCGATCCTCGTGCATCGGTCGAAAGAGGACCGCGTACTCGCTCGGCTCGGCGAGACAGAGGTCAGAGATCGGACCTTCCAGGACCTCATCGCTTTTGGAGGGTTAGTCCGGCCGGAGGCGATCGAGCGCGTGCTTGACCAGCGCGGTGACGAAATCGCGATCGCTCTGCATGAAAATTATCTTCACGCTGAGAATACGTTAGGCGCTGGCTCTACAGCTGCGCTCGCCGCCTGGGCGGACCTGCTCGAAAACCTGCGCGAAGCCAATCGCGCAGCGGCGGAACATGCGGCTATTCTCTTCGCGTCGGTTGGCCTGCGGCTCCTTCCCGCGCACGGGGGCGCAACCAATGAGGTGACAGCGGAAGAGCTTGAGACGCTCGCACGGGTCGAACACCGCCGCTGGATTGCTGACCGCATCGACCGCGGTTGGCGAAGCGGCCCTGCACGCGACGACGAACAATTGATCCATCCAAGTATCACGCCATTTGAGGGTCTAAGCGCCCATGATCGGGAGAAAGACAGGAACACTGTGCGAGCTCTTCTCAGTGCGATCGGCCACGCGGGTTTCCGGCTTGCTCCGGCCACGACAAGTGATGTCGATTCGGTGTGGAATCGGACCATCCCCGCTGGGCACCGCCCCGACAGGCGCGATTGGTGACCTGAGTTTAGTAGCTGACGGCCTGCGCTACGCTATATATCCACGGTAAGCCAGTGTCGGTCTCGGTCGAGACAAGCCCGCGTATGACGAGTCAGTAGTTGCGACGTCGAGGATAATGCAAAAGGCCGCCCGGAGGCGGCCCCACCGAAACGCGAAATCCCTATTGCTGGTGAGCGAGAATCGCCCACACGACCTCAACGGGGAGATTGTAGAGTTTTGCCAGCTCGTCTTCACCGAAGCCGTCGATGTGACTGTGATGAACGATATTCTGTTTAATGTCCTTGGAAAGACCAACGAGAATGTGGGTGTGCTCATTCGTAAGATGATAATGTTTCTCGGTCATTGCACCCCTCCTTCCGGGCAACCACGACATTGGAACGCCTCGACAAACCCGCCAAGACGCGCCGGCGGAGATGCCGCCTGTGAACCGCGGACGAGCCAAGACGTCTAATATATTATCAGATGCCGGATTACTCGCGTGACCGCCGTGGAGATGGAGCTGTTACTGAATTGGCGAATAGGCGTTGGCGTTCCTACATAGGCTCGAGCGCCCCCGGTGCTAGCGGAGCCTCGATGTAAGCACGGGGCTGGACGTCTGAGCTGATTGATCGTCGACAGCGGGAGAAACCCATGCGTTCCGCGCTTTTCGCCATGGCGGCCTTGAGCCTTACGCTCGACGCACTGCCGGCACCCGCGCAAGACGCTCGGGTCTACCCATGGTGCGCGTATTACGGTAACGGCAGGGAGAGCTGCTACTATTCCAATTTCGAGCAGTGTCGGACGGCCATCAGCGGCGGTGGCGGCATGTGTTCGCAAAATCCTTTGTACGGTGGCGGGCAGTCCCAGCAGCCGACCGGGCGGGCGCGCCGGCGCTGACCGCCGTGCAAATTGCGCGTGACCCTCGGCCGCTGCATACAAACTCGCGGTGTTGGTTTGATCGCGCGACCAAGCGCCCGCTGCGCTCCTCTCCGATTGCCGCAACAAATTGCCGTTAGATTAAGCAAGCCTGCCAACTAATTGTGCTATCTGCGATATTGCCCAGTCGGCAAGATTA
>JBAPYK010000332.1:0-2013 GCA_049284695.1 Rhodoplanes sp. | reverse complement strand
AATAACATCCACAAGACAGAATGATTGAACCCTTCATTGTAATCGTCGTACCATTTCCGGTGCAGAGCGCGGAACTCCGGATCATCATAGACGGACTTATCAAACCAAAACCGCGGATTAAGGAACTTGCCAACGGCTTTTCGGTAGCATTCCACGGAGCAAAACCAATACGGCGTATCGCGAAAGGTACCGTCGGAAGAAAGCCCTGCCGCGCCGATCTCGTCTTCGGTCAATAACGGCCGGACGCGGTTTCCGCACTGGAGACAGCGGTGATGATCTGTGTACATGGCAGTCGCCCTAGAAAAAGGGGCGCGGGTTGGAATCCGCGCCCACACGCTCCTATCTCTAGATGGTGTAACGGGCCTGCCGCCGCGGCTGTGGGCTTTAGTCGGCGGATAAGGAGTCGTCCCTCAGATTGATGGTGTCAAAGCAACGGAGTCTGGCATGGCCAGCTCCAAGCATCATCGAGGGACGACCATGAGCTACTATGCAGGAATCGACGTGTCTTTGGAAGCTTCGCACGTGTGCGTGATCGACGGGAGCGGCAAGGTTGTACGGGAAGCGAGGGTTGCGAGCGAGCCCGAGGCGCTGATCGCCTGGCTTGGGTCGGTGGGGTTGGAGCTGACGCGGATCGGACTGGAGGCGGGGCCGTTATCGCAGTGGCTCTATGCGGCGATGCGCGATGCGGGGCTTGCGGTCGAGCTTTTGGAGACGCGGCACGTGCGCAACGCTTTCAAGATCATGCCGGTGAAGACGGACCGCAAGGATGCGCAGGGCATTGCCGAACTGATGCGACTGGGCTGGTTTCGCCCGGTCCACTGCAAATCGATGGAAGCACAGGAGACACGCGCGATGCTGACCGCGCGCAAGCTGGTGCAGAAGGCGCTTCATGAGGTCGAGATGAGCCTGCGCGGTGTTCTACGCGGCTTCGGGCTCAAGATTGGCAAGGTTGCGCCGATGCAATTTGAAGCGCGCATCCGTGAACTTGTCGAAGGCCATCCGAGCCTGGAGGTGATCGTGACCGCGATGCTCGCGGTGCGCGCCACGCTGCGGCGCGAGCTCAGCGGTTTCGAGAAGCGGCTGCGTGCCATGGCGCGCAGCGATATGCGCGCAAGGCTTCTGATGTCGGTGCCGGGCGTCGGCACCATCGTGGCGCTGACCTATGCGGCGGCGATCGACGACCCGACACGGTTTACCTCGTCGAAAACCGTCGGGGCCCATTTCGGTCTGACGCCGACACGATATCAATCGGGGGAAACCGACCGCATCGGTCGCATCTCCAAGATCGGCGACGCCTCGGTGCGGGCGACGCTTTACGAAAGCGCCCACATCATCATCACCAGGCCAGTCAAGGGCTGCACGGCTCTCAAGAGCTGGGCGATGCGGATCGCCAAGCGGGCCGGCATGAAGAAAGCAAAGGTAGCGCTCGCCCGCAAGCTCGCCGTCATCATGCATCGGATGCTCGTCGATGGCACGACGTTCACGACCCAGCCAGCGTAGCGCCGTGCTCGGCACCGCCAAGGACAAGCCTTCGGTGGCCAAGTGGCCATCCTTGACAGTGCCTGCGCGCGACGCTCCCCAAGTCCCCGGTCGGGACGAAGGAATGGCCGCCGCAGTCGAACAAAGGAATCTGACTAAAGAGAAGGAGAAACGACAAGGGCTTTCGGGCGGGGCATGACACCAGCCTCCCGAAGCGAGGTCCCGACGCCGGGACGATGGATCAGGTCAGGCCGTAATCCGGGTCGTGGCAACAGACCACGCTCACTCTAGATTGGCCGACCTGTCCTCTCGAACCCCATCAGGTGGCGGTCGTCGCGCCGACCCCGGACAGAAGCAAGATCCCGGCGAAAGGATGTCGCAAGTGGAAAGAGGGATTGACAAACAACGGCCCGCATGCTGGCGCCGGCACAGTCCAAGGCGAGGGCTTTTGCCGGTCCGGTACGTGCCGCAAGCCGTAGATTGTCCAATCCAGCTAATCTCCATCATAGCCAGAGGAAGGGCTGCCGAGGCAAC
>JBAPYK010000331.1:0-3961 GCA_049284695.1 Rhodoplanes sp. | reverse complement strand
CCGAAGCCCCGGGTAGTTGAATGGTTTCGTTTCTTGGGCGCTGGCAGCTCGGTGGAGGCTACGCGCCGGTGCACGCGGCCGGACCGGCCGCGCGTTGCAAGCCGAAAGTGATGATTTGGAGGTGACAGGTCTTGCACTTCTGTGAACGGAACGTTTGTGTCCCTGGCCATCATGGATATCCGCGCGCGCTCGATCTCATTCGCGTCTCGGCCCCGAAGGCCATATGTGCCACCTGATCACGAACGCGCCGGCGAGACCGTTTCTCCATCTCCTCATTTCGACTCGCAGACCTTGGCGGGAAAGCCAACTCTTGCTCCTGGGATCAGCCTGAGCCGTCCCCTCGGAGCCACCGTCGCTCGTTCGCCTAATCCGGCGAGCGACGGGCGCCGACGTGAGGCGGCGGCCATCCCCTTGGTGAACCTGAGCGCCTTCATTTCAGGCTGCTGCCTTCGTGACACGCGCCTGATAGCTGCGCTCTTGCACCAGCACGGTCCAGGCGATCCGCGCCAGTTTGTTGGCAAGCGCCGCGGCCAAAACGTTCGGATGTAGGCGCTGAGCGGCGCGAACGAGCCAGACTCCGAAGCCGTGTTTCGGCCAGTTCGCCGGCCGCAACAGAATGACCCGGGCTGCTTGCATGAAGAGCATGCGCAAGTAACCGTTGCCGCGCTTGGAGATGCGCCCGAGGATGGTTCGGTCTCCGGTCGACATCTGCTTGGGCACGAGGCCCAGCCAAGCCGAAAAATCCCGCCCCTTCGTGAAGGCGACTCCACTGCCGATCGCCGCAACCATTGCGCTTGAGATGATGGGGCCGATGCCTGGCACGGTCATCACCCTTCGACAACTGTCCTCACTTTTCGCCAACGTCTCGATCTCATCGGTCACGGTTTCAATCCGCTCATCGAGTTGCCGCCAGTCACCGGCAAGGTCAATGACGATGCGCACTATGCGCGGTGAAAGAACGTCCGTTCGCTTGGCCAAGATGTCGGGCAGCAACTGGCGAAGGAAGCGCAGTCCCTGCCGGACGATGATACTGCGTTCCAGAAGAAAGCCGCGAATCTGATTGATCACTGCAGTTCGCTCGCTGACCAGGCGCGACCGCACACGATGCAGCGCTTGCAGATCCAGTTGCTCGTTGGTCTTGGCTGGAACAAAGCGAGTTGTTGGCCGTTGCACGGCCTCGGCCACGGCATGGGCATCTCGGAAATCATTCTTGTGCCCTTGCCGAAACGGCTTTGCATACGTGGCCGGAACTTGCTTCACATCGTGGCCAAGCTCGGTAAGCTCACGAGCGACATAGTGTGTCGCCATTCCCGCTTCGATGCCGATGAGGCAGGGTGGCACGTTCGCAAGCCTCGACGCGATGCGTCCGCGCGACACCCTCTCTCGCAGCACAATGGCGCCGCGCGCATCGAGGCCGATCATGTGAAGTGTCGTCTTGCCCATATCTATTCCGATGGTGGTCACTGCGTGCAAGGTGGTCGTGCGGGGCATGGTGGTGCTCCTTCTGCTGACAAGCCCCCGCGCACTCTGAGAGCCGTTGGGGGCGGGAGCGCGGCCGGTCCATCCCATTCGCGTCGTTAATTGGGCGTCGGCTTTTGGCGATCTGCGGATGTGGGAGGATATCCATGTCGATCGCGCGCAACTCTGCCATGAAAATAGCTTTAGCGTGGACGTGGGGTCATGCGGGCTCGGCCTTTGGTTCGAGGGTGACGTTGTAGCCGAGGCGCTCGATACGTCGTTTGAGGTTGGCGACGGTTCGGGTCTGGGCGATCTGGTCGAGGTAGGCTTCTCCGAGTTCGCGGTAAGGCAAGCCCTTGGCAAGCATGTGATAGGCAGCCACGAGGATCTTGTGAGCGATGGCGAGAGCCGCGCGCATGGTGCCGCGGCGCGCCTTGAGGCGGTGGAACTTGTCCTTGAGGTAGCTGCCCTTGGTCCGCGCGGCGGAAATGGCGGCGCCGACGAGCATGGTGCGCAGATGGACATTGCCCTTGCGGGCGCGCCCGCTCTTCTGCTTGCCGGCGCTCTCATGGTTGCCGGGACACACGCCGGCCCATGCGGCGAGATGGTAGACGCTGAGGAAGACGCTCATATCGACACCGATCTCGGCGATGAGGGCGGCGGCGACGACCCAGTCGACGCCAGGGATCTGCATCAGCAGGGCGTGCTGAACGCAGTAAGGTGCGAGCTTTGCTTCGATGCGGTCGTCGAGGGCGGCGATATCCTGCTCGGCCGCTTCGAGCCGGCGCAGTTGTGTCGCCAGTAGGAAACGATGGTGCTCCTCCATCCGCCCTTCGAGCGCCAGAACCAGATCGTCCCGCTTACGGCGCAATTGCCCTTTGGCGAGATCCGCCATCGCCTCGGCCGAGGCGCTGCCCTCGATCAGAGCCTTCAACATGGCGCGCCCGGAAACCCCGAAGACGTCGCTGGCGACGCTGGCCAGCTTGATGTTGGCCGTCTCCAGGAGCTTCAGGAGCCGGTTGCGCTCGGCCGCCTGGCTCTCCACCAGCTTGCGGCGATAGCGCAGCAACTCGCGCAACTCGCGCTGCGGCGCCGGCGGAACGAAGCTCTTAGCAATCAGTCCATGGCGGACCAGATCGGCGATCCACTCGGCATCCTTCACATCGGTCTTGCGACCCGGCACGTTACGGATATGCCGGGCGTTGCCGACGATGAGGTCGAAATGCCCTTCCAACACGGCATAGACCGGGCGCCAGTAAACGCCGGTGCTCTCCATGCCGACCTGCGTCACCCCAAACTCTTGCAGCCAGTCCCGCAACGCTTCCAGATCGCGCGTCATCGTCCGAAAGGTCCGCACCTGCTTCCTCGGCCGCTCGCCCGGGGCGCCGATCAAGACGCAGGCAACGACCGCCTCCTGATGCACGTCAAACCCGGCGCACCGCTCAATTATCACTTGCATCTTCGCCTCCATCCAAAGGAAGGCGACCGTGACGCCGCAGGTAGAGTCGAGACACTGCCACGCGTGCTCCCCGTTTCCGGGGGCGACAAAAAATGGTACCTCTATGCAGCGCGGGCCGGACTGCTTATCGGGGTCGCAAGCCACCGCAGAGTTGTCAGCCTCAACACGATCGCCCGTGGAGAGACTCGGACAAACCGGCCCGCGCCGCCACCATTTTCACTCATAATGGCGCGCCAAAGGCGCTGGTTGGCTGCTTAGATCGCCATCACCGCAGTCCGCGGCAACGTGACCTCGCGCGAACCGCCAAGAAGCTGCAGAAGAACGGCAACGCGCTGAGCCCCGCTCTGCCCCTGGTAGATCGCAAGCTTGTCTGTGAACGGACCTGAGCGGATCAGCACCCGATCGCCGCGACCATCAGCGGCCGCCTGGCTGGCTCCCCGCTTGCCACTACTGCACGGTGATCTTCAGTCGATCCGGATCAGGCGGTCCAAGACCCCATTGCTGTCGTATCTCAGCGATCGTCTTGCTGACTTCGGCGCGTAACTGATCGCCTTTAGCTTCGAACTCGTCGCCGATCTGACGAAGCTCCTTGCTCGCCTCGCGTTTACCGAGGCAATAGCCGAGCACGAAACCAGTGAGGTATGCGCGCTCTTTTGCTGACACCCTACGAGTCACGTTAGAGCCTCCAAAATCCGAAAGGTGGTCTCCGGAATGAGCGCACCATGGACGCAATACCTCTGCGCAAGCTCGTCCAATTTGCAATCGTGTAACGGACTTCATTCACCATAGCCATTGCCTTTTCCATCCGGCGAACGCAGCACAGGCAGCTCCTCGACCGCGGTCTGCGCCGCGAACTCGCGCAAGTGGGCGACACACATCTCGATCCGCGCCTCGATTTTTTCCTGGCTAAGGCGGCGTGTCGTGATCATGGTGACGGTCAGATTCTGCCATCGAGATCACGCCGTTACGGTCGGTATCGATGTCATCGGCAGACAGCGCGTCGAGCAATACCTTGGTGAAGGCTCCGTGCTGCCATTTCTCGTC
>JBAPYK010000330.1:0-1509 GCA_049284695.1 Rhodoplanes sp. | reverse complement strand
CGGGCGCGCGCCTCGCGGCTCGCGTCAACTCTTCCAACCTGTCCCGGTTGCGAATGAGGTCGGCAAGACATTGCGTCAGTTCGAACACTGGGCGATTTCCTCACAACTCACCAACGATTGGTGCCGGCGCAGACGTATGATAAAATTATGTTATCACGCATTTATCGGTTTTGATTTGGATCAACTTAGCGCGCGGTTTCGCCCGGCGTTGTCGGTGCAATTTGTTTCTGGGTCATCGCACCGTTCCTCTCCGCGCCTTACCATTATGGCTGTGGGATGAAGACGAGCGTGGCCAGCGGCGGCAGGGTGAGGGTTAAAGAGAAGGGCCAGCTCTTCGATGAAAGACCGCACCCGATCGCGCACCGTTGCCGATGGCCGCAGGGCTGCCGATTGGGACATAACCGTTTTTTGGGCAGCTCACGGACAAGCCACTGCTTGTCTATTTATACATGGGGTCTCGGACGCGAAGCGCCATAGAGGTCGAGAAATAAGCGTACGAACCTGGGCGGAGGGGTGGAGGCGTCAGCGATTTGGGAGATTCCTGCTGCAGAGAGAAAGGATCAAACACCACACCATCACCCTGCGCCGCTTGACGCGAGTCGAGCGCGCCGGTTCCGTCGTTGCCGTCGCGAGACCGCCGTATTGACGGCCGAAGCCACGAATTGACGCTTCTTCAAGCTGCAGCGTCGACGGTAGTGTCTCATTATCAGATCAAAGCCGACCCATGAGAAGCAGGACGACGACGATGATCAAGCGACCCACACCGGTGCTTGCCGGCGTCGACGCGGTCTACGCCACGGCCTTCCGGCGCGCCGGCCTGTTGCGAGTGTTCGACCTCGACGAATTGTTCGCGGCCGCCGAGACGCTCGGGCGCCTGAGCCCCTTTAAGGGCAATCGCCTCGCCATCATGACCAATGGCGGCGGCATCGGCGTGCTCGCGGTCGACTGCGTGATCGATCTCGGGGGAACGCTCGCGGGCCTTTCGCCGCAGACCCTGGCGAAGCTCGATTCCGTGCTTCCGCCCACCTGGTTGAGCCGCGGACGGCGTTCTCGATAACAGGATACAAGCTTCTTGGTGACCACTTGCGTCAACAGCAGGAGCTAATCTCGCGAAGATAAGCCCGGGTGATTCACCCGGGCTTTCATTTCGCTGACAAGACCGCGGAGTGGCCTAGAAATCCATGCCGCCCATACCGCCCATGCCACCGCCGCCGGGCATCGGAGGCGCCGACTCTTTCTTCGGCAGTTCGGCGACCATCGCCTCCGTGGTGATGAGAAGTCCGGCCACCGATGCGGCGCCCTGCAACGCGACCCGCACGACCTTCGTCGGGTCGATGATGCCCTTGGACACCATGTTGCCGTACTCGCCGTTCTGCGCGTCGTACCCATACGCGTACGTGTCGTTTTCCCGGATCCTCCCAACCACGATCGAGCCGTCGTCGCCGGCATTTTCGGCAATCTGGCGCGCCGGCCACGAGATCGCCTTTCTGACGATGTCGATCCCGTGCC
>JBAPYK010000329.1:0-1706 GCA_049284695.1 Rhodoplanes sp. | reverse complement strand
TTGATGGTGACGGCGCTGCTGATGAACGAGGTCCCATGGGCCGAGTTCCTGTTCATCGGCCCGACGCAGGAGATCGCCGACCTCGCCTTTCAGCAGGCGGCCGGCATGGTCGAAGCCGACCCTGACGGGTATCTGGCCAAGCGGTTCCACGTCGTCGACCACAAGAAGACCATCCGCGATCGGCGCAACAGGGCCTTCGTGAAGGTCAAGACCTTCGACATGAAGGTGATGACCGGCTCGAAGCCGATCGGTCTCACCCTGCTTGGCCGGGAACGCGGAACCGGAGCAATGCCCGGTGGCAATTGGAGCGTACTCGACGATCAGGTCAGTTATCCGCGACCGGCCGGCGGTGCCGACGATTGTTCACGTATTCTTCGCTGCCCTCCGTGGCGGTTGTCGGTGCCATGGCGATCGGCGAGTGATTTGAAGCGGCGAGTCTCCGGCCGGAGGCGGAGGAATTGTTGAGCAGCTCCACGCGGCTGGCGTCGCACACGTGGTCATGCTTACAGCGTCGTTCGAGCATGGCCGCCCGCTGGCCGGCCGCATTGGCGACAAGGTAGGCCGGATGCTGGATGACAGCGGCCGGCAGCCGTTTGGATCGTGGACGGGGTTGCCCTCATTCCGATCGAGGGCACGCTGGTGCACAAGGGCGCCTATGTCGGGGCGTATTCTGGTCGGACGTCGCATGAAGGACTGCAGGCGCAGGTTCTGCGCGCCATACGCAATCCTGCCAACGGGCGAAACGGAAGGAATCAAGCAGGGCAGCACCAGCGAACGCGACCGGATCAAGGCGATCATCACAAGAGGGCCGCGAGGAATTGGCGCATTATTTTGCCTTCGATACTGAGCTTGCTGCAGAGACGGTGTTGTTGGCACTCGCGAAGTCGCCCGCCGCCAAGACCACTCCCGACAACGCGATGGCGCGGGAAGCGCAGCCCAAGCTCGGCGCCGACGGCGAGCGCGGATCTACCGAGCCTCCGAGCCGCCGCGCATGATCAGCACTGAAGAGGTCTATGCCCGCCGCCGCGCGGCGGTCGCGGCCGTCTCGCAACGCTAACCCCTGACATTCCTGCATCAGCAATGCGGCGAACAGGAGAGCTTTATGACCGTTTCTCGACGAAAGCCCGCATGCCGGCAACTTCATCCTGTCCGGAGACGATGAGGGTGGGCTGTCGCGCGACAACGTCATCATCGCCTCAGGGGCCGGCCAGCTCCAGCCCGGAACCGTGCTGGGGAAACTTACCGCCAGCGGCAAGTTCGTTCCCTCGCCCGAGACGGCCGCTGATGGTTCGGAAACCGCGGTCGCCGTTCTGGTGGGCAGCGTCGATGCCACCAGCGCCGATGTCATCGCCGTGGCGGTCACGCGGCATGCCGAGGTCAATCGCTACGGCCTCTTCTACGACGCGACCGTCGATGACGACGCCAA
The DNA here is from genome assembly GCA_049284695.1 of Rhodoplanes sp. Taxonomy (GTDB): domain Bacteria; phylum Pseudomonadota; class Alphaproteobacteria; order Rhizobiales; family Xanthobacteraceae; genus Rhodoplanes. The sequence goes on along the minus strand of JBAPYK010000329.1, from coordinate 280 downwards.
GAAATCTGACAAGTGGGACCAGCTGCGGGTGGCCGGCATCGTCGTCCGCTGAAGGCCGAATCGTAGAACAGGACAGAACCGACAATGGAACCCATTCTTGACGTGTTCAGCAGGGACGCCTTCAGCTTCGTCACGCTGACTGACTCGATCAACGCTCCCGTTCGTACCGGGCCGTCTCGGCTCGCTCGGGCTGTTCACCGAGGCCCCGGTGCCAACCACCTCGATCGCACTCGAGGAACAGGCCGGCATTCTCACCCTGGTCAATCCGACCCCGCGTGGC
>JBAPYK010000328.1:0-15932 GCA_049284695.1 Rhodoplanes sp. | reverse complement strand
CACGGAAGCGGCGAACATCGCGCAACAACTCGTCGACAAGCTGGAGGAAATCGGATGCGCACCGCAGTCGTCACCCAAAGCGCGGACAAGAGCGTAGTGGCGGGGGCGATTTTCGAATGGCTGGGCGGCTGCTTGTGACAGGCAGCCCCCGACTGTGAAGGCCTGCTGGTAGCTAGATAGTAGCTAGCAACTAAGGCTGTCATCATAACTGTCTGATTACGTTGGTGGTCCCGACAGGACTCGAACCTGTGACCTTCGGTTTAGGAAACCGCTGCTCTATCCTGCTGAGCTACGGGACCGGCCGCATGGCGGAGCGCGTCCGCCTGCTCGCGCCTTATAGCGCCAACGTCAGGGGCGCGCCAGAAGACGCCGGACTTCGCAAGGCTTACGAGACGGCGGCGCCGTTCAGGGCTTCGGCTGGCGCTTCTGCCACTGCAGGAATTCCTGGAAGAGCGCTTCCTTCGAGCTCTTGCTCCGGGGCTCGGCGTCGCGAGCGGGCTTCTTGGCTGGGCGCGCCGCCCGCACCGTCTTCGACGGCTCCGTCGATCGGGCTGGCGTGGCCTTCCGGAGGTACCAGCATTGCTGCCCGGTCGCATGGTCGAGGCGGTAGTACCAATGCTGGCCCGCGGGCGTAACCTCGCCGGGCGCGTCGCGGCAGTCGGCGGCAGTCGCCGGGCTGGTCGGTGAAAATGTAAGCGCCGTTACAATCGCATAGCCGATTGCGGCAAGAGCCGCGTGCTTCGACATGGCGCCCCCTTTTTCCAACAAACGACTTTTTTGCGTGTGCATAGTCGCATGACACTGGCGCGGTTATTCGGCGGCAATGGGTTGCGAATCCGGCAGACTCGGCCGCCGATGCCGCAATCTGGGCAGCCGCGCGGCACGGCGGGCAAAAAACGTGGAAACCGTTGTTCGGGTTGCCGAATTTTTTCGAAAGCACGTTCGACCGGGGGCGTGCCTTGTCGCCCTCGCGCTTATTTTGACTACTTCGCCCTTGCCGGTCCGCGCGCAGGTGTCCGCCCCGCTTCCCGATTCGGGGACCCGGCCGAGGGCAGGCCCTTTGAGCGAACGCGCGCATGCCGCGGGCTGCGACCTGCCGCTCGTGACGACCGGGCGCGTCAGAAGCGTGATCGACGGCCGCACGCTGATGCTCGAGGACGGACGCGAGGTGCGTCTTGCCGCCATCGAGGTCGCTCCGCTGACCGCGGCTACAGCCGACGGGCAGGAGCGCAACGCCGCAGGGCGCGCGGCGCAGCGCGCCTTGGCGGAGCTGACGCTGGGGCGCGACATCACGCTCAGGCAAGAGGAAGCGTCGGCGGATCGCTATGGGCGCACCCTCGCCTTCGGCTTCGTCGCGCAGGACAAGCAGGGCAAGACTTGGCGGTCGCTGCAGCAGGAGCTTTTGGCGCAAGGCCATGCGCGTCTTGCCGCGCGCGTCGAGCCACCGGCATGCCTCCCCGGCCTGCGCGCGCGCGAGCGCGACGCCCGCCGGGCCGCGCTCGGCCTGTGGGCCGATCCAGATTATTCCGCGCAGCCCGCCGATAAACCGGCCGACATCGCGGCGCGGCGGGGCCGGTTCACCGTGGTCGAAGGCGACGTCGTCTCGGTGCGGGAAAGTCGGGGAACGACCTATATAAATTTCGGCCGCCGCTGGTCAGAGAGCTTCACCGCTGTCATTTTGAAGCGGAACGCAGGCGCATTGCTGGCCGCCGGCATCGACCCAAAGCGGCTGCGGGGACGCCGCGTGGATGTGCGTGGATTCGTCGAATTGCGGGGCGGGCCTCGCATCGAGGTCGTGCGTCCCGAGCAAATCGCCGTCGTCGCGGGGCGATGAGGCCGGGGGCGGACAGAATATGGCGCCGATGACAGCGGATCGAAGACGCGCCGGATGCGCCGCCCGCTTCGCCAAGCGGCTGGTCATTGCTGCGCTCATAGCGCTGCTTCCCGCCTGCTCATCGCTGATCAACATTGACCAGCCAATCGGGCTGCCCGATCCGGTCAAGCTGAACGAGGCGACGCCCGCTCAGCAGCGCGAGCACCGGCGCATTCTCGCCGCTTACGGCGGCGCCTATTCCGATCCGAAGCTCGAAGCGATGATCGCCGGCATCGTCGATCGGCTGGTGGCGGCGTCGGAGCGGCCCGAGCAGCGCTACAAGGTGACGATCCTCAATTCGCCGACCATCAACGCCTTCGCGCTGCCCACCGGCCAACTTTACATCACGCGCGGTTTGCTCGGACTCGCCAATGACGAGGCCGAGCTCGCGAGCGTGCTCGCCCACGAAATGGCGCACGTCATCGCTCATCATGCCGCCCTTCGCGAAAACGAGGCCCGGCGCGTCGCCATCGACGCCAGTGCGGCCCTGGACACCGCAACCGATTCGACCGGCGCGATTGCGCTCGCGAAGTCGAAGCTGGCCTTTGCCAACTTTTCGCGCGCGCAGGAGTTCGAGGCCGACGGGATCGGGGTCGGCATCGCCGCGCGCGCCGGCTACGATGCGCAGGGCGCGGTGCGCTTCCTCACCTCGATGAGCCGTTTCGCCGGCTTGCGGTCCGCCAGCAGCTCCGATCCCCGCTCGCTCGATTTTCTGTCGTCGCATCCGGCGACGCCCGAGCGGATCGAGAACGCGGCGAACGTTGCGGGCCAATACACCGGCGGCGCGCGCAACGCGGCGGAATTCCGCGCGACGCTCGACCGGCTAGTCTATGGCGAAGACCCGGTCGAGGGCTTCGTGCGCGGCCGCCGCTTCGTTCACCCCAAGCTCGGCTTCGCCTTCACCGCGCCGGAGGAATTCACACTGGAAAATACCGCCCAAGCGGTGCTGGGATCGAAGCAAGGCGGCGATCAGGCGCTCCGGCTCGACATCGTACGGCTGGAAACGGAACCGTCGCTCGCCGCCTATATCAATTCCGGGTGGATCGAGAATATCGAGCCGGGATCAGTCGAAGAGATGACGATCGGCGGCTATCCCGCAGTCACCGCGACGGCCAAGGGCGAAGACTGGTGGTTCCGCCTGTATGTCGTGCGCTCCGGCAAGGAAATCTTCCGATTTATCTTTGCGACCAAGACCAAGGTCCCCGACATCGACCGTTCATTCCGCCAATCGATCAATTCGTTTCGTCGGCTGTCGCTCGCCGAAGCGTCTTCTGCAAAGCCCCTGCGCATCAAGATCGTAACCGTCGCACATGGCGACACCGTCGAGCGGCTGGCGACCCGAATGGCCTTGAGCGATCGCCAAGTCGAGCGTTTTCGCGTGCTCAACGGCTTTGGCCCGAACGATGAGCTCACGCCCGGCCAGCGCGCGAAGATCGTGGTCGATTAGGGCCGACAACCGCAGCCCGGTGGCAGCGGCGGATGTGACCGGGACTTCACCTTGATTTGTCTGTCCTTCATAGGCCCGACATTGCACTGTCGTGAAAGCTCCTTATGTGAGCGGGCGCAACTGTCTCTGTGGGCACGATTTTCTGTGAAGCTTGCCACGCGGTGGGCTGAGCCGCCCGAAGTTCGGGGCGGAACATCAGCCTAGGCATCGCTGTTGAGTTTATCCCGGGGTGTATGCGTGGCCGGGGTTTCGCGATCCGGATAGCCGCCATGACGATTGCTGTAAGATCATTGCTCGAAGATTCAGCAGGTTTTCCCGACGTCAGACCTCCTGCGTTCGCTGCAAACGATGCCTTGCGTTTGGCTGCTGCGCAGACCTTTCAAGACGTTCGCGCACATACCGAAAAGCTAGCGGCGCCGCTGTCGGCCGAGGATCAAGTCATCCAGTCGATGCCGGACGCCAGCCCAACCAAGTGGCACCGGGCGCACACGACTTGGTTTTTCGAACAGTTCCTGCTTGTTCCGCAGAGGCCGGAGTACCGCGTCTTCGACTCGCGTTTCGCCTATCTGTTCAATTCCTATTACGTCGCGGCCGGGCCGCGCCACGAACGGCCCAAGCGGGGGCTGATCACGCGCCCGAGCGTGGCCGAAGTCGGTGCCTATCGCACTCATGTCGATGCTGCGGTCGAGAATTTGCTTGCAAACTGCGCCACCGATCGGCTGGGCGAAGTGTTGCGCATTCTCGAGATCGGCCTCAATCACGAACAGCAGCATCAGGAACTGATGCTCACCGACATCTTGCATGCCTTTGCCCAGAACCCTTTCATGCCCGCCTACGACGCGTCATGGCGGTTTCCGGGTGCAGGCGCAGCGAGCGTCAGCGAAACGCGTCCCCCAGCGGCGCCACGAACCAGCCGCCGCGATACGCCGGCCGGCCACGAGCGCTTTGTCGAACTCCGCGAGGAGGTTCGCACCATCGGTTACAGCGGTGGCGGCTTCAGCTTCGACAATGAAGGGCCGCCGCACCGTGTGCTCGTCGGGCCGGCGCGGGTGGCGCGCGCGCTCGTGACCAATGGCGAATGGCTCGCATTCATGCGCGACGGCGGCTATGATAGTCCGTCGCTGTGGCTGTCCGACGGCTGGGCGACGGCAAGCGCCGAGAATTGGCGCGCGCCGGGCTATTGGCGCGAGATTGATGGGGGGTGGCATGCGATGACGCTTGGCGGGCTGCGTCCGATCGATCCGGCCGCGGCCGTATGCCATGTCAGTTACTACGAGGCTGATGCATTCGCTCGCTGGAGCGGACGGCATCTTCCGTGCGAAGCGGAATGGGAAGCGGCGGCCGGTACGGGAGAGATCGACGACGCTTTCGGCGTTGTGTGGCAATGGACGCGCAGCGCCTATGCACCATATCCCGGTTTCCGCGCGACAGCCGATGCGCTTGGAGAATACAATGGCAAGTTCATGGTCAACCAGATGGTGCTGCGCGGCAGCTCGTTCGCGACTCCGGTTGGCCATGCGCGCCTGACCTACCGCAATTTTTTCTACCCGCCGGCGCGATGGCAATTCACCGGGCTCAGACTTGCGGAGTCCTCCGTCTGACGCAGTTACAACCGTTCCCGGCATGATCAGAGATATGATGACAGCGCCTGTACGCGTCTCGCAACAGGCCGAGAAATGCGACCCGGCGCGTGCTGCCTTCCGCAAGGACGTGTGGTCCGGCCTGTCGCAGGACCTCAAAAGCATTCCGCCGAAATATTTCTACGACCAGCACGGGTCGGAATTGTTCGAGGCGATCACCCGTACGCCGGAATACTATCCGACGCGCGCCGAGCTTTCGATCCTGAACGACAACGCAGCGGCGATCGCCAGCCATGTTCCGGCCGGCGCGGCGATGATCGAGTTCGGCAGCGGCGCCACGACCAAGGCGCGGATCCTGCTGCAAGCGGCCCAGGTCGCGGCCTATGTGCCCGTGGACATTTCCGGCGCGTTTCTCGCAAGCGAGGCCAACCGTCTGGAGAACGACCTGCCCGGTTTGAAAGTGTTTCCGGTCGCGGCCGATTTCACCCAGCCGTTCGAACTACCGGCCGAGGTAGCAGGCACGCCGCTGGTCGGCTTCTTTCCCGGCTCGACGCTCGGCAATTTCGAAGCGCATGAGGCGACGGCGTTTCTGCGCCACGCGGCAAAGCTGCTCGGGCCCGACGCGCGGCTGATCATCGGCATCGATCGCATGAAGGACCCCGACATTCTCCACAGCGCTTATAACGATGCTGCGGGGATAACGGCCACGTTCAATCTCAACCTGTTACGCCGGATCAATCGCGAGCTCGATGCGAATTTCGACATCGAAAAATTCTGCCATTACGCCTTCTACAATCGCGAGCATAGCCGGGTGGAAATGCATCTGGTGAGCCGCGCACGGCAAAAGGTGCGGATCGACGGTCGCAACTTCGAATTCAGGCGCGGCGAGACGATTCACACCGAGAACAGCTACAAGTACGCGCCCGAACTGTTCCGCACGATCGCTCAAGGCGCGGGGTGGCGCCAAGCCGCAGTCTGGGTCGACGCCGACCAATCCTTCTCGGTTCACGTTCTCGTCTCCGAGGAAGAGAAGTACATCAGCGATTGACGGGCGTGCGACCTGCCGCACCACGAGCCGCGCGGCACGCCGGTAGATGCGCGGACCGGCTTTCATTATAGTCCCGTCCACGCCAACCGTTTCCGGGATCCATTGCATGAAGATCGTTGGGTTCGAAACCGACGCAGGGCTGCGGCTCGGCGTCGTCGAAGCAGATCAGGTCGTCGACCTGCAGGCCGTCGATGCGAATACGCCGACCGATCTCGGCGTGCTGCTCGCGCGCACGAGCGGCGACCTGCGCCCGCTACAAGACCTCGTCGCGCGCGCGCCGGCCGCCGCGCGAATCCCGTTGCAGGGATTGCGCTTCGCCCTGCCGGTCGCGAACCCTGGCAAGGTCGTGTGCCTCGGCCTCAATTACCTCGATCACGTGAAGGAGGGGCCGCAGCGCGACAACGTCCCGCAACATCCTTCGATCTTCTTCCGCAGTCTCACCTCGCTCGTCGCTCATGAAAGTGCGATTCTCCGCCCGCGCATCACCGAGACGCTCGACTACGAGGGCGAACTTGCGGTCATCATCGGCAAGCGCGCGAAGCACCTTACCGTGGATGCGGCGGTTTCGTGCATCGCCGGCTATTCTTGCTTCAACGACGGATCGGTGCGCGAATTTCAGCGTCGCAGCACGCAATGGGATATGGGCAAGAATTTCGACCGCACCGGCGGCTTCGGTCCCTGGATGGTTACGGCGGACGAATTGCCGCCCGGCGGTCATGGTCTCAAGCTCGAGACGCGCCTTAACGGCCAGGTGCTCCAGTCCGACAACACCTCCAACATGATGTTCCCGGTCGCCGAGACGATCGCTTATGTGACGCAGGGGATGACGCTCGAGCCCGGGGACGTGTTGGTTACCGGCACGCCTTCGGGGGTCGGCCATGCGCGCAAGCCGCGCGTCTGGATGCGCCATGGCGACGTGTGCGAGGTGCAGATCGAGGGCGTCGGCGTCCTGCGAAATCCGATCGAGGACGAACGCGAGTAGCGGGCGGGATTTACAATCGGCTCATCGGCTCAACGCACCGCGCCTGTTCGTTCATAAACACCGCTCCCGCCGTGTCTGCGTCGGGGACCGCCGTCGGCGGGCACGGCTTGCCGATCGGCCGCCTTTTCCTTATGTGCACAAAGGTGCAAGCGAGCCGCACCAATAACGCCCGAGGAGAACCACGATGCCGGCAACCGCACAAACCATCCCGGAGGCGCGCCACAATCTGCAGGCAGCCCGGCAAGCCTATTACGACAAGATCTCGACTTTCCACATGGCGCCTCTGTGGGAGAAACTGAAGGACCTTGTTCCCCGCGAGCCGGTGACGAAATGCGTCCCGGCGCTGTGGCGCTTCGACGAAGCAAAAACGTTGATCCTGGAGGCCGGTGACCTCATCACCGCCAAAGAGGCGGAGCGCCGCGTACTGATCCTGGAGAACCCCGGATTGCGCGGGCAATCGCGCATCACCAACTCGCTGTTCGCGGGACTGCAATTGATCATGCCGGGCGAGATCGCGCCCGCCCACCGGCACACCGCCTCGGCGATCCGGCTCGTGCTGGATGGAGAAGGCGCATACACGGCGGTCGAAGGAGAGAAAGCCGTGATGTCGCCAGGCGATTTCGTGCTGACGCCGAATTGGGCGCCGCATGATCACGGCAACGCATCGGCAAAACCGATGATCTGGCTCGACGTGTTGGACCTGCCGACGATCAATTTCTACGAAGCGGCGTTCGCCGAGCATTTCGAGAGCGAGACGCAGCCGACCGGACGGCAGAACGGTGACTCGCTGGAATTCTATGGGTCCGGCGTGCTGCCGGACGGCGCGCCGGTGCACCTCAAGCGCAGCCCGGTGATCAATTACACCTATGCCCGCACGCGCCCGATCCTCGAGCGTCTGAAGGCGGCCGGCGACATCGATCGCCGCCATGGCGCGCGCGTGCGCTATTCCAATCCCATCACCGGCGGCTGGGCGCTGCCCACCATGGGGGCGCATCTCGCGCTGCTGCCGCAGAACTTCAAGGGCGAGGGCTATCGCTCGACCGACGGCACGATCTTCGTTTGCGTGGAAGGCGAAGGCGCGACCACGGTCGACGGCGCGGCTTTGGAATGGCGTCAGAACGATGTGTTCGTCGTGCCGCCGTGGAAGCGGTACGCCCACACCGCGGCAAAGGAATCGGTGTTGTTCTCGATCTCCGACCGTCCGGCGCAGGAAGCGCTCGGGGTCTGGCGTGACGAACGTTAGAGGGTTTCCGGCGAAAGCGAGCCTGAGAACTTCCGCGGCTGGCGAATCGGTGCGCTGTGTGCCGCCCGATTAAGCTTCCGTTCGTACGGGAACGCAGCATCAATAGCGTCGGATGGCAATTTGCGCGGGAGAGATGTGGCGTGAGCGCCGTCGAAATCGGACCTTTGCGCAATTTTTTCTGTTGGTCGAATGTGACGGCTGACGAACGAACCGCGCATGCGATGGCCGCAGCAAGCGGCTTTTCCATCGATCAAGCGCTGTTTCCAGCCGACCGACGCCTTATTAGACAGATTTGCCTAAATCTTATGCGCGGTCTACCGTCGGGCTGCGATTGCTCGCGATCGAATCGCCAGCTTGGCAGGCCTGGCTCTTGCATGAAGCCATCGCCTTAAGCTTTGAGCGGCGAGATTTTGAGCGTCGGCGCGTTGTCGGTCCACCGGGGAGGCGCCACTTCGTGGAAACCGGTTTCAATGGCGATTGCGGCGAATCTTCACCACATCACCAGCTATCGATATGACCGTCTAGTCAATCTCGGACCCCAGGTGGTGCGGCTGCGGCCCGCCCCCCATTGCCGCACGCGGGTGCGCAACTATTCGCTCAAGGTCACCCCGGCCGAGCATTTCGTGAATTGGCAGCAGGATCCCCATGGAAACTGGCTGGCGCGCTATGTCTTTCCTGAAAAGGCGAACGAATTCACCGTCGTCGTCGATTTCATCGCCGACCTCGAAGTCGTCAATCCGTTCGACTTCTTCATCGAACCTTATGCGGAATACGCTCCGTTCGAGTATCCCCCCGAGCTGAGGAGGGAGCTTGCCGCCTATCTCGAGCCGGACCCGGCGGGCCCGCGGCTGAAGAATTTCCTCAGCGCCCTTCCGCGCGACCGGCGCCGGACTATCGATCTCCTGGTCGATCTCAACCAGAGATTGCAAAACAAGATTCGTTATGTCATCCGCATGGAAGCGGGCGTCCAAGACCCCGAGGAGACGCTGGAAGGCGCCTCGGGCTCATGCCGTGACACCGCTTGGCTGCTCGTCCAGGTGCTCCGCCATCTCGGCATGCCGGCCCGCTTCGTGTCCGGCTACCTCATTCAGCTCAAGCCGGACATCAAGCCCTTGGAAGGCCCGGCCGGCACCGACCGGGATTTCACCGATCTTCATGCCTGGACTGAAGTCTATGTGCCGGGCGCCGGATGGATCGGGCTCGACCCGACCTCCGGTCTCCTGTGCGGCGAAGGCCATCTGCCGGTCGCGGCGACGCCGCATTACCGCTCCGCCGCACCGATCAGCGGCTCGGTCGATCCGGCGGAGATCTCGTTCTCTTTCGAAATGCATGTCTCGCGCATCGGCGAGAAGCCGCGCGTCACCTTTCCGTTTGCCGAGGAGCAGTGGGCAGCGCTCGATGCGCTCGGCCGTAAGGTCGACGCCGATCTCACCGCGCATGACGTGCGGCTCACCATGGGCGGCGAGCCGACTTTCGTGTCCATCGATGATTATGAATCCGACGAGTGGAACACCACTGCCGACGGCCCGACCAAGCGCGGACGGGCTATCGATCTGGTCCGCCGCTTGCGCGACCGCTTCGCGCCCCACGGTGTCCTGCATTACGGCCAGGGCAAGTCCTATCCCGGGGAACCGGCGCCGCGCTGGGCCTTCGGCCTGTACTGGCGCAATGACGGTGTCCCGCTGTGGCGGCATCCCGAACTGATCGCGACGGCCGCCAGCGACACGACGCCGCCGGTCGACGCCGCCGGTCGCTTCATCGCGGCCGTCGCAGACCATATCGGGCTGAGCGCCGAACACGTGGTGCCGGCCTATGAAGACCCGGTCGCCCGCATGATCAAGGAAGGCGAGCTGCCGGCAAACATCGATCCAAACGATCCCAAGATCGACGATCCGGCGGAACGCGCCCGCATCCTGCACGCCTTCGCGGGCCGATTGTCGGAGCCGGTGGGCTATGCACTGCCGGTCCAGCGTTGGAATGCCCAATCGGCGGCGTCAGGCTGGATGAGCGAGGCGTGGCGGCTGCGCCGCGGGCGCCTGTTTCTCGCCGCCGGCGATTCACCGATCGGTCTGCGGCTCCCGCTCAAGTCCCTCCCCTATGTGCCGCCGACCTCCTACCCGCATGTCGTGCCGGCCGACCCGTTCGCCGAGCATGGCGAGCTTGCCGACCCCGAAACACTTGCCCAGCAGATGTCGCGTCAGCGCGCGAGCCGGATCGCAAGCCCCGAGTCGACTGCGCCGCGGGAGCCGGAGATCCTTGGCGAAGACGGGTCGGGAATCGCGGTCCGCACCGCGCTTGCGGTCGAGCCGCGGGACGGAAAGCTCTGCGTCTTCCTCCCGCCGGTCGAGCGCCTCGAGGATTTCTTTGAGCTGGTCGCGGCGGTGGAGGCCGCGGCGATCGCGCAGAACACGCCGGTCCATCTCGAGGGATATCCGCCGCCGCCCGACCCACGGCTGAACGTGATCAAGGTCACGCCTGATCCGGGGGTCATCGAGGTCAATATCCATCCCGCGGGATCCTGGAGCGAGGCGGTGGACATCACCACCGCGCTCTACGAAGAAGCGCGCCTCGCGCGCCTCGGCACCGACAAGTTCATGATCGATGGCCGCCACACCGGAACCGGCGGCGGCAATCATGTCGTGCTGGGCGGGCCGTCCGCGCCGGACAGTCCCTTTTTGCGGCGACCTGATCTCCTGAAGAGCCTGGTGCTGTACTGGCAACGGCGGCCGTCGCTGTCTTACCTGTTTTCCGGCCTGTTTATCGGCCCGACCAGCCAAGCGCCGCGCGTCGACGAGGCGCGCCAGGATTCCCTGTACGAGCTGGAAATCGCGCTCGCGCAAGTGCCGGCGCCGCACGACGGCGCGTCGCCGCGGCCGTGGCTGGTTGATCGCCTGTTCCGACACCTCCTCGTGGACGTAACCGGCAACACCCATCGCGCGGAAATCTGCATCGACAAGCTGTTTTCTCCCGACAGTTCCTCGGGCCGTCTCGGGCTGGTCGAATTCCGCTCCTTCGAGATGCCCCCGGACGCCCGCATGAGCCTCGCCCAGCAATTGCTGCTGCGCGCGCTGATCGCCTGGTTCTGGCGCGAGCCGCTGGATGGCCGGCCGGCGCGCTGGGGCACCGCCCTGCACGATCGCTTCATGCTGGAGCATTTTGTTTGGCGCGATTTCCTCGACGTGCTGGACGATCTCGGCCGGGAAGGCTACCGGTTCGATCCGGCTTGGTTCGAGGCGCAGCGCGAGTTCCGCTTCCCCGCATACGGCACCGTCCACCATGGGGGAGTCAGTTTGGAAATTCGCCACGCGCTCGAGCCCTGGCATGTGCTGGGCGAAGAGAGCATCCTCGGGGGCGCCGTGCGGTTCGTCGATTCGTCAGTGGAACGGCTGCAGGTCAAGGCCGAAAATCTCAATCCGACTCGTCACATCATCGCCTGCAACGGACGTCGCGTCCCGCTGGTTGCGACCGGTCGTACCGGCGAATATGTCGGCGGCGTTCGCTTCAAGGCGTGGAATCTGGCCGCCGCCCTTCATCCGACGATCAAGCCGCATGCGCCACTGACCTTCGACATCCTCGATCTGTGGAATAGGCGTTCGCTCGGCGGCTGCGTGTACCATGTGGCGCATCCGGGCGGTCGCAACTATGAGACATTTCCGGTCAATTCGTATGAGGCGGAAGCGCGCCGCCGCGCCCGGTTCCAGGATCATGGGCATACGCCGGGCGTCATGGCGCAGCCCCCCGCCGACATCCGATCGTTGGAATATCCGACTACGCTCGATCTCCGCTATCCGGAGGCGCTCCAATAATGTCGCATACCGACAGCGCTCCTGATGATCGGCTGAATGGCGCGCTCGCGCGCCTGTTGGAGGACTATCGTCCATTTCCTGGCCTTTACGACGAGATGATGGATCGCACCGGCGCGGTGCGCGGCCACTGGCGTCCCTTCCTCGAGCGCCTCGCCGGTCTCGGCCCCGATGAGATCAACCGCCGCTTTGCCATCGCCGACCGTTATCTGCGCGATTCCGGCGTATTCCATCGCGTCTACGAAGACCCCGCAGGCGTTGAGCGGGCTTGGCCGTCAAGCCATGTGCCGCTGATCATCGAGGCCAACGACTGGGAACAGCTGAAGGCCGGCCTCATCCAGCGCGCCCGGCTGCTTGAAGCCGTCCTCGCCGATGCTTATGGTTCGGCGGACCTGGTCCGGCGCGGGCGTCTTCCGGCCACGCTGATCGCCGGCAATCCGGAATTCATCCGTCCACTTGTGGGTGCCCCGCCGTCCGGCGGCGCGCATCTGCGGCTCTACGCGGTCGATGTCGGACGCGGCACCGACGGGGGGTGGTGGGTTCTGGGAGACCGCACCCAAGCGCCGTCCGGCGCGGGCTATGCCCTGGAAAACCGGCTGGCGCTCGCACGCGCCTTGCCTGATATCTATCGCTCGCTTCACGTCCGCCGGCTCGCGCCGTTTTTTCAGGAATTGCAGGCGGAACTGTCGGGCCTGAGCCGGCGTGATGACGCGCGCGTGTGCTTGCTCACGCCGGGCGCCTGGAATGAGACCTATTTCGAGCACGCCTATCTCGCCCGCTATCTCGGCTTCCTTCTGGTCGAGGGCGGGGATCTCACCGTCCGCAGCGACGGTGTGTTCATTCGCACCGTCTCCGGGCTGCAACGAACCGAAGTGCTCCTGCGCCGTGTCGACGCCGACTTCGCCGACCCGTTGGAACTGAACGTGCGCTCGCGCCTCGGGGTCCCCGGGTTGGTGCAGGCGGCGCGCGAGCGCCAAGTCGTCATTGTGAACGCGTTGGGCTCGGGTCTCGTCGAGGCGCGCGCCGTCCTTGCTTTTCTGCCGGCGCTTGCGCCCGCCCTCCTGCGCGAGGACCTCGCAATTCCCAATGTCGCGACCTGGTGGCTCGGCGACGCCGAGATGCAATCCGAGATGGCCAAGCGGATCGAGTCGATGGTCATTGCGCCGGCGTTCGCTGCATTGCCCGGCGACGCGCTATCCGAAGGCGTATTGGGGGGAAAGCTCAATATCCATCAGCACCAGAAGATCGTGCAGCTGATCGTCGATCGCGGAATGGATTTCGTCGTTCAGGAGCCCGTCAAGCTGTCGACAATGCCTGTTTTGCATGACGGCCGCCTGCGGCCGCGTCCTTTCATCCTGCGTCTGTTCCTCACCAGGGTCGGCGATGGGTGGACGGTCATGCCGGGTGGTTTCGTGCGGATCGCCGACGACATCGACGCGCACGCCGTCAGCCTGCAGAAGGGCGGACGCACCGCTGACGCCTGGGTGCTTTCCGAGGAGCCGATCGCGGAGACGACGCTTCTGCCCGCTCCCGACCGGGTCGTCATCCGCCGCTCGGCCGGCACCCTGCCCAGTCGCGCCGCCGACAACCTGTTTTGGGTCGGCCGCTATATCGAGCGCACGGAAGCGACGTTGCGGCTGGTTCGGGCGCTGCTCCACCGCATTATCGACGATGACGATGCGGCGGCCCCGATTATCTCCTCGATCAGTTCACTGCTGCTGGCCTGGAGCGCCGGTCCCAAAGAAATTCTGCGCGCCAAGCCGTCGCTTGTCGCGCGCGCGGCGCTGCAGCAGGCGGAGTGCGAAGGATCGTTGCCGTATCTTGCCGGCGCCGCGCGCTCGGCTGCGTCCGTGATCCGCGACCGCTTTTCGCCCGACGCCTGGCGGGCATTGACGACCCTCGTCGCCGTCATCAACGCAGCCATGCCGGACGGCCCGTCGGAAGGCGCGATGCTGGAACGGGTCAACGACGCGCTGCGCATCGTCGCGTCGTTCTCCGGCCTTGCCCAGGAGAATATGACGCAGCGCGCGGGCTGGCGCTTCCTCGAACTCGGTCGCCGCATCGAGCGCGGCCTCGTGACCTGCCGCTTTGCGCGTCAGTTCTCCAATCCTCCCGTGCACGAACGCGCGCTCGATGTGCTTCTGGAGCTTTGCGACAGCCAGATTACGTATCGCAAGCGCTATGTGATGGTCGCCGCCCGCGCGCCCGTCGTCGATCTGGTCATGCTCGATCCGTTCAATCCGCGCTCGGTGGCCTATCAGGTCGACCGCATCGATGAGCACCTTGCGGCGCTGCCGCCTCATATGGCCGACGGACCGCTCTCGCTTCCGCAGAAAGCGGCGCTCGCCTTGGCGACCAAGCTGCGCACGATGGATGCCGTAGACATCGATGATGACACGATTTCCGGCTTCGAAGTCGACCTGATGCAGTTGTCCGATTACGTCGCCTCGACCTACCTCATTCAAACGGAGAATCTAGAGACCAAACGCGAGGCGCTCGCATGATCTATGACGTGCGCCAAATGACGGCCTATACCTACGCGTCGCCGGTCACCTATGCGCGCCACGTGCTGCGGCTGACTCCGATTGACCGGCCGCGTCAGCGCGTCCATGTCGCGGCGCTTGACGTGTTGCCGGCGCCGATCCGCCGGCGCGAAGGCTTCGACTTTTTCGGCAATCGCTTGACCTGGATCGAACTCAATCAACCGCATGAAAAGCTTGCGGTGCATGTGATGGCGCGCGTCGCCGTCGATTATCGGGACGACTATGTTCCGGCCGCTTCCCCACCCTGGGAATTCGTGCGGGACGAAATACTCGCTGTCGCCGATATCGGACCGACCGCGCCGGGGCACTTTCTTTTCGCCAGCCGGCAAGTTTCGCTCGACCCCGAAATCCGCGAATACGTGCGCACAAGTTTTCCGCGCGGCCGTCCGATTCTCGACGCCATGATCGAACTGGGGCGGCGGATCAAGACCGATTTCACCTACGAGATTGGCGCGACTACGGCGACGACCACGCCGTCGATGTCCTTCGCGCTGCGCCGCGGCGTATGCCAGGATTTCGCGCATATCATGATTGCCGGGTTGCGCGGCCTCGGCCTGCCGGCGGCCTATGTCAGCGGCTATCTGCGCACCTCCTATGACGCGCAGCGGCCGCGCCTCGAGGGCTCCGACGCCATGCACGCGTGGGTCAATGTGTGGTGCGGCGCCGAGATCGGCTGGATCGGGCTCGACCCGACCAACGCCATCGCCGCCGGCAACGATCATGTCGTGCTCGCAATCGGACGCGACTATGCCGACGTGGCGCCCATCGACGGCGTCATCCTCGCGTCGGGCGGCCAGCACATCGACGTCGCAGTGAGCGTGATTCCGTGTTGAGACCCGCGGCGCGCTGCGAGAGGCGAGTTTAAGCCTCCTCGCCAACGATTCCACGGGGAACGAACCGTTCTTATGGAACCAATGCGCCCCGCCTGATTCTTGTGATCGTAATTCTGCGGCGAAGCGATTCCCGCTTGCCGCCGAACCCGTCACCCTCGTCGAGCTGCAGGGAACAAGCCTGCGCTCGGATTGTTTTTTAGGTGCACCAGACCGTTACTCCCGCCGATCCACATCAATCAACGGCCGTTCCCTCTCCAAGAGGCTCAACGCCAAAGCATCGACATGACCCATGAAATTATTTGAGTGCCAACATTGTCGGAGCCCCGTGTATTTCGATAACACCGTCTGCGTGAGCTGCGGCTACCCGCTCGGCTACCTGCCCGAACGCTTCGAGATGTCCGCGCTCGAAGCTGACGGCAGCCGTTGGAAGGCGCTCGCGGTTCCGGACCTCTCCTACGTCTCCTGCGCCAACAGCCAATACGACGCCTGCAATTGGCTCCTCCCCGCCGATAGCGACACCCTGCTCTGCGTCGCCTGTCGCCACAATCAGACCGTTCCAGACCTATCGGCGCCGGAAAAC
>JBAPYK010000327.1:0-2982 GCA_049284695.1 Rhodoplanes sp. | reverse complement strand
GGTACGACTGGCGGACCGAGACGAACCGGAATCCAACATTCTCTGGGCTGTGGATAACTCGGCGGGGGTTTCGCCTTCGACATCCTTGCCCGATGCGGTGCGGTCCCCCGTCATGAGCCAATTGGCGACGAGACCATCGCGTCACCCGGTGAGCGTCGGCGTCCGCCGAAATAAGCTCGTGTCATCGACCTGCTTAACCAGAAAATCTGCCACGTTGCCGCGTGAGATGAACCCGGAAGTCCAGCTCCCGCGCATCAACCAACACACGATATCGCCCGTGCGCGGTCGATTGGTTAGGATTCGGACGAACAATCGTCCAGTCGAGCCGGCTCCGGCGAATGATGCTATCCTCCGCGCAGGCGCAGCGCGCCGGCAGACGGCCGGACAAAGCCCATGATCGCCTTGAAGATGGTCGATTTGCCGCTGCCGTTCACTCCGACCAGGCCGCAAATTGTGGCGCGGCCGAATTCGAAGGTGGTGGAACGATCCTTCAGTCGGCCTTGCTGTTAGATGCACAGCAGGTCCAAGCGGACATGCAGCCCAGCGACACAATACCGCGGCAGGAAAAGCTGCCTTGCGGAACCACTGGGTAGGCGGGCAGATTTCTCGTCTTGGTGCTTGCGCTTGGTTAGCAACCCCTCGAGAAAATTGAGATAGCGACGCGGCCCCTCTTGGCCGCCTTTTGCAGAAAGACAGCAATATGGCCGTGAAGAAAGTCGTGGTGGAGGCGATCGGAACTTGCTGGCCTTCCGCCGAGGTGACGGGTGATGCAGCGATTGCGAAACAGTGACGGAACGGGAGCAAGTGGCGACTAGCTGCAACCGAGGAGAGGAAAGGCGTATGAGCACTGTTCGATTATGCGCGGCGCTGTCAGCAGCGTCATGTTTAATCTTTGTCGTGCCGCCAACCATTGCAGCAGCGCAGCAGCAGCGGCCGCAACAGGCACAGCAGCGGCAACAGCCGCAGGCACAACAAACACCGCAGGCGCAGCAACAACCGCAGGCGCAGCAACAGCGTCCCAATATTCTGGTGATATGGGGCGACGATATCGGCACCTGGAATGTCAGCCACAACAACCGCGGCATGATGGGCTACCAGACGCCCAATATCGACCGCATCGCGAAAGAAGGGATCGCCTTCACAGACTATTATGGCCAGCAGAGCTGCACCGCGGGCCGCGCTGCGTTCATGGGCGGGTCGGTGCCGGTCCGTACCGGCATGACCAAGGTCGGCCTGCCGGGCGCGAAAGAAGGTTGGCAGAAAAGCGATCCGACGATCGCGGCGCTGCTCAAGGCGCAGGGTTACGCCACCGGGCAATTCGGCAAGAACCACTTCGGCGATCGCGACGAACACCTGCCGACCATCCATGGCTTCGACGAGTTCTTTGGCAATCTCTATCATCTTAATGCCGAGGAAGAGCCGGAGAACATCGACTATCCGAAGAATCCCGAGTTCCGGAAAAAGTTCGGTCCGCGCGGCGTCTTGAAGACCAAAGCCGACGGCAAGGGCGGCCAAACCATTGAGGATACCGGACCGCTCACCAAGAAGCGCATGGAGACGATCGACGACGAGACGGTAGCCGCAGCGCTCGACTTCATCGATCGCCAGCACAAAGCGGGCAAACCCTTCTTCGTGTGGTGGAACGGCACCCGCATGCATTTTCGCACCCACGTCAAGGCGGAGAACCGCAGCATTTCCGGCCAGGACGAGTATTCAGACGGCATGGTCGAGCACGACCGTCATGTTGGCATGCTGCTGAAGAAGCTCGATGACCTCGGCATCTCCGACAACACCCTCGTGTATTACTCGACCGATAACGGGCCGCATTACAACACTTGGCCGGATGCCGGCACGACACCGTTCCGCAGCGAGAAGAACTCGAACTGGGAAGGCGCCTATCGCGTACCCGCCTTCGCGCGCTGGCCCGGCAAGTGGCAGGCCGGCGTCACCTTGAACGGCATTGTCGCGCATGAGGACTGGATGCCGACCTTCCTCGCGGCTGCCGGCATGCCCGATGTGAAGGAGCGGTTGAAAACAGGTGACACCTTTGCCGGCCGGCAATACCGCTTCCACCCGGACGGTTATGACATGAACGATTACTTCGCCGGTAAGGCGAAGGCGTCGCCGCGCCACGAGTTCTGGTATGTCAATGACGACGGCCAGATCGTCGCCGCGCGTTATGACGACTGGAAGGTCGTATTCCTCGAGAATCGCGGCCAGGCTTTTGGCGTGTGGCGAGAGCCATTCATTGAACTGCGCGTGCCGTTGCTATTCAATCTGCGGCGCGATCCGTTCGAGAAGGCGCAACACAACTCGAACACCTATAACGATTGGTTTCTTGATCGGGTCTTCGTACTCGTCCCCATCCAGGGGCTGGCGGCACAATTCCTGCAGACGATGAAGGACTATCCGCCGAGCCAGTCACCCGGATCGTTCAATCTCAGCAAGATCGAGGAGCAGCTCCGGGGCACTGCGGGCGGGCGATAAGGACACGGAGATAGGGACCACTCTGATCCCTACCCATTCTTGTCCGAAATCGGTGCCACGATGGGCGTATTGCTTGATGATAGGCACCGTCTCGCCGCACCGCGCATGACCCCGCTCCGCGACGATCTCGCCGAGCGCGTCGCGATCGAACCGCAAAACACCTTTCGTATACGATCGAGAAGCCTACAAATAGCGACTGATCGAACGGGGTCGAACGGTGCGTCAACCGCCTCAAGCGATTCGGTCGCATCGCAACATGCTACGAGAAAACAGCCAGCGCCTTCGTCTCCATGCTATGGATCGCAGCCGCGAGGCTCTGGATCAACCTGTCAACACGGCCTAGCCAAGAGAGCAAATCGATCAGGCGCGCGCCATCCTGTTCTTCACGACGCCGACGATGGCGGTCAAAATCGCGCCGGTGATTCCGCCACCAGCCACTTGGCCGATAAGCGAACCGATATCTATATTCTCGGCGGCTAGTGCGAGTGCTGGGAT
>JBAPYK010000326.1:0-1563 GCA_049284695.1 Rhodoplanes sp. | reverse complement strand
GGTGTCAGCCGCTCATCGACGTGCGGCTCGACGGCGATGTTCGTGTCGTCATTGTGGCCCCCGCTCTTGCTCTCGCAGCCGCACCGCTCGCGTCTGAGCGCATCAATCCGCAAATTGCGCGCAATGGTGAATATCCATGCGGCCGCCCCGGTGCTGCCGGGTACGAACATGCCGGCTTTACGCCAAACCGTGAGCATCGTTTCCTGGGCAATCTCCTCGGCCATTGCCTCGCTCGCGCCCGAGCGAAGTATGAAGGTCTTAACGCGAGGTGCAAAATGTTCGAAAAGGTTCACGAACGCTGCGCGATCCCGCCGGGTCGCAACCGCCTCGATTTGCCGACCCCATGCAACTGCCTCGGCCGCCCCGTTGGGTTCAGTTCGCATCAGCGCTGGAAGCCTTGTCCACGCAATAAGCGCGCGAGCTTACGTTTGCGGGCATTGCGATTGTCGGATTAAGCATTCCGAGCCTCAGGCCGCAAATACAATAGCCAGCGCGACAAAGCGCAGCCGATGCTGGCCATGTCGAGCCGCCGCCGACAATTACACGACGATGCAATTTGGTTCAATCACAGCCAGCTCTCTAGCCTAGGCCGGTGACGGAAACTGATGGCACGAACCGTCAGTCGCGGTGATGGGTGAGCGGTCGAGCAGCGCAGTGGCCATCTTGGCGGCCATTCGCCGAAGGCGAGATTGGTGGTGACGATGATTGAGGTGCGCTCATATATAGTCGGTTGATCCAAATGGAACAGCACTGGCCGCCCGATTGAGTGAAGGAAAGGTCAGCTATGGGCTGGCACGTCATCGAGCGCGTCGCGAGTTCTGATCGCATGGGTTAGCCCCCCGCCGATCGGGCGGGTTGGGCGGCAGAGAGGAGCTAGCGCGCCTCGATCGCTTCCCTGATCGTGCTGCTCAGAATCGCTGTCGGAACCCAACGGTAACAACGTTCGAGCCACCCCATACCCCGTTGAATGTGCCGAAGACCCCGGAGCGATGATGCCACCGTATCACCAGCTCGGAGTTGCGGTACTGTGGCGCGGCAAAGGTGATCTCTGGCCCGAGATAATGAAGCAGCCTTGACCCGTTTTGGTTACCGCGATCAGAACCAGCGTCCATTTCCACATCAGACACCTTGCTGACATAGGACAAGCCCGTATTGATCGCTGCGGTTGTGAATAGGATGTGGTTCCAGGGAAATCCATCGTAGCGCAGATAGAGTGCGGTCCAGCCCTCCGTCGCATGAACCGGAGAGCGATATCCGGCACCGACCTCGGCTTCAAAAATAAAATGGTCGTAGACACGCCCCAGACGACGGGAAAGATCGCCTGCTATCAGATAGTTGTCGCCGTAGTCGCCACTCCAAGGCATGGGAATCAACTCGATCAAGTGGGACCGGCCGGCCGATGCGCCACCAAAGATGTGCACACCCCAGGCCGGATCGTAAGCAGGCGCCGGTATCGGTGTCTGCGGAAGTGACAAATCCGCGGCCATCACAGTGACTGCGGAGAACAGGAAAGCAACGGTTCCAAGCACTCGGCTATACATGATCGTTATCGCAGTCGTTTTG
>JBAPYK010000325.1:0-4434 GCA_049284695.1 Rhodoplanes sp. | reverse complement strand
GCCGCGTCGCGTTTTTCGGACCCGAGGCCGTCCACGTGCATTTCGTAGATCACGAGTTCGTCCAGGCGTTTGGGCACTGGCCGGCGCCGATCGTATTCGGTTGCCCAAAAAGCCGTGTCGTCCAGCGATTGCGCCGGCGGAAAAGCGTCATCGTCGATGTGGCTGCTCACGCACTCCGGGTCGATGACCATCGAGCAGCTTTTTGACCCGTCGAGATCCTGACGGGTATGGTTCCAGGGGGCCTCGCCGTCGCGCGGATTCTCCGGCTTTTTCTGCCCGGAACCGATCTGGCAACGCGAATAGAGGTCCGTCCGATAAGCGACGGAGCCGTCGTCTTTGCGAATGCGAAACATGTAGAGCTGGTGGTCCCAGCGCGCGAAATCCGCGAGCGCGGGATCTTCAGGGTCGCTCTCCCAGACGCCGCTGCCGTCAGCTCTTTTTGTCAGCTTGAAGGCGTGCTTTGCGCCACGTCCATCGCTCCAGATGTATCCGGTCGCGGGATCGCCAATGACGGCATCGACCTCGCGCGCGTTTGGAGCCCAAACGGAAAACATCAGAGCCGGATTCCTCGCGCCGTTACGCCAAAGCTTGTTGGCGCCGAGGCGGCGGCAGGAGGTGAGCCAATAGCGCTCGACTTGTCCGTCCGCGCGGAGTTCGAAACTACGCTCCTGCACGCTTGAGTTCGGGTCGGCCACCTCGGTCGGGATGCCCCACGCGCTCGTCTGGTGTGGGGTGTCGACGATGACGCTCCAACGGAAGGCCCATCCACGCTGTGCATCGTCGAACCGCACGTCGGCGCGCCAGGCCGGACAGCCATCCGGCGCCGTGAATTTCTTCATGGCGACGGTGCGCGTCTGATCGGAGTAGCGGCCACGGCGGTCCCAACTGCCGACCAGGCGCACATTGCGGAAAATCGGTTGTTTCAGGCCGGTAAGCCATTCGAATCGCACTCTTAGGCGAGCCATGGACCCCCCTGCGGTTCGCCGCATACACTTCGAAAGAGGTAGTCGAACAGCCGCCAGACGCCCCGCGCGCGCAATGTCATGCCGGATTCTCCGTTCGCCCACCCGCGGTCGAACGTGATGTTGAACAACCGGCTGTGACATTATCGATGCAGACGATGGTAAACTTATGATGCATGGTCCGCCTCAACCTCCATAAGCAAATGGTCGGGGGCGCAAGGCCTAGAATTCACTGAGGATCAACCCAGGCGGCACAGCTTCTCCGTACAGACTGAGTCGTTCGGCGCGCTCAATCGGCACGACGTTTCTGATGCGGCCGGTCTTGGCCGGTGCGACCCCGCATTTCTCCAATTTATTGGCGATCTGATTGCGCAATGATCTCGGCAGGTCCACACGCCGGTCATCGACCGCGCGAGCAGCGCGCAGAAACAGCACCTGCGCCTCTGCGAATTCCGGGTCGCTCCAATCAAACCGGCGCAACGCCTCGTAAGCCATTTCCACGAGCGCCGGCGGCGGGACGCTTTCCGGCCCGCCGTAGAACGGCGTCCGGTTGAGGAGCAATCCCAGCGCTGCGAGGTAATGCGCGCAATGCTTTTTTTGTGATGCGAGCTCTACGGCCCTTTCGATGAAATGCCCGGCCAGCTCGGCCTTGAGCTCATGGCCGATGCGTTCGAACGAACCGGCCATGCGGATCAGTTCGGGAGCAACATTCTTCTGCTGATAAATCCTGTCTCTCTCGTCCGCCAGCAGGGCCTCTTGCCGCTCGCGCGACAGGCCGCCCGCCACCCGTCGCCACAGGATGTATTCCTGAAGTTTGCTTCGCTTGCCTGGAAAGCGCAGTCCGTCGGAACGGATGCCCCACAGGGCGTCGATGCGGCGCTCATCCATCGGCACGCCGAATCCGGGCCGCAGCAGGAAGCCGGCGAGGATCAGCCACGCCTCCTCGTGATCGACCGAAAGCGCCCGTCCGGACTGGCTCACCTCCAGGCTTGTCCACAGCTCGCGCAGGAGGATCGCATTCCAATCGCCTTTGGATTGGCCGAGGATCTTCTCCAAGCTCTGAAGCAGTCGCGCCGCAGTGATTTTTTCGCCCTTGCCGGGCGGCTGCGTGAATGCGGCGGTGATCCGCTGTGTCGCGGCTGCAAGAACATCTGGCGCGACAATGGGTTCGGCCGGCGTCGGCTTTGGGGGCTTGGCCGCTGGCCGCGCAGGATCGCGCTCGTGCGGGCGCAAATTGAATTCGAGCGGCCAGGAATGCGGGATGTCTGGTGCAAGGCTACGACATGACACCTGCAGCAGGCCCAATTCGTTCATTTTGGCATTCAGCGCGATGGGGATCGCGGGGACCGGCGCATCCGTAAGCTCAGGGACCGTCGCCACAGTTTCGAGCGGGGGCAGGGCGGAGAACTCATCCGCGGATAGTTCGGCAACGTCGCCGGCTTTGGTCGCGTCGTGGCGGGTCGACGTGTAGATCTGAAAACGCACGAGCTTGTTGATGCGGAGGTGCAGATCGAGGTCTGCGAGTTCATAGGACTGCTCGGAGGGGGCGCCATGCGGGAGAATGCAGACCAGCGAGCGCTGCGTCGCGCCGACGCCGCCATCTGCTGACTTCCGATGCACTTCGAGAAAGACCGCGCGGGCGGCGCCCGCTTCGATACGGCTGCTTTTCTGCTGCAACCGCCAGCCGGAATGGGCGGCGCCACGCGCAACCGCAAGATCGAGCTGAGCGTTCTCCAGGACCTGCGGCAAATTCCCGCCCTGCCACCTGCCGATCTGCTGGCGCAGCTTCTCGCGCAAGCGGGGCGGGCTCAATGCACCGCCGTTGAACAGCACGGCGTCGACGCTGGGACGACCGTGCAGAAATGCGGCGAGGTGTCGGGTGATCGCGCCGTCGAAAGCGTACGGGAGCCCCCACTCCTTGATTGCGCCGAGCGCCCGCCTTGGCCGGTCGTCCGGCCGGCAGTCGGGAAAGAAGCCATCGAGCAGCAGTCCTTCCAGTTCCGCGCGCGTCACCTGCGCAGACAGCGCGCCGGCCAGAAGATTGGAGCCGCGCCCGGGAACCGAAACCGTGAAGGTCTCATCGGGCGCGGCGTCGCTGCTCAGCACCCTTTCCTTGAGCGACCGGCATGCGGCGACCAGGTGGTCCCACTGACCACCCGAAACGCCGTCTCCGCCGGCCGCAAAACGCGGCTCCAGCAGATGGGCGATCGCAAGATCCATATTATCGCCGCCGAGCAGGATGTGATCGCTGACGGCGATCCGTTTGATGACGGGATCGCAGCCGCCTTCTTCCCGACTCAGTTCGAAGAGGCTGAAATCCGAAGTGCCGCCGCCGACGTCAATTACCAGAACATGGCACGCGGCGTTTTGCGTATTCAGTAGCCCGCCCACCGGATCGCTGCCGCTAGCCTGCTGTTCCAGCCATCGGTAGAACGCCGCCTGCGGCTCCTCGAGCAGGCGCACATGATCGGGGAAGCCGGCTTGTTTCGCGGCGTCAAGCGTCAACCGCTGCGCCACCGCATCAAAGGATGCGGGGACGGTGATCGTGATGTCCTGGGCATCGAAGGCGAATGCGGGGCCTTGCTCGGCAAAACGCGCGTCCCACGCGGCGCGAAGATGGCCGAGAATCAGCGCCGAGGCGGAGACGGGAGAGATCTTCTCCTCCTGCGTCAGCGCGTCTGATCCCCACGGCAGGAATGGCGCCGAGCGATCCGCCGCGTGATGACAAAGCCAGGATTTCGCCGATTGGGCGACGCGCCCCGGCGTTTCGCTGGATTTGCGTTGCGCCAGCCTGCCGACGATCCACCCGCCGATATCGAGGCCGCGGCCCCGCAACTGCGCGGCGATCGCTTCTTCCGGAAGATAGAGGAACGATGGAACGGTCGCGGAATCGATCACCGTCGAGGGCGTGTCCCACTGCGGAACAGCAAGGACTTCCGAGCCGCCCGCGCGAGAAAGCGGAGAATACGCCAACACCGAGTTGCTGGTGCCAAGATCGATGCCGATGCTGAATTTGGGCTGCGCCATCAGCTATCCATGGGCGACCTGTCCCAAAAATCGAACGGCTCGGTAGATTGACGGGCTATTCCGTCCTGACGAGGAATTCGACCTTCCACCGGCGATCGGATTTGGTGTGCTTCATCCAAAGCTCAAGGGTGCCGACCTCGGTAATGACCGAATTGATCTGCACCGGCACCGGCTGTCCTGCCGGAATGTCCTCGACCGCCTCCAAATTGACCTCGAGCAAGCTGATTTCCAGCAGTTCTTTTTCGGCATCGGGTATGATCTGGCCCGGCGCGTCGCCGCTTCTCACCTCCGATGAGAAGAACCTGAATTCCGCCGGCTGTCCGGTCACCAGGGCAAGGTCGCGCGCCTCGATGAACACCTCGGACCCTTCCTCCATCCCCTGTGGGACGACGCACAGCGCTTTCAGCGGCGGACTAAAGCCGGGCACCGCGGGCATCGATGTCTC
>JBAPYK010000324.1:0-36518 GCA_049284695.1 Rhodoplanes sp. | reverse complement strand
CGATGAACTTCACCCGCTCGTCCATGACGTGACACTCCTTCCACGGCACCTCTGCTCTCCCGCAAAGGGCCAAAAGTGTCACCCATGTCTCCGGTATGAAATGTCACCCCTCTCTCAGGAAGGGCATTGGCTTTTGACCCTGCGTCCTATTGAGCGTCGGCCCGATTGCACCATTGTGCCGGGAATTTCTTCAGCTTGAGCTCTTTCATCATGAATTCGGTCCCGTCCTTGAAATCAGGGATCGTAGCGCCCGACCAATACGCGGTCTTGCAGGTCGCCGTCTTGCAGCCGCCGCCCGCCGTGATCCATTCGCCCGTTCGCTTGATGTCGCACGCACAAATCGCCTTCTTCGGATTGGCGGGGTCGACCGTGCACGGGCGGTTGAGGCACCATGTCCAGGGCGTGCCCGACGGGCATTTCAACACACGCTTGCCCCCTGCGAATTGCTTGGGCGAGTACGTGGAATAAACCGTGCGCACGCCGTCGGCGTCGGTGCTGGGCTTGAGCTTATCGCACGCGACGGTCGCGAGGTTTGGACCCTGCTCGACATCGCAGGTGCAGATCGCCACTTTCGGATTACCGGGCTGCGGGATGCAAGGGGCGGACGTGCAAAGTGCAAACTGCTGCTGACAAAGATAATTTTCGGCGTTGGCCGGCGCGACATGGCTCAGAACGGCGGCCGCGGCGACGAACAGTATACGTAAGCTGATCGAATTCATTGGTGCGCCTCTCATGCTCTGCGCGCTCAGTCCCCATCGAAAGCTCGATTGGGTGCGCAACGGTTGATGATAAGCTAACGCTATCGGTTTCTACTGCGATTAGGGATCTTTGCGGCCGTCAGGAAAACACGGCCCCGAGCCAGTCGGACTTACCACTGCCGTCAGGAAATAGGTTGCGTGGGTGCCGAGGCTTTTCATTTCGATTTTCCCCCGAGGTTCGAATGCGAAGTGCGGGGTCGCAAGATCTTTGTACGCGGCTGATACATGTATGCGGCCGGGCACGCCATGCGACTCGAGGCGTGATGCGACGTTCACCGTGTCGCCCCAGACGTCGTAGCCCATTCGCACGTCGCCAATGACGCCCGCGGTGACCGGGCCCGCATGGATGCCGGCGCGCACCTGCAGTTTGGCCGCTCCCAGCTCCGGAGCGGATTCGATGATATCCAGGAACTCGAACGCGAGGAGACCGATCGCGCGCGCCCCCTGGTGCGGATCGCCGGACAGCCCGCCGACAGCCATATAACTGTCCCCGATCGTCTTGATCTTGTCCACCCCCAGCCGTTCGCAGGCCGCGTCCAAAAGGCTGAAGATCGTGTCGAGATAGGCGACGACGTGGCCTGGCTCGAGTTGGCGCGTCGCCGCGGTGAAGCCGACCAGGTCGAGGAACAGGACGGAGCAGCTTGCGGCCTGATCGGCGATGCGACCGTCGGGCGACGCCTTGAGCCGTTCAGCGATCCGCTTGGGCAGGATCGTCGTCAGCAGCGCTTCGGACTGCTCCTCGGCTTGATACAGGGCCGTCAACGCGAAGGAGAATAGCAGGCCGTTGATCACAAACGCGTTCATCGCCGCCTCGAACGAAAGGCTCTGACGCAGTTGGCTGTCGTCGGGCAGAATGAAACCGTTCGCGGGTACGAACATGAAAGAAATGAGAAGCGCAGCGAACCAAACGGCGTAGAGCGCGAGAAACACCCGATAGTTCTCGACGCCGACCAGAAACAGCGTAAGGCCGGCCAAAGTGAAATAGAATTGCAGATCGCTCGCCGTCCCGAAGGCGAACACGACGAACAAGTGACCGACAGCGACTCCGATAGCCAGCGTGATTGCCGCGACCAGGTCCCCAAAGGCGTGCAGCCGGTGGTTCAGCACGCAAAAGACGATCATGAGAACATTGTAGACGTTGAGGATGAGCAGGCCGTCGAAATTGTGAATCGCATTGACGATGAAATGAACGAAGGCGGTAGAGGCGACCGCGTATGCGGCGATATTGGTAAAGAACTGTCGCCTGCGGACGAGGCGATCCGTCGAGGTGATGCCTGCGAAGAGAAAGAACTCTGCCCACGCCGCAAGCCACGTCTTGCGTCGCGGCAACGACCTCCGAACCAGAAACTCTCGTTTCGGCGCCATGCGGCCGATCATAGCAAAAAGCGCGGACGTCCGAACGGCGGGAGCGCAAGCGGCGACGTCGGCCCGATTTTCAAAGCACCTTGTACAAAACCACCGAGGGAAGCGCAGGACCGAAGCCCGCCTTCGCGTATGCTCGTCGCGCCGCGGCGTGGCTCGGGTCCCCGCCCGTGCCGACTGTGGCTAATGCCATGCCACAGTCCTTCATGCGCGCCAGGGCATACGCGTACATTTCGGTTCCAATGCCTCTGCCTGCGTGATCTGGATGTACGGCATTCAGGCCGATCTCACCGGTTCGCCTCGCGGCGTCGATCGTGAACGAAAAGAAGCCGACGATCACGTCATCGATCGAAACGACAAAAACTCGGTATGCGGAATCGGCTCTGCACAAATCTTCGAGAAGCTGCGCCTGTTCCGAGTCGGACCGCGCAAGGCCAAGTGTATATATTTGCTCGCCTACGATGCTTCGAAATGATTGA
Source organism: Rhodoplanes sp. (assembly GCA_049284695.1). Taxonomy (GTDB): domain Bacteria; phylum Pseudomonadota; class Alphaproteobacteria; order Rhizobiales; family Xanthobacteraceae; genus Rhodoplanes. Next base: position 33,919 of record JBAPYK010000324.1, on the reverse strand, counting down.
AATACTGCGCTGAAGGCGGCCTTTCGAATCTGCTGCATGGCTGGCAGGTCATCGGGCCTGAAGGGTCGAATACTCGAACTCGAGGCAGGCACGTCAGTTTGCTCGCGTTTTCACTGCAGCGGCGGGGCGTATTGGATGCCGCCGCTGGTCCACAGGTGATTAAGCCCGCGGGGGATGGCGAGCTTCGATCCCATCCCGACATTGCGGTCGAAGGATTCGCCGTAATTGCCGACCGCGCGGATGATGCGGACCCCCCAGTCCGTGGACAGCCCGATCTCCTCGCCGAGATTGCCGTCGGTGCCGACCAGGCGCTTGATCGCGGGTTTCTCCGATTTGAGCGCTTGTTCGATCGTTTTCGAGCCGACGCCGAGCTCTTCGGCGTTGAGCATGGCGAAGTGCGTCCATTTCGCGATCAGCGCCCATTGCTCATCGCCCTGGCGCACCGCGGGGCCGAGCGGCTCCTTGGAGATCACGTCCGGCAGAATCATGTGCTCGTCGGGTTTGGCGAGCGTCAGGCGTTCCGCGTAGAGCTGCGAGACGTCGGAGGTGAACACGGTGCAGAGATTGGCGTCGTAGGCTTTGACCGCGTCGGCGGCGCTGGAGGTGGTCACGAGGTCGAATTTCATCGAATTGGCGTGGAAATAGTCGACGACATTCTGCGCGCTGGTCGTGCCTTCCTGCACGCAGACCTTGGCGCCGTCGAGTTCGAGCGAGGATTGCACCGGCATTGAGCGGCGAACGAGAAAGCCCTGGCCGTCGTAGTAAGTCACCGCCGGGAAGATGAGCTTCAGCTCCGCCTCGCGCGCCATGGTCCAGGTCGAATTGCGCGAGAGAATGTCGATTGCGCCCGACTGCAACGCCGAAAAGCGCTGCTCCGCGTTCAGCGGCACGAAGCGGACCTTGCCCGGATCATCGAAGATCGCCGCCGCGAGCGCGCGGCAGAAGTCGACGTCGAAGCCGCTCCATTCGCCCTTCGCATCCTTCGCCGAGAAGCCGAGCAGGCCTTCGCTGACGCCGCATACGAGCGCGCCGCGGTCCTTCACCGCCTTCAGCGTCTGCGCCTGCGCGGCGACGACCGCACCGGCCGCGCCCGCCAGGATCGCGGCAGCGGCGGCAAGAGCGCTTGCCGCCCATCGTTTCCGCTGGGTCATGTGCACGCGCATGGCTACATCTCCGGCGCTTGTTTGACGACCACCCGGGTCCCTACCGGAATACGGTCATAGAGATCGATGACATCCGGATTGACGAGGCGGAAGCAGCCGGACGACACGGCTTCGCCGATGGTCTGCGGCTGATTGGTTCCGTGGATGCGGTAGACGGTCTGGCCGAGATAGAGCGCGCGCGCGCCCATCGGATTGCCCGGCCCGCCCGCCATGAAGCGCGGCAGGTAGGGCTGGCGTGAGATCATTTCCGGCGGCGGCGTCCAGTCCGGCCACTCCGCCTTGCGCGAAATCTTCACAAGGCCCTGCCACTGGAAGCCGTCGCGGCCGACGCCGATGCCGTAGCGCAGCGCCCGGTTGTTTCCCTGCACCACATAGAGAAAGCGTTCGGAGGTGTGGACGATGATGGTGCCGGGCGCTTCGGTGGTGCGGAAGAACACGAGCTGGCGTTGATAAGCCGCGGGCCGGCGCTCTTCCTCCGGGCTCGGCTCGTAGCCGGGCTGCTCCTCGATCTGCATCGTTTCCGGCGGCGCTTGGCGCTGGAACTGCGCAGCGGCGGGCGCAGTCCACGCCGCCGCGGCTGCGAGGAACAAAGCGATACGGGTCGTTGGTCTGATCCAGGCCATGGCTCCCCCAAGCTCAGCAACAGGCTGTCGCCGACGGGTACACACGATTCGCACAGAATTCAGGCGCTGATCGCCCGCGTTGACAACCATAGGATGAAGGTTTGCAATGACCGGACGTTGTGTGGGGCGGAGGCAGGCCCGCCGACGGCTGCATCCGATGCAATCGAGAAGGAGCCGGCGCATGGAGCCGAAAACATTTGAGGTCGGAATCGTCATGGCGGGCGCCATCTCGGCTGGCGCCTACACCGCGGGGGTAATGGACTTCATCATCGAAGCCCTGAACGCCTACGAAGAGGCAAAGCGCGAGCCCGGATGGAACGGCCCCACGCATGACGTTCGCATTCCCATCCTTGCCGGCGCGTCGGCCGGCGGCATGACGGCGGCGATCGCCGCGTTGCATACGTTTCACGGCCTGAAGCATGTCTGGCCGGGCGAAGCTGTTCCCGAGAGCGCGGTCAACCGGCTTTATTCGAGCTGGGTCAAAGACGTATCGATCGAAGCGCTGCTCGAAACCACCGATCTGGACGATGGCGGAGATGTCGACGGCGCGAAATCCGCACTGTGTTGCGACGTGCTCGCCAAGATCGTCAATGACGCGTTCATTCTGTCGGAAAAAGTCCGCGTCCCGCATTGGGCCGGCAGCGGCAAGGACCATTTTTTGCGGGTCCTGCTCACGGTGACCAACCTGCGGGGAGTGCCCTATTCGTTCAAATTTTTCGGGGACTTGGACCGATACGGCATGCTGAACCACGGGGACTATCTCGACTTCACCGTGGGCCTTGATCCCCCAAAAATTGACGGCTCCATCTCCCTCAATATTGCTGACACGAGAGGGCGCGGCTGGAACCTGTTCCGAACTGCAGCGCTCGCTACGGGCGCGTTCCCGATCGGCCTCATGCCGCGGAAGCTGGACCGCGAAACCAGCGACTACCGCTTCAGCGATCGCGTCGTCTTCGAAGACCTGAACGGCGCCACCCACGTCGTCGAGCCCGACGATTCCATCGATGGCGAACAAGACTACCCGTTCGTGGCCGTCGACGGCGGCGTGATCGACAATGAACCATTCGAGATCACCCGTCGCCACCTTTCCGGCGCGGCGGCGCGGCACAACGAGAGAGCCGGGAAATACGCGACCAAAGCGGTCGTGCTGGTTGATCCCTTTCCCAACACCGTCAAGGCGCCAAAATACGACGCGGACGACACGCTCGTCGGCATCGTTCCAAAGCTTTTCTCAGCGCTGATGGATCAAGCGCGCTTCAAGCCGGAGGAACTCAAGCTCGCTGAACAGTATGACGTGTATTCACGCTTCATCATCTGTCCGCGGAGGCGCTCGAATGGCAACGAGCTCGCTGAGACTTATCCGATCGCGAGCGCCGTGCTCGGCGGATTTGGCGGATTCCTGCACCATTCGTTTCGCCGGCATGACTATCTTCTCGGGCGCCGCAATGCCCAGGCCTTTCTGAAATGGGGCTTTGCGCTTCCGGAGACGAACCCTCTGTTCGATGATTTCAAGGTCGGGCGCGAGGATTGGTACGTGAGGAAAGCCGGCACCGATGAGTCGCGTGGAACAGTCGACGACTCACATCTGGAAAAGTTTTCCCAGGAGCTGGAAGGAGCGGAAGACGCGCGAGGCTTGCCCATCATCCCGCTCGTGCCAAGGCTGCGCAGGGAGATTCAGATCGGCCCCGACGACTTGCCCAAACCCGAGAAGATCTCGCTCGATGAGCTCAATCAGCGGATCACGCGTCGGGCAGGCAGAGTGTTGAAGACGATCATCGACGTCGACTTGCAGAAGATCATAAGTGGGGGGCTCGTGCTGCGCTGGGCAGCGCGTAGTTACGCGACTCGTGTCGTCACCAAGCAGGCCTGCGCCATGATCAAAGCCGCAAGGGACGAGGCGGAAGGCGCATTCCGGGCGACGCCGGACAAACCGTAAGGCGATCGCGATTAACCCGGTTGCGGTGCGTCGGCCGCGCCTTTCACTACGCCTGCGCCCGCGGCTTGAAATGTTCAGCATTTGCCCCATATCTGACAGGTCCGAACGAGGGAAGGCCATGCCGGCCCTTCGTCCGGCTTGAGGCGCCGCAAGGGCCTAGAGGCAAAGTCGCTGAACGGGGCTTTGAGACCATGTCGCGGGTTCCTTCACTATCGAGTCCGTTTCTGCTGGGCTTCGACGAGATCGAGCGTGCGCTCGATCGGGTCAGCAAGAGCGCGGACGGCTATCCGCCCTACAATATTGAGCGAATCGCCGGAAACGGCGGCGAGCCCGAACGCTTGCGCATCACGCTTGCGGTCGCTGGGTTCACCCGCGATCAGCTCGAGGTGAGCATCGAGGAAAGGCAGCTTCTCATCCGCGGGAAGCAGCAGGACGACAAGAGCCGCCAGTATCTCTACCACGGCATCGCCGCGCGGCAGTTCCAGCGCACCTTTGTTTTGGCGGAAGGGATGGAGGTCTTGGGGGCGGAGCTGAAGAACGGCTTGTTGTCGATCGATCTCGCGCGCCCGGAGCCGATGCGCACGGCAAAGACGATCGCGATCAGCGAACAAGACTGAACCGGACTCGGCACGAGTTTGACCTATAGGTAAGGAGTCGAGGGCCATGAACCACGAAACGAATCCGCGCAGCCACCCGGTCATCTCGCCGGAAGCGCTCGCCCGTCTCGGCGACGGCCGGCTTGCTTATGTGAAGGCGATCCGCTCGGAGGATGTGCCGGCGCTGTTTCCGCGGGCGCCAGAGATTGCGCCCGGCCTGCAGTTATTCGCGCTGCACGCGGCCGACGGTACGCCGATCATGCTTACCGACAGCCGCGAAGCGGCGGTCGCGAATGCCTGGAGCCAGGAGCTGGAGACGGTCAGCCTGCACTGACGCGACCGAGCGCTCCATCGCATCGGACGAGCAATGCCCGGCTCCTGCCGGGCATTGCTGTCTTGGGCCCGGGTTGGGACGACGCGAGGCAGTCCAACCTACGCATTCGGCGTCGGCATGGCGAGCACGGCGTAGAGCGCCTCCCGGTCGGTGGAATCACGCAACATACGAATGATGTCCGGGTCGCGCAGCAAACGGGCGATGCGCGCCAAGGCCTTCAGATGGTCGGCGCCGGCGTTTTCCGGCGCGAGCAGCAGGAAGATGAGGTCGACGGGCTGCCCGTCGAGGGCTTCGAAATCGATCGGCCGGTCTAATCGCGCGAACAGTCCAAACAGCCGGTCGAGCTTGGGCAGCTTGCCGTGCGGAATGGCGATGCCGTTGCCGATCGCGGTCGAGCCGAGCCGCTCGCGCTGCATGAGCACGTCGAGGATTTCACGCTCGGGGCGGCCGGTCAGCTCGGCCGCGCGCTCCGCGATCTCCTGGAGCGCCTGCTTCTTGTTATTGACCTTGAGCGCGGGAATAACCGCTTGCGGCGCAACGAGGTCATTCAACGGCATGGAACCGTCCGAATCTGGGGAGAGAGAGGCTTGTGCGCCGCATAGGGTCGCAATGGGCGGCGGACGATAAGGACCCCTCCCAAAGGCGTCAATAGGGCCGGCGTTCGCCTGTGCCCGTTCCTGTCGGGGCCGGAGTTAAGCACTTTCCTTCAGCTCAGTCATAGATATTCGGTCATTGCGCACGGCTTCTGTTGTTCGGCGCAGCGGCGAGGCGCGCCTCATCGATGAGAAGGCGCGACGAGGCCGATCGTCAATCCAAAGCCGCGCGTCAACGCGCGAGGGCAAGGCGATCCTTGATGAGCAGATCGCGCACCGCCTCGGCGGTCATCGGCCCGCCGAATGGGCGTCCTTGTATGTATTCGCAGCCAAGTTGGTGAAGTTCTACGGCGTCGGATTCATTTTCTGCGCCCTCCGCCACCACTTCCATCCCGAGATCGTGCGCAATCCCGATGATCGAGCGCAGCACGGCCGGCCGCGCGCCCTTGGCCGTCGTGCGGACGAACGACTTGTCGATCTTGATCATGTCAAACGGGAAGCGCTGCAGATAGGCGAGGGAGGAATGCCCGGTGCCGAAATCGCTGAGCGTGAGTCCGGCGCCGATCTCTTTCAACCGCGGAAGGATTTGGGCCGCGAGCTCGGGATTCTCCATCACCAGAGACTCGGTTAGTTCGAGCTTGAGGCTTGCGCGGACGAGGGTCGCCCGCGTCAGCACCGTGCGCAAGTCCTGGATCAATTCTTGACGCAACACTTGTCGCGACGACAGGCTCACATTTGCAAACAGCGGGATGCGGTTCGGATTCGCGCGCTGCCAGACCGCGAGCTGGCGCGCCGTGCGTTCGAGCACGAACAGCCCCAGATCAGCGATGAGGCCAATCTCCTCCGCAATCGAATGGAACTCGAACGGCGACAGATGGCCCATTTTCGGATGGTCCCAGCGCGCCAGCGCCTCGAAGCCCGCCACCGAGCGATCCTCCAGACGCAGGATCGGCTGATAGAGAATGGTGATTTCCTCGCGTTCGAGCGCGTGCCGCAACTCGGCCTCAAGCGTCATCCGGTCGGTCTTGCGCGCGCGCATCGCCGGCTTGAAGATCTCGATACGGTCGCCGCCGAGCCGCTTGCCATGGAACATGGCGAGCTCGGCGTCCTTCAGCAGTTCTTCGCCGCGCTGCGGCTGCCCGTCAGACAGCGCGATCCCGATGGAAGCAGTCAGCGCGACTTCGCGCTCGCCGAAGGTGATGGGGCCGTTGATCGCCTTACGCATTGTCTCGGCGAAAGCGATGATCCGGCCCGCGTCCTTTTCCGACACGAGGAGGAGGCCGAACGTTTCGCCGCCAAGCCGCGCCAGCGTGTCTTGCGGCTTGAGCAGGCGCATGAGCCGGCGAGCGAGGGCGAGCAGGATCGAATCGCCGACCGCTATGCCCACCGCCTCGTTGACCTGCTGGAAGCGGTCGAGGTCGATCACCATTACCGTCGGCCGAATGCCGCTATTGGTCTTGGCGAAGCCGAGCACGCCCTCGAGCCGGTCGAGGAACAGTTCGCGGTTGGGCAGGCCGGTGAGATTGTCGTGCACGGCATCGTGCAACAGCCGCTCTTCGGCGGTCTTGAACTCCGTGGTGTCGGTCAAGGTGCCGACTAGGCGCACGACCTCGCCATCCGATCCCACCACCGGACGAGCTTTGAGCTCGAACCAGAGAAAATGCCCGTCGGCGCCGCGCATCCTGAAATCGAGGACGAGGCGGCCGCGCCGCTGCTCGATCATGCGGTCGAGCGCCGAGCGGAAGCGATCGCGATCGGCGGGATGGATGACGTCGAGCCACTGCGCCGCCGGACCTTCCAGCGCTCCTTCCTCAAGCCCTAAGGCGTGTTCGGTTTCCGCGCTCGTGAACACCTTGTCGGCTGCGACGTCCCAATCCCAGATCAGGTCGCCGGCGCCGGTCAGCGCCAGCGCGCGCCGTTCCATGTCCGAGACGATGCCGTGGGTGACGCCGCCAGCGAAGGCGTGCTGCATCACCGTGAAGCCGATCAGCATCACGATCAGCACGAGACCGCCGAGCAACGCCGGCCCGATGATGTCGTTGGTCACCGCGCCGGTCACCGTGAATCCCGCGGCGACCACCCACATGAGGAACAGGAACCATGTCGGGATAAGGAGAACGGCGCGGTCGGACCCGCGCGTCGACAGAAAAACCACAAGGCCAAATCCGATCACCGCGACCAGCAGCAGCGAAATGCGGGCGATGCCCGAGGCGATGGGCGGATCGTAGAGCGCGACGGCGACGAGCGCGGCGAGCGCGATGATCCATGCAATCGCAATATGCGCATAACGCACGTGCCAGCGACTGAGATTGAGGTAGGCGAACAGGAACACGACAAGCGTCGCGGCAAGGATGGCCTCCGCGCAGGCGCGCCAGATGCGCTCGGCCCCCGCCGACATGTCGAAGACCTTGGCCCAGAAGCCGAAATCGACGCCGATATAAATCAAGACCGCCCACGCGAGCGCGGCCGCCGCAGGGAACATCACGCTGCCCTTGACCACGAAGAGAATGGTCAGGAACAGCGCGAGCAGGCCGGCGATGCCGATGACGATGCCGTGGTAGAGGGTGAAGCTGTTGATCTTGTCTTTGTAGGCTTCTGCATCCCACAAATAGATGTTGGGCAGCCGATTGGTGCGCAGCTCCATGACGAAGGTGATAACCGCGCCTGGATCGAGCGTGACGCGAAAAATATCGGCGGTCCCGCTGTCCTGGCGCTCCGGCCGGTCCCCGGCGCTCGGCGTGATGCTCGCGACCCGGGAAAGGCCCAGATCCGGCCAGATCAACCCCGAGCCGACCATCTGGTAATGGGGTATCACGATCAGCCGATCGAACTGTTCGTCGCTGGTATTGGCGAGGGCGAACACGGCCCAATTGTTGCCGCCCTCGCGGGCGCGCACCTCAATTCGCCTGACGATGCCGTCGGGGCCCGGCGCCGTCGATACTTGGACGCGGTCGCCCTCGGTTTGTTGTCGCTCGACCGCGTCGGTCAGATCGATTGCGGGGACGTCGCGATTGACATTGACGGCCTGCACGGCCTGCGCGGTCGTCGCCGCGCCGAGGGTGGCGAGGAGAACCGCGATCGCATATATGGCGCGCCTCAAGCCTAGGACCTCCAGCCTGGCGCCCCCGCCGGCCGACAGCCAGCCGTAGGGCGACCTTATGGCGACAGCAAGATGCTCCATCGGCCGGTCAGATCGTCAGCACGATCTTGCCAATATGGGCGCTCGATTCCATTCGCGCGTGAGCCTCTGCCGCGGCCGTAAGCGGGAAGGTCCGATCCATGATCGGCCGCACGCGGCCCGCGGCGATCAGCGGCCACAACTTCTCTTCGACCGCGCGCGCGATCGCCGCCTTGTCGGCGACGGAGCGCGAGCGCAGGGTCGAGCCGGTGTGATGCAGGCGCTTGAGCAGGATACGACGAAAATCGACGGTCGCGCGCGGCGAACGCTGAAAGCCGATCTGCACGATGCGGCCCTCGATAGCCGCCGCCTCGTAATTGCGCTCGATGTAGTCCCCGCCCACCATGTCGAGGATGACGTCGGCGCCGCCGCCGGTCGCAGCCTTGGTCGCTGCGACGAAATCCTCCGACTTGTAGTCGATGGCAAGATCGGCCCCGAGCGCGCGGCAAGCCGCACATTTTTCCGCCGAGCCGGCCGTCGTGATCACGCGGGCGCCGAACGCCTTGGCGAGCTGGATCGCCGTCGTTCCGATACCCGAACTTCCGCCGTGCACCAGAAGGGTCTCGCCGCTCTTCAGCGCGCCACGCTCGAACACATTGTGCCAGACGGTGAAAAACGTCTCCGGCAGGGCGGCCGCCTCCACAGCCGTCAGGTTCGCCGGCGCGGGCAAGGCATGGGTTTCGTGCGAGACACAGTACTGCGCGTAACCCCCGCCGATCACCAGCGCAGCGACCTGGTCGCCCTCCCGCCAGCGCTTCACTCCTGGGCCACAGGCGACCACCTCGCCCGCGATTTCGAGGCCGGGAATGTCCGGCGCGCCCTTGGGCGGGGGGTAGAGGCCCTGTCGCTGCATCACGTCCGGCCGGTTGACGCCCGCGGCTTTGACGGCCACCAGGATTTCGCCGGGTCCCGGGGTTGGAACCGGCCGCTCCTCGGGGACGAGGACTTCCGGACCGCCCGGCGCACGAATGCCGATAGCGGTCATGTTGGCCGGGATGGGGGTCATCGGACGGTCCTGACGGGTTGCGAGTCGCTTCTCTTAGCGCATTCGCTGGTGCGCACAAACCCTTGGGCAAAGATGACGATCGGCCCGGCTGAGATTAGGCTGCCGCGTCGAGTTAAGGGAGACGAACCATGCCCGCCATGGATGATGACGAGCGACCGAAAAAGAAGATCGCTCACGAGATCGGTCAAGATCTCGTTTTATTGTCGGTGGACGAGATCACCGAACGGATTGCGCTTTTGCGAGAGGAGATCGGTCGGCTCGAAGAAGCGTTGAGCAAAAAGCAGGCCTCGCGCTCCGCTGCCGACCAATTTTTCAAGCGGTGATAACGGGTTAGGGCCAAGACGCGGACGCGAGGGCATATTTCTTCGCAAAATTAGGGGGACGTTAAGCTTTCCCGATTACTACTTGAGTGTCCGTCCACTTTGTGGACGCGAGTGGCTCCCGTCCACTCTGTTGACGCCTCCCTGTTGACACTTCTGAGCCGCCGGCAACGGCGGCTTTTTTTTGCGCCAGACGCTGTTCAGGCTCGGCGGAAACTATGTATTCAAGTTGACGTTTCTGCTGCTGGACTCGCCTCGATCGCACGAGTCATAATTTGCCGGCGCTCTGAGCGAAGTCCGTTCCACCAGTGCCGGAATTCGTTCTAAGCTGTTGCTTAGTAACATTTTTTACACAGATCGGATTCCTGGTTTGTGGAAGCTGCGTTGAGGTCGCGATGGCGGAAAGTGCGGGTAGTGAAGGGGGCCTCATCGCTTTTGGCGAGAGGCTTGCGGCCTCGCAAGCCTTCTCGGTCCTCTTTCGCGACGGCATGAAGCTCGTCGAACAGACCGCCGCCTATCTTGACGGGCCCGGGCGCCAGGAGTCGAAGCAGCTCGCGCGTGCGGCCGCGCTGTCCTATGCGACCGAGAGCATGCGTCTCACGACGCGGCTGATGCAGCTCGCCTCGTGGCTCCTTCTGCATCGCGCCGTTAACGAAGGCGAGATGTCGCTGACGCAGGCGAACAAGGAAAAGACGCGGGTCAGGCTAGGCGAGCCAGAAATCGTTGACGAAGACGTGCTCGCGGTTCTGCCTGAGCAACTCGTCGAGCTGATCCAAAGAACGTCGCGGTTACAGGCGGATGTTCGCCGGTTGGATGCGACGATCCATGCTCCCGCGCCTGCGAGCGCGGGGCGCGCGAACCCCCTCGACCGGCAACTCGGCCTGCTCAAGGCCGCATTCGAGGGCCGTGAACGCCCATAAGGCCGAGGGCGTCTTTCGCCTATTTCAGACCCAGCCCCGAGAACTTTTTCTGGAAGCGCGAGACGCGCCCGCCGCGATCGACGAGCTGTTGCGCGCCGCCGGTCCAGGCCGGATGCGACTTCGGGTCGATATCGAGCCGCAATGTGTCGCCCGGCTGGCCCCAAGTCGTCCGCGTTTCGAACTCAGTGCCATCGGTCATCACGACCTTGATGGTGTGATATTGGGGGTGGATGTCGGGTTTCATCGGTCAAAATCCTGCCAACACCGGATTTTCCGGGGCCGCGCGTCTATAACTGACGCGGCGCGGGGATACAAGTTGCTGGTGGAGGGTCAACGACGGATCGTCAAATGAACTTCAGCAGAGAAGAACAGAGCCTGGCGCAGGCCACGCCGGTCGAACCGCCGGCCGCAGCGCGCCGCCGCAGCCTTCGGCCGCTTTTTGCGATGATGCCATTCATTGCGCGCTACCGCCTGCGCGCTTTGGGCGCTTTGCTTGCCCTCCTCGTCGCCTCCCTCGCAACGCTCGCGGTTCCGATCGCGGTGCGCCGCATGATCGATTTCGGGTTCAGCGAAGAGCGCATCGGCCTCATCGATCAGTATTTCACGGTGCTGATCGCCGTCGCCGCGGTATTGGCGGCGGCGAGCGCGCTCCGCTACTACCTCGTCACCACCATTGGCGAGCGGGTCGTGGCTGATCTGCGCGCAAGCGTGTTCGACCATTTGACCGGGCTGTCGGCGCCCTTCTTCGACAGCGCGCGCACCGGCGAACTCCTGTCGCGTCTGACCGCCGATACGACCCAGATCAAAACCGCAGTCGGGACCTCGATATCGGTCGCGCTGCGCAATCTCGTGCTGTTTCTCGGCTCGGCGCTGATGATGGTGGTCACCAGCCCGCGGCTGTCCTGTTTCGTGATCGCCGCCATTCCGGTGATCGTACTGCCGCTTGTCGCCTTCGGGCGAATGGTTCGCCGCCGCTCCCGCGCCGCGCAGGATACGCTCGCCGAGGCCTCCGCCTACGCCGCCGAACTCCTCGGCGCGATGCGCATCTTGCAGGCTTTCACCAACGAAAAGCTCGCAACCGGCCGGTTCTCCGCCGCGGTCGAGCGTGCCTATTCCGCCGCGCTCCACTCCACGCGGGCGCGCGCGTGGCTTACGGCGGTGGTGATCTTCCTCGTATTCGCGAGCGTAGTTATCGTCCTGTGGGTCGGCGCGCAGGACGTGGTCGATCAGCAGATCACGGCGGGCCGCCTCAGCCAGTTCGTACTCTATGCCGTGTTCGCGGCGGGCGCGCTCGGCGAACTGTCGCAAATGTTCGGTGAGATTTCGCAGGCCGCTGGCGCCGCCGAACGCCTGAGCGAGGTGCTCGCGGTCCAGCCGGTGATTACCGCGCCGCCGCGCCCGGCGCCTTTGCCGGCGCGCGGGCAGGGCGAGGTCGCCTTCGATCGCGTGCGTTTCGCTTATCCGACGCGGCCGGAAGTCGCCGCGCTCGACGACGTCTCGTTCCGCATCCTTCCCGGCGAGAAGGTGGCCATCGTCGGCCCCTCCGGCGCGGGCAAGAGCACGATTTTCCATTTGATCTTGCGCTTCTACGATCCGGACTCGGGAACCGTGGCGTTCGACGGCGTGCGCCTCCCCGACGTCGATCCGCGCGAGCTGCGCGCTCACATCGCGCTGGTGCCGCAGGACGCGGTGGTGTTCGCGGCGAGCGTCGGGGAAAACATCCGCTTCGGCCGGCCGGACGCGTCCGAGGCCGAAATCGCGCGAGCGGCCGCGCTTGCCGCTGCTTCCGATTTCGTCGCCCGGTTGCCGCAGGGATTGGACACGATGGTCGGCGAACGCGGCGTCATGCTGTCGGGCGGCGAGCGGCAGCGCATCGCGATCGCGCGCGCGATCCTGCGGGATGCGTCGCTGCTCTTGCTCGACGAGGCGACCTCCTCGCTCGACGCCGAGAACGAGACGCTGGTGCAGGAGGCCCTCACGTACCTGATGCAGGGGCGGACGACGCTCGTGATCGCGCACCGGCTCGCGACCGTGCTCTCCTGCGACCGCATTCTGGTGCTCGATCGCGGCCGCATCGTCGAGGAAGGCACACATGACACGCTGGTGCAGCGGGGCGGCCTTTATGCGCGGCTCGCCAGGCTGCAGTTCGACACCGCCGCGGCGGCGGAGTGACGCCGCAAGCAAGCGCGCGAAGCCGCGGATATTGGAGCATTTTCCGGCGAATTGGGAACCGGTTCGCCGCAGAAAATGCGACCACTAAAGAACAACTAGAGCGAATTCCTATTTCCAATGGAACGAAAATTCGCTCAGCGCGAAAACAGCCATAACAGGACGCTCAAGGCAACGCTCACAAGGATGCTTGTCGTGATCGGGATATACAACGAGCCGCGTTCGCTCTGGATGTAGATATCTCCGGGCAGGCGCCCGAGGCCGAGGCGCGTGAGCCACGGCCAGAGCAATCCGATCAGGACGATCGTCAAGCCGAGAATGATGAGGAAGCGTCCCATCGGTTCGTTCCCTGGCTGACCAGATGGGGACGAGCGCGGCCGTCACCAATAGGCGGCGTCGGCCGGACTGTTGGGCCGCCAGCACATCATCAGGATGGGCGATTGCGAGTTCGGGTTCACGTCCTCGCCGCCGACGAAAAATCCGTGCTTCTCGTAGAACCGGATCGCCCGCACATTGTCCTTGTTGACGTGCAGGTCGATGCCGTGCGGCGCGATTATCTTTGCCTCGTCGAGCAACGCCGCCGCGACCGTCGAGCCCCAGACTTCCGGCGCAACGACGATCTGATCGAGATAGCCGGTCTCCTCGATGGTGACGAAGCCGATCAGCTTGCCGTCGGTCTCGGCGACGGTGATCGCTGAGACCGGAACCAGTTCGCGCCGCCAGCGCTCGCGCCACCAGGCGACGCGCGCGGAAAAATCGAAAGCGGGATAAGCCGCCTGCCACGTGCGCCGCCATAGATCGATCGCGGCGTCCTCGTCATCTCTTTGGTAATAGCGGACGGTGAAGTGTTTGAGCATGCGGGCCCCCAGCGCATGATCACCGCTCTCCATCGGCGCGGCAAGACCCCCCACCGCGTTTCATCTTATCCTGGCTCGAGCGCCCCGACTGGGCAAAACGTCTATTACCGTTCGGTCAGCTTCAGTTCGAGGCGACGGTTGCGCTGGAACGCCTCTTCGGTTCGATCGGGATCGAGCGGCTGGTATTCGCCGAAGCCGGCGGCGACCAAGTGCTGTGGCGAGACGCCTTTGCTGATGAGATACTGCACGACCGAAATGGCGCGCGCGGCGGACAGCGCCCAGTTGGAGGGAAATTGCGGATTGGAGATCGGCCGGATGTCGGTATGGCCGTCTACGCGCAGCACCCAGGGTATGTCCGAGGGAATCCGTTTTTCCAGATCGATCAACGCCGCGGCGAGCTTGTCGAGCTCGTCGCGGCCTTCCGGACGCAGTTGCGCTTGCGCGCTGTCGAACAGGATTTCCGACTGGAAGACGAAGCGATCGCCGACGATACGGATCTCTTGACGGTTGCCGAGGATGGCGCGCAAGCGGCCGAAGAAGTCGGAGCGATAGCGCGCCAGTTCCTGCACCCGCTGCGCCAGCGCGACATTGAGCCTCTGGCCGAGATCGGCAATGCGCGTCTGGGACTCTTTGTCTTTGCTCTCCGCGGCCTGCAACGCCGTTTCCAACGCGCCGAGCTGCCGCCGCAGCGCTGCGATCTGCTGGTTGAGCAATTCCACCTGAGCAAGCGCGCGAGCGGTCGCCCGCTTCTCCAGGTCGAGCGCGCCGCTGAGTTCGGTCACTTTGCCTTGGGCGACGCCGAGCTGATCCTGCAAGCCGCCTGACCCGGCTCCAGCCTTGAGCTTGTCGCGTTCGCTTTCGGCGCCGGCAAGGCTCGCCTGCAAGCGCGCAAGCTCATCTTCGAGGTTGGCCTTGCCGACTTTTTCCAGGGACAGCATGTCGGTGAGCTGGGTGATCTGCGCGGTGAGGCGCGCCAGCGCGGTGTCCTTGCCCGCAACTTCCTGCGACAGGAAGAACTGCACCACGACGAAGACCGTCAGCAGGAAGATGATACCAAGCACGAGCGTCGACAGCGCGTCGACGAAGCCGGGCCAATAATCGACCCCGCGGTCACGACGGGAACGAGCCAGCGCCATTTCACGTCCTCGCCCGTTCGCGCGCGAGGACTTCGAGTAGCCGGCGCACCTCCTGCTGCTGTTCCGCCTGGCCCTCGACCCAGTCGCGCAGCATCTGTTGCTCGTTGCGCATGTGGTGCACCAGTCCCTGGATCGCTTCGGCGAGATTGGCCATGGCGTTGGTGGCGGCTTTGTTGGAGCCCATCTCTCCGATCGCCTCGCGCAGCCGATCGAGCGCTATGCGCACCTCGCTACCTATGGCAGTTGCGGGCTGGCCGGGCCTGATCTCCACGCCGCGGTCGCGCACCGTGGTCGCGAGCCAGTCCTCGAGCTCGGTATAGAAGCGGTTCTGCGCCTGGCTTGTCTGCAGATCGAGAAAGCCGAGGATAAGCGACCCGGCCAAGCCGAACAGCGAGGAGGAGAAGGATATGCCCATGCCGCCGAGCGGCGCGGCGAGACCGTCCCTGAGGGAGTCGAACATCGCCGCGGCGTCGCCGCCGACCTTTAGACCCTCGATCACTTTGCCGACCGAGCCGACGGTTTCAATCAGGCCCCAGAAAGTGCCGAGCAGGCCAAGAAAGACCAAGAGGCCGGTCATGTAGCGCGAGGTGTCGCGCGCCTCGTCGAGCCGGCTGGCGATCGAATCGAGGATGCCGCGCATCGCCGGCGTCGACAACGCCATTCCGCCCCTGCGGTCGCCGAGAATGACCGCCATGGGCGCGAGCAAGGTGGGCGAGCGCTCGACCGCAAGGCCCGGATCGGCGAGCCGAAACCCGTTCACCCAGGCGACTTCGGGAAACAGCCGGAGAACCTGGCGGAACGACAAGAGGATCCCGATCACAAGCACGCCGATGATCAACCCGTTCAAGCCGGGATTGGCGAGGAACGCCACCCAGATCTGGCGGTGCAAAATGATCACCAGGAGGGCGCCGAGGATCAGGAAAGTCAGCATCCGAACCAAGTAGATGCGGGGCGAGGAGACTTGGAACGGGTCGATGTCGCGTTCGGGCTGCATGGATCGCGCTTCCGACGAATCGATGGCGACGGGGATGACTTTGCGTTGAATATGCCACAAGCAAACCACAGAATTGGAGCGTTTTCATTGCAGTTTACAGCTGTTTGGACGTCATTGTGTCGCTGCCTCGGCTGCCGCCACATGCGGGCCGTTCGCTGGCCGCAATCTCGCTGCAATTTTCGGCCGAAACACAACGCAAGTCCCTGGCTTTGCCGCCTCCTAGAAGCCGGAGCGTGATCGCATGACTGTCGGTTCGGCCGAAACGAGACTTCCCGTCGCGTCGGCTGATTGGTCGAACGAGGCAAGCCGCGCGCCCGCTCTTCGGGCCGCCATCATCGTTGCCGCGGGCTCAGCCGCCATGCTCATTGGCGCGTATATCTTCCAATACGTACTGAAGATTCCGCCGTGCCCGCTCTGCCTCGAACAGCGCATTCCCCACTACAT
Source organism: Rhodoplanes sp. (assembly GCA_049284695.1). Classification (GTDB taxonomy): domain Bacteria; phylum Pseudomonadota; class Alphaproteobacteria; order Rhizobiales; family Xanthobacteraceae; genus Rhodoplanes. The sequence continues at coordinate 17,650 of JBAPYK010000324.1, read as the reverse complement.
CGCCGTGCCGCTCGCGCTCATTGTCGCGGCGGCGGCGGCGAAAGGCGCGCCCCGCCCCCTGGTGGCTCTTGGTTTGGCGGCGCTCGTTTTGACACTGCTGACGACCGCCGGCATCGGCCTTTACCATTCCGGCGTCGAGTGGAAATGGTGGCCGGGCCCCGCCGATTGCACGGGCGAGATCACAAGCTTCGGCGCCGCGGGCACTAGCCTGCTCAAGCAGATGCAGACGGCGGTGGTGGTGCGCTGCGATGAAGTGTTGTTTCGCTTCGCGGGCTTGTCGCTCGCCGGCTACAATGCCCTGATCTCGTCCGCTCTCGCCTTGGTCGCCGGCTGGGGCCTCGTGCGCACGATCAAGCGGCCGCAATGATCGGGGGGTTCTGGCGCACTTCGTCGCCGCGTTCGTCCGACCTGCGGGGACCGCAAGGTGCGGTCGATCCGGCGCTTCGTGTCGTTCTAGACAGGCGATTCGACCGGGCGGCCGGGCTCCGCGGTGAGACGCTTGTGCACATGCACCATGAAGGCGGTCGCAAACAACGGCGTCGCGAGATTGACGATCGGGATCAGCACGAAAGCGGCGATCAGCAGCCCGGCGGAAAAAATCTCCCACCGGCGCGCACGCCACAGCGCCCGGGCGGCAGGAATCGGGTGCAGCCGGAGCGCCGCGATGAGGAAATATTCGCGGCCGAGCAGGTAGGCGGTGGCGAGAAAGAAAACGATGGCGCCCAGCCCCGCGACCAACAGGAAGGGCAGGCAGCAGAGATAGATCGCAATGGCGAGCAGCGCCGTTTTGATCGCCTCGACCAGCGCATAGCCGAGCGGGACCGGGACGCCCGGCGGATCATCGGGGTAGTGCGTGCGCTCGACTTCGCCGGCGATGTCGTCGGCGAAGACGCCCGCCACCAGCGAGGTGACCGCGGGCATGAGGAAGATCGCACCGACGGCCAGGCCAAGCCCGACAACAATCGCGACGATCAACCGGAGCACCGCAATCGGGCCGTGGGCGGACGGGCCGATCGCCCCCTCCATCCAGGTCAGGCCCTCGCCGCCGAGCCAGCTCAACAGGCCGTACAGGCCGATTGCGATCAGCGCTACGAGCAGGAGCGCAAGCCCCGCCGATTTGAACAGCACCGTCCTGAACGACGGCGACAGCATCTGCGACAACGCACTGTATGCAGCTTGGAGCATCGGGACCTCGCGCGACTTGCGGCGTATCAGTTAAGGGGCCGCGCCGGTCACGGCAAGCAGGGGCGTGCAATCGGGGAGGGCGGTCGTCGTCTGCCCGACACGCAGGTCGCCCACGCGATTTGCGGATGCGGCGTCGTTGGGGCAAGTTGCCGCCGTTACGAAGGATCGTCTCCGTCATGCCGCCATTGAACCGCCGTTCGTTTCTCGCCGGCGCCGCTGCGGTCGCCTCCGCGCCCAAATGGGCTTCGGCGCAAGGCTCCGGCGATGTCGATATCGTCGTCATCGGAGCGGGGGCGGCGGGCATCGCCGCCGCGCGTCGGGTCCTTGCAGCCAAGCGCCGTGTCGTCGTGATCGAAGCCTCCGATCGAATCGGCGGGCGCTGCGTCACCGACGAACGGCTGTTCGGCGTGCCCCTCGATCTCGGCGCCCATTGGATGCACGCAGCGGACATCAATCCACTGGTGAAGCTGGGCAAGGCCGCCGGTCTCGATGTCTATCCCGCGCCGCCGGGCCAGAAGATACGCATGGGGCGACGCTATGCGCGCGAGAGCGAAGTTGAGGATTTCCTCTCCGTCCTGGTGCGGGCCAACCGCGCGATCAACGACGCCGCGCGCGGGAGGGCCGACGTGTCCTGTGAGCAGGCGCTGCCGAAAGATCTCGGAGAATGGCGCGACACCGTGGAATTCGTCCTCGGCCCGTTCAGTTGCGCCAAGGGTCTGAACGAGGTGTCGGCGGTCGACTTCTCGAAGTCGCTGGAGCGCGACAAGGATGCGTTCTGCCGCCAAGGCTTTGGCACGCTGCTCGCCACTCTCGCGGAAGGTGTGCCGGTCCGGCTCTCGACCCCGGTGAAGCGGATCGAGACCTGGCAGCGCGGCCGGGTCACGGTCGAGACGGCGCGCGGAACGATTGTCGGTCGGGCGGCGATCGTGACCGCATCGACCAATGTTCTCGCCGCCAACAAGATCGATTTCGATCCGGACCTGCCGAAGCGCTACGTCGATGCGCTCAATCAGCTGCGGCTGGGCAGCTACGACCACGTGATTCTCGAGGTGAACGGCGCTCCGTTCGGCCCGCAAGCCGACGATCTCATCTATGAGAAGTCGGATAATGCGCGCACGGCGGCGGTTCTCGCCAATGTGTCGGGAACGCAGCTTTGCATGGTCGAAGTCGCCGGCAAGTTCGGTCGCGAACTCGCGGGTCAGGGCGAGCAGGCGATGGTCGCGTTCGCCTTGGATTGGCTCGGCGGTCTGTACGGCGCCGAGATCAAACGCTCGGTGAGCAAGGTCTATGCGACGCGCTGGAACGAGCAGCCGTTCGTGCTCGGCGCATTCTCCGCCGCCTCCCCGGGCGGACAGCCATCGCGCGCCGCGTTGATGGAGCCGATCCGCGACCGCGTCTGGTTCGCCGGCGAGGCGGTGCACGAAACCCTGTGGGGAACGGTCGGCGGCGCGTGGCTGTCGGGCGAGCGCGCAGCGGAATCGGCGATGCGGAGGCTGGGCTTCATCACCGCGCCGCGCGAACCGGTGGCGGAGCACCCATCGCGCTCGCGGTCGTCGGAGTCGCAGTCGTCGGAGTCGCGGTCGCGGCGGCGCAGTCGAGATATTCAGCCGAATTTGCGCATCATGGCGCCCGAGAGATACTGATTCAGACGGATCATGCCATGAGGCGTTGCCGGGCGCGGGGAGACAGGTGCTCGGCCCGACCGACGATTAGGTCCCGACGCGCAGCGGAGCGTGAATTTTTTCGAGCGCGGCGAGCACCGACAGCGCGGTGATACGGCCGGTGCGCGGGTTTTCCGAAGGGACGTTCTCGATCGACATCGAGAAGCGCGCCGAATCGGAATCGACCTCGATCGAATGGCAGTTGCGGGTCGCCGACGGGTCGGCCCAGATTTCGATCATGGTCCGCTCGGGACCGATGCCGGCGAATGAGAGCGCGGCGACCACGTTGACATTGGCGGGGAAGCCTGCGGCGGCCTCGCGCGCCGTTCCCGAGAACACGCGGGTCGCCTCGGTCAGCCCCTCGACCGAAATATTGTTCGCGACGAGATAGGGCGCCCCGGCGAGCCCGGCGGGCGGCTTGCGCGTGACCATGCGCACCGAGTGGATGACCCCTCGCGCCGCCGCCGTCACCGCATCGAGACCAATAAGCGCACCGGTCGGTATGATGATCTGGCCGCCTTTGTGCTCGGCGAGTTCGATCAGATCAGGATAGGACAGCAGCGCGCCGGCGCTCAACACCATCACGGGCTTGCGTGCCGACAGCATCGGCAGGCAAATATCCTGCAACGCGGACGCGGGCGCGCATTCGACGAGGAGGTCGGCGTGCGAGGGCATCGCCTCGATCTTGACGATCGGGCAGGCGATCCCTTCCTGATCGAGCCAGGCCCGCGCCTTGACATGATCGCGCGCGGCCACACAGGCGAGTTCGAGGCCGCGCATGCCCTGCGTCAGCGCACGCGCCACCGTTCGGCCGATGGCGCCGAGTCCCGCAATCCCAACCCGTGTCGGCGTCATGCCCGCTGCCCCGCAGTCCAAGTCCCGGCGCTCGTACGCGCGGCCTGCGCGAATCTTGACCAAATTTCGTTCATAACCCAACCTTGCAGGCACACAAGGAGAAAACAATGGCCAAGTTTTTCCTGAAGGCGCTCGCAGCCGCCTTGGTCGGCCTCGCCGGACTAACCGCGGCGCTTGCGCAGGAGTTTCCCACGCGCCCGTTGACCATGGTCATCCCGTTCGCCGCCGGCGGTCCGACCGATGTGCTCGGGCGGGTGGTGGCCGCCCGCATGTCCGAAATTCTGGGAAAGCAAGTTGTGGTGGAAAATGTCGGCGGCGCCGGTGGAATGAACGGCTCCAACCGGATCGCCAACGCGCCTGCCGACGGCTACCAGTTCGTTCTCGGAACAGTCGGCACCCATGCGCAGGGCCAAACCCTGTACAAGAGGCCGCTCTACAATTCGGTCACCGATTTCACGCCGGTGGCGCTGCTCGCCGAAGTGCCGATCCTCCTGATTGTACGCAAAGACCTCCCGCCTAAGGATTTCAAGGAATTCGTCGCCTATGCCAAGGCGAACCAAGCGAAGATGCAGTTCGGCTCAGCGGGCGCCGGTTCGGCGACGCATCTCGGCTGCGTGTTGCTCAATCACCTTCTCGGGATCGACGTCACGCATGTCCCTTACCGCGGCACCGGCCCGGCGATGCAGGACCTGCAGGGCGGCCGCATCGACTACCTCTGCGAAATCATCACGACGGCCAAGCCGCAGGTCGATGGCGGCACCGTCCGCGCGCTCGCCATCTTCGAGACCAAGCGCTCGCCCGCGCTGCCCAATGTGCCGACCGCGCTCGAACAAGGCACGCCCGATCTCGTCGCCTATACCTGGAACGCGATCTTCCTGCCGAAGAACGCGCCCCAGCCGATCGTCGACAAGCTCAACGCGGTGGCCCGCGAGGCGATGAAGTCGCCGCAAGTGCGCGAGCGCCTGGAGAGCCTCGGCGCTCAGGTCGTCTCCGAAGATCGCATGACGCCGGAGTATTTGCGGAAATTCGTCGAGGCCGAGATCGCGAAATGGGCGGCCCCGATCAAGGCAAGCGGCGTCATCATCGAATGAGGCTTCGGCAAGTTTGCTCACACATTTTGCTAGTTGCGACGGGGCCGCCGGCGTTGGCGGGAAATAACGGCATCGAGCGCTAAAGCGGCGTGCGGCTGCGGATTGCGGCTGCGAGCGTGCCTTCGTCGAGATAGTCGAGTTCGCCGCCGACCGGCACGCCGTGGGCGAGGCCGGTCGCCTTCACGTCGGCGCCCGCCAGAAGGTCGGTGATGTAATGGGCGGTGGTCTGCCCGTCGACGGTCGCATTGAGCGCGAGAATGACCTCCTTGACCTCGGGCGCATGGGCGCGGGTGACGAGCGCCTCGATCGACAGGTCCTCGGGCCCGACGCCGTCGAGCGGGGACAGCGTGCCGCCGAGCACATGATAGCGCGCATCGACGGCGTGCGCGCGTTCGAGCGCCCATAGATCGGCCACGTCGGCGACGACGACGATGATCGAAGGATCGCGCCTGGGGTCGCTGCACACGGCGCAGGGATTCTGCGTGTCGAGATTGCCGCAGACGCGACAGACGGCGATGTTCTCCATCGCGCTTTGCAGCGCGGCCGCGAGCGGAGCCATCAGCAGGTCGCGTTTCTTGATCATATGCAGCGCCGCCCGCCGCGCCGAACGCGGTCCGAGCCCGGGCAGGCGGGCGAGCAGCTGGATCAGCCGTTCGATCTCCGGTCCGGCGACGGCAGTGGGCACGCTAAGGCTTTCTCGCAGCGCGGCCGCCGCGACACGCTTCAAGCAAACGAACTGGAGGGGACGAGGTCGTCACGCCGACCACCTGGTTGGTTGAGCACGCGGGCTCAGAACAGCTTCATGCCGGGCGGGAAGGGAAGGCCGCCGGTGAGCGCCTGCATCTTCTCCTGCAGCAGCGTTTCCGCCTTGCGACGCGCCTCCGCATGGGCGGCGACAAGCAAATCTTCGACGATCTCCTTCTCGTCCGGCTTCATCAATGAGGGGTCGATCGACACCGCCTTCAGCTCGCCTTTGGCGTTGATTTTCACCGTCACGAGATTGCCGCCGGATGACGCCTCGACCTCGATCTGGTCGAGCTCGGCCTGCATCGCTTCCATCTTGGTCTTGAGCTCGGCCGCCTGCTTCATCAGGCCCAGAAAATTAGCCATGACAATCCCCTTCGGTATGCGCGGGCGTCGGCACCGTCGCCACGCGTGTTGGAATTCCTGAGCGCGTCTGCTCAAATCGCATCATCTACATCGTCCGATCGGCCATGCGCTCCGAAGGCGGACGTATCGTCTTCGCTCGGAGGCTCCGGCATGGCGTCTTCCGCATCCACAATCGGTGGAAGTCCTGTCTCGTCGCCGGCGCGCGGGCGGACCGCCACGATCTCCGCTCCAGGAAAGCGCGCAAGCACGCTCTGCACCAGGGGATCAGCCTGAACGCCGCGCTCGAGCTCGGCTTGGCGAGCTTGCATCTGCTCCTTCACCGGCGGCGCGCCCTGTTCGGTCGAGAGCGCCACCATCCAGCGCCGGTTGGTCAGTTCGCCGAGCTTGCGCGCGAGATCGCCGATCAGCGCTTTGGAAGCGGTCGGCTCGAGCGCGACTTCGAGCTTGCCGTCCTCGAAACGCACGAGCCGCACGTCGCGTTCGAGCGCGGTCTTGAGCGCGAGGTCGCGACGCTCGGCGGCGAGCGCGATCAGATCGGTGAAGCTTGCGATCGGACGCGGTGCGGGCGCGGCCGCTTCTTCGGCGGGAGCGGACCGTGGTTCCCGGGCGGGCGCAGCGGCGCGTGCCGTTCCGCGTTCGGGCGCGGCAAGCTCGGCCCGCGAGGCTTGCGAGCCGCCACCAGGCGCCTGAGCGCGTTCGCGCGGTGGAGAAGCCTCGGCGCCTGCGCCAGCCGTCTCCTTCGACAGCGCGCGGATCACCTCGTCCGGCGTCGGCAGGTCGGCGGCGTACGCGATCCGCACCAGCACCATCTCGGCGGCGGCGATCGGTTTTGCCGCCTCGTCCACCTCGGCGAGCCCTTTGAACAGCATCTGCCACGTCCGCGACAGCGTGCGCATCGACAGGGCGGCGGCAAGCGCGCGGCCGCGCACGCGCTCGGCTTCAGGAAGCGAGCGATCCTCGGCGACCGCGGGCACGGCTTTAACCCGCGTGACGAAATGGGTGAATTCCGCAAGGTCGTTGAGCACGATCAGCGGATCGGCGCCGCTGCCATACTGGTCGCGCAGCTCGTTGAGCGCGCCGGCGATATCGCCCTGCATCAGGCGCTCGAACAGGTCGATCACGCGGGCCTTGTCGGCGAGGCCGAGCATCTCCTGCACGTCCTCGGCGCGCACGGGGCCCGCGGCATGGGCGATCGCCTGGTCGAACAGGGAGAGGGCGTCGCGCACCGAGCCATCCGCCGCACGGGCGATCAGCGCGAGCGCGTCGGGCTCGCCGGTGACCTGCTCGCGCGCGGCGATCGTTTCGAGGTGCGCCATCAGGCGGTCGGCGTCGAGCCGGCGCAGATCGAAGCGCTGGCAGCGCGACAGGATGGTGATCGGCACCTTGCGGATTTCGGTGGTGGCGAAGATGAACTTCGCGTGCGGCGGCGGCTCCTCCAGCGTCTTGAGCAAGGCGTTGAACGCCGCTCCCGACAGCATATGCACTTCGTCGAGAATGTAGACCTTGTAGCGGGCGCTTACCGGCGCATAGCGGATCGCGTCGTTGATCTGGCGGATATCATCGACGCTGTTGTGGGAGGCCGCGTCCATCTCGATCACGTCGAAATGCCGGCTTTCCATGATCGCGGCGCAATGCAGGCCGAGCGAGGGCATGTTGATCGTGGGTCCGGTCACCGAGCCGTCCGGCAGGGCGTAGTTGAGCGCGCGAGCGAGTATGCGGGCGGTCGTGGTCTTGCCGACGCCGCGCACGCCGGTGAGGATCCAGGCCTGCGGAATGCGGCCGGTTGCGAACGCGTTGGTGATGGTGCGCACCATCGCGTCCTGGCCGATGAGGTCGTCGAAGGTCGCGGGGCGGTATTTGCGGGCGAGCACGCGGTAGCCGCTGGGCGCGGTTGCGGGTGCGGACGCCGCGCCGAGCAGATCGGGCTCGGTTAAAAGGCCGGATCGATCGGCGTCGTTCATATGCCCGGCCGGTCTCGCAGGCTGTTGCTGGAAGTGGGAGGCTGACGAGCGACCCGAACCGGAGCTCGTTAGGGCTGCTTCCTTCCGGACCTGACCCGGTTGGCGAGTGGCTCGTCCACCGCCAACCTCCCGGCTCTATATCGGCGGAATGAAACGCCAATGCAAGCGCGGCCGATTGGCCGGCCACGCCTTTGTGAGCCGGACTGGCGCAGCCCGGCGCAAAAGCACGCGAATTTCGCTGACCTAGGAAATAGAAACGGCAGGCTGCGGAAATAGAAGCGGCAGGCTGCGCACCCTGCCAGCCCGCCGTTTGCCCCAGCCGCCCTGCTATCCGGTCGAAACGAAACGGTGCGAAAAAGCCCTAGGCGACGCGCCGTGGTCGCGTTGCGCGGCGGACGGGCTTACGCATCCGAACCACTGCATGGAAAGAGTTGTCGTTCGAGGGCCGCACGCATATGCCGCCTTGCCCGTACCAGTCGCGTTCTTGCGTCGGCGGCAAGGTCTGCTCGGCAACAATGATCTCGCTGCAGAAATGGCGCCGTGCGAAAATGCCTGTCTCGATGGTCTCGCGCCACATAAGGTTCTTCCTCGACCCCAGGCGCGTTGCGATCAGCGCGCCAACATCCCAACGATTCTTGTCACCAACACAAGCATCCCCGTGCAAAAGCTGAAAATCCGGATTATCCCGCATCGTATTCGGCCGTATCTTTCAGATACGGGGCCGTTGCCTTTCCGGGCGTCTACCTTGCGCCAATCGCCCGGCCCAAACAAGGGCGATTTCCTTGACCTGTGCGGCGCCGATCCGTTGGCGAGGTTTGATAGCGACGATTAATTCACTTGGAATCAGACCATGACTACGCCCGCTTGGTCGCTGCACCCGCAGCTCGAGAAGGATACGATCAGCATCGGCGATCTGCCGCTGTCGCGCGTATTCGTCATCAAGGACGCCAACTATCCCTGGCTGCTGCTCGTTCCGCGTCGGGCAGGCGCAAGCGAGATCCTCGATCTCGACGAGGTTGAACAGGCGCAACTGATGACGGAAATCGCCCGCGTCAGTCGCGCGCTCAAGGCGGTCACCCGTTGCGACAAGCTCAATACCGCCGCGCTCGGCAATGTCGTGCCGCAATTGCATGTGCACATCATCGCTCGCCGCACGACCGACGCCGCCTGGCCGAAACCGGTGTGGGGCCAGGTCGAGGCGATCACCCATGACCCGCTTGAGGTTGAGGCGTTCATTCGCGAGCTGCGGCGCAGGATTTGGGTTGCGTCGGAGGAGGCGTCCTGATGATTGCGTGGTATGGCAGGCGACCATGCGCGGCCGCTTTACCATCATCATCGCGCGTCGCCCGAACGAACAGACTTGCGCGCGGGAGTGATTAATGTCGCGCTATCCCGACTTCGCAGGCACGCTGCAGCTCGCTTTCACCGGCGGCCGGATCGAACGCGAACCCGGCCGGAGGCGCGATGCCGGCTGGTGCGCCGCGCTATTGGCCGACGAGGCAAGCCGCACCTATGCGCTGATCGGCGATCAGGCCGTCCTGCGGAAATCCGAGGCGCACGCCGAACCGCTATTCACATTGGCGGAAGCTGCGACCTTCGGCGCTGCACATGAGCAGGTGTTGCTGGGGACCGACGAGGGCGCGGGGCGGTTCGCGATCGGCCTGGACCGCGCCGTCGCCGACGAGTTGAAACGACGCGGGCTCCTGGTCGTCGATATCCGGTCGATCGCGATCCAGGGGTTGGTTCCGGCCGGCCATTTGCCCGGGCTTGCGGCGGCCAAGGCGCTGCTCGTTTGGCACGCGCGTCATCGCTTCTGCTCGGTCTGTGGCGCGCCGACGCGCTTGGCGGAAAGCGGCTGGCGACGCGATTGTACGGCCTGCGACGCCCAGCATTTCCCGCGCACCGATCCCGTCGTCATCATGCTTGCCGCCGACGGCGGCCGTTGCGTGCTCGCCCGGCAAGCACATTTCTCGCCAAACATGTGGTCCTGCCTGGCCGGCTTTATCGAACCGGGCGAAAGCATCGAGGAAGCCGCGCGACGCGAAACACAAGAGGAGGTGGGCATTGCCTGCGGCCGGGTCCGCTATTTCGCCTCGCAGCCATGGCCGTTTCCCATGTCGCTCATGATCGGCTGTTACGTGGAGGCGCTCTCGACCGCGCTCACCGTCGATCACTCCGAGCTTGAGGGGGCCCGTTGGTTCGCGCGCGACGAGGTCGCCGCGATGATCGATCTCCATCATCCGGAGGGGCTGACCGCGCCGCCGCCGTGGGCGATCGCGCATCACATTATTCGCGCCTGGGTGGAGGACGCCGGTGCGAGCGGATGAGCCGAAGCGTGCGCGGCGCCGCCCGCATATTCTCTGCGCCGGAATCGCGGTTCTCGACCAGATCTTTCGCGTCGCCGCCTTCCCCGACCGCGACGCCAAGATCAGAGCGCTCGACTTCGTCTCCGTCGTCGGTGGCGGGGCCGCCAATGCGGCGATCGCCATCGCGAGGCTCGGCGGCGCCGCCCGCTTCGCGGGACCGCTCGGGGACGGCAATGGAAACGATCCGATCGGCGATCGCATCGTGACGGGCCTTCAGGCCGAGGGCGTCGCCTGCGCCTGCGTGCGGATGAACGGAAGGGTTTCTCCCGTGTCCGCCATTCTGGTGGATTCGCACGGCGGGCGAACCATCACGCACCACCGCGACGAGCTGCTGCACGGCGCCTGCGTCGCCGATCCCGACCAGCTGATCGCCGATGTCGATGGCGTGCTTGCGGACGACCATTATCCCGAGTTCGTGACGCCGATCTGCGCCGCCGCCCGCCGCCGCGGGCTTCCCGTGGTGCTTGACGTCGAAAAGCGCACCCCTGTAGCCGAGCCCCTGTTTCTTGCGGCAACGCATCGCATCTTTTCCCGGTCAGGGCTCACCGCGACAACCGGATGCGACGATCTCGCCGCGGGCCTCAGCCGCCTCGACGCGAACGACGGCGCCTTCCTCGCGGTGACCGACGGGGCAGGCCCAGTGCATTGGCGGACGAGCGACACCGGCGGCGTAACGCCGACCTTCGCGGTCGAGGCGGTCGACACGCTTGCGGCCGGCGATGTCTTTCACGGCGCTTTTGCGCTCGCGCTTATCGAGACGGGCGATCCCGTTCGTGCGCTGCGCTTCGCCGCCGCGGCCGCCGCGCTCAAATGCACCCGCTTCGGTGGCGGCGCGGCGACGCCGAGGCGCCGCGAAGTCGAACAATTTTTGCTGGAAAACGCCTAAGAAGCCCATAAATTTTAGAAGAAAACTCTTTATTTTTGCTCTGGTGAGACTAAGTTAGAAAAATATTTTTATCGGGTCATATCCGTCAACGAGATTAGGACCGAGCCGCATGGCCACCAACCGCACGGGCCTGCCCCGCATGGACGCTATTGATCGCAAGATTCTCGTTCTCTTGCAGGATGACGCTTCCCTGTCGGTTGCCGAGATCGGCCACCAAGTCGGTCTCTCCTCGACGCCCTGCTGGAAGCGAATTCAGAAGCTCGAAGCCGAAGGCGTGATCGCCAAGCGGGTTGCGCTCATCGATCCCGACAAGGTCGGTCTCGGGATCACCGTCTTCGTGTCGATCGAAACCTCGGACCATTCGGAGGAATGGCTCGACCATTTCGCCAAGACGGTCGGAGCCATGCCGGAGGTGATGGAGTTCTATCGGATGGCCGGAGACGTCGATTACATGCTGCGCGTGGTTGCGTCCGACATGCATGCCTATGATCAGTTCTACAAGCGACTGATCGGAGCGGTGCCGCTGAAGAACGTCACGTCGCGGTTTGCGATGGAAAAGATCAAATCGACCACGGCGCTTCCGATCGCGTGAATGCCGGTCCAATTTGCTAGCGCAATCGAACGCCGCAGCCTTGTCCGGCGGCGCGATCGGCACCGACTGAACAGCAGCGCGCCGCGGGTGCGGCCGATGCAAGAGCCCATTAACCACGGCCCATATTCGATGCGGATCGGTGCCGCCGTGCCGATGAATTTAACGAGCATGCAAGAGAGGCAGGTTAGGGTCGCCGCATGGTTCGGATGGGTTGGATGCGGCGGCAAAGACGGGGCCGGATTCAGACCGTGAGCGCGACCTGGGAGCAGGCCATGAACAGCCTCGTGCAGCGATTTCTCAAGGACGAGTCCGGCGCAAGCGCGGTCGAATACGGACTCATCGCTGCCGGCATCTCGCTTGCGATCATCACGGTTGCGCATTCCCTGGCCACGCAGTTGAAGAACACATTTTCCCATGTGCCGGACGAACTCGCGAAGACGAGCGTCGGCGGCGGTTCCTGAGGAATAAAAGGCGTCAGCACCAGCAAGGCCCCAAGCCCAGCTTGGGGCCTTGTCATTTCCGGCCTGTCGAGGGCTTGCGGGCGTAACCAATCGGCAAGGCGAATAGTCCAGAATGCGCTGCACGGAGCGCTCGGCGCGCGAGCGTTCGCAAGCACGGCAGTGGCGGTGTTGCTCGATCTTGCACGGCTCTTGGTATTTCCGGCGCTCATGGCGTTTGCCGCCTCGAGCGATCTCTTGACGATGACCATCTCGAACCGGGTCTCGATCCTGCTCGCGATCGGATTCGGCGGGCTTGCGGCTGCAACCGGCATGCCGCTCGGCATCGTCCTCGGGCATCTCGGCGCAGGCCTGCTCGTGCTCGCCATCGGCTTCGTCTTCTTCGCCCGCGGTTGGATCGGAGGCGGGGACGCTAAGCTTGCCGCCGCCGCGGCGCTCTGGCTCGGCTGGGGCGATCTTTACGATTACTTCCTCTGCGCGTCGCTGCTGGGGGGATGGCTGACGCTCGCGCTCATCGAATTCCGCAGATGCGCGTTGCCGCCGCTTCTGGCCGGCCGGGCCTGGATCGAACGCCTCCATCGGACCGACGGCGACGTTCCCTATGGCGTCGCGCTCGCGACGGCCGCCCTCGTGGTCTATCCCACGACGGCATGGATGGCTCCGCTCGGATGATGCGGGACGGCGGCGCGTATCGCACATTCTGCCGGCCGGATACGTCTTATTAACCATGAATTGACGTTTAGCTGCTGAAATCGCCGCAGCACGGCAAACCGCGTCGCTGCGTCATGTGGAAAGTGAAGCGTATGAGCCCCGCACGCCGGAGCATCCGAGGTGGCGTCCGCGCCAAGACGAATCCGTGCGCGCGGCGGCCGGGCGATCGCGGTCCAAACCGCGTCGATTGTGTCGATCTTAGTTCGCCTTGGACCTCCGGTTGCGCCTCAAGGCGCAAGATCGGCGAAGCTGGCCAATGACGACCTGTCCTCAACAATCAACCGCTGCGGCGGAGGAGCTGGCCGAACTGGACGACGGCAACGAGGATATCGCGCCGGTCCCGCAAGTCGCGTTGCAGGCGTTTTGTGAAACGGCCGAGACCGCGGCTGCGGTGCAGGCCGCCGCGAGGGATCGCCGCATGAGTGGGGCGCGGGTCCGCGTCCGGATGGGCGGCATCGCGTCGGCGATCGAGGCCTATCGCAATTCTCCCACCCCTGACGTGCTTCTCCTCGAAACCGGGATGCGCGGCGAAGATTTTCTGATTCGGCTCGACGAACTCGCTCAGGTCTGCGGCGCAGCCACCCGCGTCATTCTCATCGGCCATCACAATGACATCGCCATTCATCGCGAGACCATGCGCCGCGGCGTCAGCGATCATGTTTTCGTCCCCCTCGGGCCGCTCGATATCGTTCGGGCGGTGAGCCGCCTGTTTGGCGGGCCCAGTTCTGAGCGGCTCGCGCTCGGGCGCGTCATCGCCGTGATCGGAGCGAAGGGAGGCGTCGGCGCTTCCACGGTCGCGCACAACGTCGCCTGGACGGCCGCGCGCGATCTCGCAATCGAGACGGTCGTCGCCGACCTCGATCTCGCTTTCGGCACGGCAAGCCTCGGCTACGATCAGGAGCCGGCGTGGGACATCGCCGATGCGGTCGCCTCGCCCGATCGGGTCGACGCCGCCTTCATCGATCGGCTGATGACGCAATGCGCCGACCGGTTGCGTCTGCTCGCGGCTCCGGCGGCGGTCGATCGGGTCTACGACCTCGCTGCCGAAAGCTTCCACCCGGTGATCGGCGCACTGCGCGCGAGCGCACCCTGCGTCGTGCTCGACCTGCCGCATGTCTGGACCGCCTGGAGCAGCCGGATTCTTGTGGATGCCGATGACGTTCTCCTCGTCGCGGCGCCCGACCTTGCGAGCCTGCGCAACGCAAAGAACCTGATCGACATGCTGCGAGCGGCGCGTCCGAACAGCCGCCGGCCACGCTACTGCCTCAACCAGACAGGCGTGCCGAACCGGCCGGAGATCAAATCCTCCGATTTCGCGCGCGCCCTGGAGGACGAGCCGGTCGCGGTGATTCCGTTCGAGCCGCGACTGTTCGGCGCCGCCGCCAACAGCGGACAGATGATTGCGAAGATCGAGGCCGGCGATCCCGTCGTTGGCCTGTTCCGTCAACTGGCCCAAACCCTCGCTGGCGATGCCGCAGGTGAGCGGGGACAAGCTACGCCATTGTCGCCGCCGAGCGGCGCGGAGACTGTCGTGTTCGGAAAGCGGACGACGCCCTTTGTCGGAACTGGCGAGACAGCGCGGCTCGGTTCGGCGGCGCAAAGCGGTCGCGTTATTGCGTTTGCGGACAACCCCGCTTATGGCGCGACCAAACGCGCGCTCGCCTGCGAACTCCTCGGGGCAATCGACCCGGCTCAATTCGCCGGCCTCGACGCCGAGTCCAAGCGCGAGGAAATCCGCGACCTCGTCAGCGACATCATTGCGAACAAGAACATGGTGATGACGATCGCCGAGCAAGAGGATCTGCTCGACGACATTTGCAATGACGTGTTTGGCACGGGCTCGCTGGAGGCGCTGCTTGCGCGCGATGAAGTCGCCACCGTGATGGTCGACGGGTGCGGCGCCGTATATGTCGGGCTGGCCGGCGAATTCGCGGAGACCGACATCCGCTGCCACAACTATCAGCGGCTCCTCGACCTTGTGATGCGCGAGGCGCAGCGGCGCGGCGGCGCGCTCAGGATCAATCACGTCACCGATATTGCGGGATTTGACGGCAACGCGGTCATTACCCAGGACCTGTTCGTGTTCAACTTGGCCGGGGAGGGGACCTCGGGCGCCTCCGTCGGCTGCGGCTACTCGCGCGGAATTGCTTCCCGCCCGTGGGAGCGCTCAGGCGCTTTCAGCGATGACAAGTGCCTTGCGGCGGCGATCGACGCAGCGCTGATGAAGGACCGTTGAGCCGCCGCCGAGCAGCGACTTGGCGGGGCGGAAGCTAGCTCAGAGCGACCTCGAAGCCGCGGCGGACGCCGGGGCGCGCCATCATCGTCTCGTACCAGCGCTTGACGTTCGGATAGTCGGCGAGGTCGACCTTGTGGCGCGGGTGCCGCCATGCCCAGCCGACGATGGCAAAATCGGCGATGGAAATTTCGCCGGCGAAAAACTCATGGTCGGCGAGCCTGCGATCCATGACGCCGTACAGTCTGAGCGTCTCCTTCATAAAGCGTTCGAGTCCGTAGCGGCGGTCCTGTTCGTTCGCGACGTCCAGAAAGTGGTGCACCTGTCCAGGGATCGGACCGAACCCGCCCATCTGGAACATCAGCCATTCAAGCACGGGGACGCGCGGGCGCAGGTCGCGCGGCCAGAACCGGCCGGTCTTTTCACCGAGATAGATCAGGATCGCGCCCGACTCGAACACGCTGATCGGCGCGCCGCCCGGGCCGTGCGGATCGACGATCGCGGGAATCTTGTTGTTCGGGCTGATCTTCAGGAAGCCGGGGTGGTGTTGTTCGCCCTTGAGAATGTTCACGACATGGACCGTATAAGGCAGTTCCATTTCCTCAAGCGCCACGCTGATCTTGCGGCCGTTTGGGGTACCGTAGGAATACAGATCGATCGCCATGCGGGGTTCCTGGTCTGGGTTATGGCGGGCTGCGGGTGCTCGAAGCCGCGCTCGTGAGGGCTTGATCGGTAATCCGGCTTGTTCACCGCGTCCACGCCCGGACGCGCGAAGCCTTACAGTCGGAGAAGCGCCGTGTTAGCAGGGAAGGTTGCATATTGGACATTCGCACATGCATTCGACTTTCGTGAAGCGCGGCGGCGCCGCCGTTCCGATCTGGTTCGCCGATAAGACGAGTTGGCCCGCCCTGCGCGCGCAATTCGACGACAAGGCCCGCGCTTTCGCGGATGCGGCGGGGTTCGAGCCGAAAGCCGAGCGGCATGTCTTGCTTCCCGATGCGGCGGGCGGTCTCGCCGCAGTGCTGGTCGGCTACGACGAGGCGGAGGCGCCCGGGCGCGATCCGTTTTCCGCCGGGCGGCTGCCCGCTTTATTGCCGCGCGGGGTCTATCGCTTTGCCAATGCCGCGCCGGAGGCGCGGCTTGCGGCGCTCGCTTTTGCGCTCGGCGCATACCGCTTTAGCCGTTACCGCTCTGAGCCTGGCAAAGAGGTGGGCCTCGAAATTCCCGACGGGGTCGACGGCGGCGAGCTTTCGCGCATCGTCGAGGCGGTGTATCTCGCGCGCGACCTCATCAATACGCCCGCCAACGATATGGGGCCGGGCGAGATCGAAACGGCGGCCCACGATCTCGCCGCGCGTCACGGCGCCGAAATCGCCACGCATGTCGGCGAGGAAGTCCTTGCCGAACACTTTCCCCTCATCCACGCGGTCGGCCGCGCGGCCGAGCAGGCGCCGCGCCTGATCGATCTCGCTTGGGGCGCCGAAGCGGCGCCGAAGGTGACGCTGGTCGGCAAGGGCGTGTGCTTTGATTCAGGCGGGCTCGACCTCAAGAGCGAAAGCACGATGCGCCTGATGAAAAAGGACATGGCCGGCGCGGCGAGCGTGCTCGCGCTCGCCCATATGGTCATGGGCCGCGGCCTCGCGCTGCGGCTGCGCGTGCTCATTCCGGCGGTCGAGAATGCCGTGTCCGCCAAGGCGTTTCGACCGCTCGACGTCTATCGCTCGCGCAAGGGCCTCACCGTCGAGATCGGCAATACCGACGCCGAGGGCCGTCTCGTTCTCGCCGACGCGCTGGCGCTCGCGGACGAGGGGAGGCCGGACCTGCTCATCGATCTGGGTACGCTGACCGGGGCGGCGCGGGTCGCGCTCGGGCCGGAGCTGCCGCCATTCTACACCGACGACGAAGCGCTCGCCGCGGCGCTCTCCAAGCATGCCGCGGCGGAGAACGATCCGCTGTGGCGAATGCCGCTGTGGCGACCTTACGATTCGATGCTCGAGTCCAAGGTCGCCGATCTCAACAATGCATCGTCGACCGGATTTGCCGGTTCGATTGCTTGCGCGCTGTTCCTCCGGCGCTTCGTCAGCAAGGCCAAGGCTTGGCTGCATGTCGATATTTACGGCTGGAACCCGAAGACGAAGCCGGCCCGCCCGGAAGGCGGAGAATGCCAGGCCGCGCGCGCCCTCTACGCGCTGCTGTGCGAACGCTATGGGTGACGGGCCCACATGACGACGGCCTTCGACGCGCGCGTGACGCCCGCCCGTTCCGATCTTGCCGCCAAGCATCTCGAAGGGCAGGTCGCGGCCGAGCAATTCGTCGCAGGCGAACTACGCGAAGTGGTCGAAGCGCAGGCGCCGTTGCGCCGGACGCGTGAGCTCGATGCGCCGCTCGATACCGAAGCGCTGCGCGGCGAGCGGGTGACGATCTATGAAGAAGACGGCGAGGGGTGGTGCTGGGGCCAGCTCGTAGCCGACGGCTATGTCGGATTTCTGCCGCAGCAGGCGCTCGCGCGGCCGGGGCCGGAGCCGACCCATCGGGTCGCAG
>JBAPYK010000323.1:0-8200 GCA_049284695.1 Rhodoplanes sp. | reverse complement strand
TGCTCGACGAAGTGGCGGGGCTGGTCGAATGGCCGGTCGTGCTGATGGGCGCGTTCGATCCCGCGTTCCTCGCCATCCCCGGCGAAGTGATCCGCTCGACCATCCGCAACAACCAGAAGTGCTTCGTAGCGCGCGAGCGCGAGCAAGACCGGCTGGCGCCCAAATTCATCCTCGTCGCGAACATCGAGGCGACGGACGGCGGCGCGGCGATCACGGCCGGCAATGAGCGGGTAATCCGTGCGCGCCTGTCCGACGCAAAGTTCTTCTACGAGACGGACCTGAAAACGCGGCTCGAGGACCGGCTGCAGAAATTCAAAAACATCGTTTTCCACGAAAAACTCGGCACGCAGTGGGAACGTATCGAACGCATCGAAAAACTTGCCGCCGAGCTTGCGCCGCTGGTCGGCGCCGATGTCGAGAAGGCCAAGCGCGCCGCGAAGATTTGCAAGGCCGATCTCTTGACCGAAGTTGTCGGCGAATTTCCCGAGCTGCAAGGTCTGATGGGGAAGTATTACGCGCTGGCGCGAGGCGAGGACGAAAGCGTCGCCGCGGCCTGCGAGGACCACTACAAGCCGCTCGGCCCGAGCGACCGCGTGCCGACCGATCCGGTGTCGGTCGCCGTCGCGCTTGCCGACAAGATCGACACGCTGGTCGGTTTCTGGGCGATTGATGAAAAGCCGACCGGCAGCAAGGACCCGTATGCGCTGCGCCGGGCGGCGCTGGGGGTGATTAGAGTCGTTATCGAGAACGGAGAGCGATTTCGGCTGATCAATCTATTAGATGCCCATCATCGCCAAATTGGTGACTCTATAGTTAGAACTGCGTTAGCTCGCGCCGCTGGCGGCTTCGCCATGGTAGCGTATCCGACCGTCGTTCGGGACTGGAATGGAAGGCAAGTAAACACTGACAGCATCGACCTCCTTTCCTTCTTCGCCGATCGCCTGAAAGTGCAGCTTCGCGAGCAGGGCGCGCGGCACGATCTGGTCGACGCGGTGTTCGCGCTCGAAGGCCAGGACGATCTTCTGCTCATCGTGCGCCGGGTCGAAGCGTTAGGACAATTCTTAGAGAGTGAAGACGGAAAGAACTTGCTCGCGGGCTACAAGCGCGCGACCAACATCATCCGCATCGAAGAAAAACGCGACAAGACGAGCTATGAAGGCGCGCCCGACCCCGAACTCTATCGGCAGGCGGAAGAGTGGGAGCTTGCGCGCGCGATCGATGTCGCCAAGGATGAGGCAAGCGTCGCCGTCGCGCGCGAGGATTTCGCCGCGGCGATGCGCGCAATGGCGAAGCTGCGCCCGCATGTCGACGCCTTCTTCGACCGAGTGACGGTGAACGTCGAAGGCGGCGGGGAGGAAAAGAAATTGCGTGCGAACCGCCTCAAGCTGCTCAACGAAATCCGCGCGGCGACGCTCGCGGTCGCCGATTTCTCCAAGATCGAAGGATGATCGCATGAAACATTCGCGCCGCGCGCCCGCGGCCGAACACGCCGCGATGCCCATTCCCTGAGCATCGCTTTGTTCACCACCCGTCCTGAAGGGGCCGTCATGGACCTGTCAATCTCCCATCTTCAGCCGCTCGTCGCCCTTGGCGCCGGCATCCTCATCCTGATCATGCCGCGGCTGCTCAACTACATCGTCGCCATCTATTTGATCGTCGTAGGCATTGTCGGCCTCGGCCTGATCAAGTGAGGTGAAGTCCCCGCGCACCTGTGCGGTGCGAGCGTCATACGGCCCGTCTATCAAGGATCACGTGCGGGCTTGCGCGTTCGCCTCAGAGGTGCTTTGCATGCCCGCCGAGCCGTAAATGGAGCGAGACCCAATGGCTAAATCGACCAAGACAGTAAGCCGCCGATCAGTGACTAGCGCTAAAGCCGGACGGTCCGCGGCCAGAGCCGCAACGAAAGCCAAGCCCAAGCCCTCCCCGAAAGTCGCCAGCGCCAAAGCCAAGCGCGCCGCGAAGCCGGCCCTCAAGCCGATAAAGGCGAAGCCCGCGCCGAAGCGCGCCACTGTCGCCTCCACCGCGACCGCCAAGCGCGCGGCGCCGAAGGCCGAGCCCGGCGCGATCAAGGGGAAGTGGGTCTATACGTTCGGCGGCGGCAAGGCCGAAGGCTCCGCCAAGATGAAGAATTTGCTCGGCGGCAAGGGTGCCAACCTCGCCGAGATGGCCAATCTCGGCCTCCCGGTTCCGCCCGGCTTCACCATCTCCACCGAGGTTTGCACCTACTTCTACCAGAACAACCAGACCTATCCGAAGGATCTGAAGGCGCAGGTCGACAAGGCGCTCGACTATGTCGGCAAGGTGATGGGCAAGAAGTTCGGCGATCCCAACGATCCGTTGCTGATGTCGGTGCGCTCCGGCGCGCGCGCCTCGATGCCGGGCATGATGGACACCGTGCTTAACCTCGGCCTCAACGATCAGACCGTCGAAGCCTTGGCGCGGATTTCGGGCGACCGGCGTTTTGCTTTCGATTCGTATCGCCGCTTCATCAACATGTACTCGAACGTCGTGCTCGGCATCGGGCACCACAATTTCGAGGAAATCCTCGATGCCTACAAGGAGAGCCACGGCTACAAGCTCGACACCGATCTCAACGCCAAGGATTGGGAGAACATCGTCGGGCTGTACAAGAAGCGGGTCGAGCGCGAGCACGAGAAGTCGTTTCCGCAGGACCCGCACGAGCAATTGTGGGGCTCGGTCGGCGCCGTGTTCGGCTCGTGGATGAACCAGCGCGCCATCACCTATCGCAAACTGAACAACGTGCCGGAATGGTGGGGCACCGCGGTCAATGTGCAGGCGATGGTGTTCGGCAATCTCGGCGAGACGTCGGCGACCGGCGTCGCCTTCAGCCGCAATCCTTCGACGGGCCAGCGCCGCCTCTACGGCGAGTTCCTGATCAACGCCCAGGGCGAAGACGTGGTGGCCGGCATTCGCACGCCGCAGGAAATCACGGAGATCGCGCGCAAGGAAGGCGGGTCCGACAAGCCGTCGATGGAAAAGGCGATGCCGGACCCCTACGGCGACTTGGTGAAATACTATACCAAGCTGGAAAAGCACTACCGTGACATGCAGGACATGGAGTTCACGGTCGAGCAGGGCAAGCTGTGGATGCTGCAGACCCGCACCGGCAAGCGCACGGCAAAAGCCGCTCTGAAAATCGCCGTCGAACTCGCCAATGAAGGCACGATCACCAAAGAGGAGGCGGTGACCCGCGTCGAGCCGGCCTCGCTCGATCAGCTCCTGCACCCGACGATCGATCCCAAGGCCGATCGCACCGTGATCGGTACCGGACTCCCCGCTTCGCCGGGCGCCGCCTGCGGCGAGATCGTCTTCGACTCCGACGAAGCCGAGCAGATGAAGGCGCAGGGCCACAACGTGGTGCTGGTCCGCGTCGAGACGAGCCCCGAGGACATCCATGGCATGCACGCCGCCGAAGGCATCCTCACGACCCGCGGCGGCATGACCTCGCACGCCGCCGTGGTCGCGCGCGGCATGGGCAAGCCCTGCGTCGCCGGCGCCGGCAGCATCCGCGTCGACTACGCGACCGAGACGGTCACCGCCAGCGGCATGACGCTGAAGAAGGGCGACATCATCACCGTCGACGGCTCGACCGGCCAGGTCCTCGCCGGCAAGGTCAGGATGCAGGAGCCGTCCCTGTCAGAGGACTTCGCCACGCTGATGAGCTGGGCCGACAAGGTGCGCAAGCTCAAGGTGCGCGCCAATGCGGAAACGCCGGAAGACGCGCGCGTCGCCCTCAAGTTCGGCGCCGAAGGGATCGGACTCTGCCGCACCGAACACATGTTCTTCCAAGCGGACCGCATCCGCGCGGTGCGTGAGATGATCCTGGCGGACGACGAGGGCCAGCGCCGCGCGGCCCTCGCCAAGATCCTGCCGATGCAGCGGGAAGACTTCGTCGAGCTGTTCGAGATCATGAAAGGGCTGCCGGTCACGATCCGTCTGCTCGACCCGCCGTTGCACGAGTTCCTGCCGCATACCGAGGCGGAGATCGAGGAAGTCGCCAAGGCGATGGGGGCCGATCCGAAGAAGCTCCACGATCGCGCCCGGGAACTGCACGAGTTCAACCCGATGCTCGGCTTCCGCGGCTGCCGCATCGCGATCGCCTATCCGGAGATCGCCGAGATGCAGGCGCGGGCCATCTTCGAGGCGGCCGTCGTCGCCGGCAAGAAGACCAGCAAGCCGGTCGTGCCGGAGGTGATGATCCCGCTGGTCGCGACCAAGGCCGAGTTCGATCTCGTCAAGGCGCGCATCGACGCCGTCGCCAAGCAGATCATGGACGAAACCAGGACCAAGATCGACTATCAGGTCGGGACCATGATCGAGCTGCCGCGCGCGGCCCTGCAGGCCGGCGTGATCGCCGAAGGCGCCGAATTCTTCTCGTTCGGCACCAACGACCTGACGCAGACGACCTTCGGCATCAGCCGCGACGACGCCGCGACCTTCCTCGGCTTCTACACCGAGAAGAACATCTTCGCGACCGACCCCTTCGTGTCGCTGGACCAGGACGGCGTCGGCGAACTGATCAAGATCGCCGCCGAGCGCGGGCGCAAGACCCGCAAGGACCTCAAGCTCGGCATCTGCGGCGAACATGGCGGCGACCCCGCTTCGGTGATGTTCTGCCATAACGCCGGGCTGGACTACGTCTCGTGCTCGCCGTTCCGCGTGCCGATCGCGCGTCTTGCCGCCGCGCAAGCGGCGCTCGGCGGCGGCAGCTCCGGCACGGTGTGATCGCGTAGAGCATTTTCCGGCGAAGTGGAAACCGGTTCGCCGCAGAAAATGCGACCGCTCAAGAATAACTGGAGCGAATTCCGAATTCTACCGAAACGGAATTCGCTCTAGCGATCGACGTTTAGACTGTAAGAAGCCGAGCGCGGGTCCTCCCGCGTTCGGCTTCTTTGCTTGCGCGGCCGGCCGCTCTGTCTGAAAGTCTCTCTCCCGAAGTGACATAGGTGCGACATGACCGAGGAGCGGTCGGGAGATTCTGCGCCTGCGCCGGCGGCGATCACCGAAGAGCAGCTCCGCAAGGCGGAAGCCTATATCGAGGAAGAGGAGGGAGCGGCCAACCGCCTCTCCGGCTGGGCCGGCACGATCGTCACGACGATCGCGGTCGTCTCGTCGCTGTTTCACCTCTACGCCGCCTACGAAATCGTTCCCACGCAACCGCTGCGTTACATCCACGTCGCCTTCGTGATGACGCTCGCCTTTCTCCTGTTTCCGGTGGCGGCCCGATACCGCAACCACATCCGGTGGTGGGACGTCGTCGCTGCAATCGCTTCGGTTGCGATCCTCGTCTATGCACTGTGGGGCGGCGAGGAGTTCACCGACCGCGCCGCCATCCCCGATCGGCTCGACGTCATCCTCGGCATCATTTTCATCGTGTTGCTGCTGGAAGCGACGCGCCGCACCACCGGTTGGATCATGCCGGCGGTGGCGATTCTGTTCATCGTCTATGCGATGCTCGGGCCTTATCTGCCGCCGCCGTGGACCCATCGCGGCTATACGGTGTCGCGTCTGGTCGGCCACCTGTTCATCACGCTCGAAGGAATCTTCGGCGTCGCCGTCGACGTGTCGGCGACCTTGATCATCATGTTCACGATCTACGGCGCGTTCCTGCAGCATTCGGGCGCCGGCAAGTTCTTCATCGATTTCTCGCTTGCCTTGATGCGCGGCAAGCCGAACAGCGCCGGCCGCACCGTCGTGCTCTCCTCGTTCCTGCTCGGCGGACCGTCCGGATCGGGGGTGGCGACCACCGTGACCATCGGCGCAGTCGCCTACCCGATGATGGCGCGCGCGGGTTTTGAGAAGAACGCCGCGGGCGGGTTGCTCGCGGCCGGCGGCCTCGGCGCGATCCTGTCGCCGCCCGTGCTCGGCGCCGCCGCCTTCCTCATCGCCGAGTTTCTCAAGATCAGCTATCTCGACGTGATCTGGATGGCGACCATCCCGACCTGTCTCTACTACCTGTCGCTGTTGTTCATGGTCGAGATCGACGCCCGGCGTTTCGGCGCGCGCGTCGTGCCCTATGACCAGACGCTGTCGACGTGGGGGATGTTCAAGCGCTACGGCTTTCACTTCACGTCGCTGATCGCCGTCATCGCCTTCATGGTCGCCGGCTATTCGCCGATGCTGTCGGTGTTCTGGTCGACGCTGTTATGCTTCGGCCTGAGCTTCCTGCGGCCGGACACGGCGCTCTATCCGCGCAAGCTGGTGGCTGCGCTCGCCGACGGCACCATCGGCGTGCTCACCGCCGCGACGACCTGCGCCTCCGCCGGCATCATCGTCGGCGTCGTCACGCTCACCGGGCTCGGGCTGAAATTCTCCTCGATCGTGCTCGCCTACGCCGGCAATAGCCTGCTGCTGACGGCGATCTACACGGCGCTGATCGTCTGGATCGTCGGCCTCGCCGTGCCGGTGACGGCCTCCTACATCATCTGCGCGGTGATCGCCGCGCCTGCGATGATCAAGCTGGGCGTGCCGGACTACGCCGCCCACATGTTCATCTTCTACTACGCGGTGCTGTCCGAGGTGTCGCCGCCGACGGCGCTGTCGCCCTTCGCGGCGGCCGCGATCACCGGCGGCGATCCCTATCGGACGACGCTGCAGGCGTGGAAATACACCCTGCCCGCTTTCCTTGTGCCCTTCGTCTTCGTGCTCGACCCGCTCGGGGTCGGCCTCTTGATGACGGTTCCAAAGGGCGGGTCGGTGATCGACATTTTCATCATCGCCGCGAAGACGGCGCTGGGGCTTCTCGCGCTCGCAGCCGCGGCGCAGGACTGGGGGCTGCGCCGGAACACGCGGCTCGAGCAGGCGCTGTGGATCGTGGGGGGTCTGCTGCTCGTGTTCCCGAGCCTTCTCGAAGCGCTCGTGGAATGGCTGATCGGCTACGACGTGCCGCATCCGGCTTGGTTTGGCGTCGCCATCATCGCTCTGCTAGTCTTGTGGCAATGGAAAACGCCAACCGTTTCGGTCAAGGCGTGACATTACACAAGGGAGAGCAACTAATGACGCGTCGACCAGCCTCAATTATCCTGTCGGCCATCGCCGGCGCAGCGCTGATCGCGAGCGCTGCTCTCGCCCAGCAGCAGGCTATTTCCATTGGCACCGGCGGCACTGGCGGGGTCTATTACCCCATGGGCGGCGCCATCGCCAATGCGCTGTCGAAATACCTGCCCGGCGTGCAGGCGACCGCGGAGGTGACGGGCGCATCGGTCGATAATCTCAAGCTGATCGGCTCGGGCCAGTCCGAAGTCGGCTTCACCATGGCCGATACGGCGCTTGAGGCGGTGAAGGGCGTGGACAAGTTCAAAGGCAATAAAGTCGACGCGCGTACGCTCTTGGTGCTCTATCCCAATCGCATGCATGTGGTGACGACCGAGGGCTCGGGCATCGAGAAAATGACCGACCTCAAAGGCAAGCGTGTCTCGACCGGTTCGCCCGGCAGCGGAACCGAGGTGACGGCGTTTCGCCTGATCGAGGCGGCGGGTCTCGACCGCGACAAGGACATGAAACGCGAACGTCTCAGCGTCGCCGAGTCGGTGAACGCCATCAAGGACGGCAAGATCGACGCGTTCTTCTGGGTCGGCGGCCTGCCGACAGCGGCCATCACCGACCTCGGCGCGACCCCGGGCGTAAAAATCAAGATGGTCGATCAGGCCGATCTGGTCGAAAAATTGAATGGCAAATACGGGCAGCTCTACGCGACCGGCGTTATCCCGGCGGGCACCTATCCGGGCCAGGACAAGGACAATAAAATCTTGGTCGTGTGGAACCTGCTGGTCGCGAGCGACAAGATGCCCGATCAGATGGCTTATGACATCGTCAAGACCATCTTCGAGCACAAGCCCGACCTCGTCGCCGTGCACCGGGAGGCCAACAGCATCGACCTCGATAATCAAACCAAGGCCAATTCCTCGATCCCCTGGCATCCGGGCGTGTTGAAATATCTTTCGGAAAAAGGCGTGCAGATGTAACGGGCGGTCTGCGGGCGGCCTTAAACGACGGGTCGCTCGCCGATTCCACTGACTTCGGTTCGCTCTTGCAGCGCTTGCCATGGCGTGAATCTTAGTTCACTCCTTATAGTGAACCGGTCCACTCCTCTGGCGGAGCGATGCCTTATCGACGAACCGAGCGCGTTCTCGAACGACTGGTGTGTCGGCGCGAAGACATCCTTCGCGCCTCCCGCGAC
>JBAPYK010000322.1:0-4332 GCA_049284695.1 Rhodoplanes sp. | reverse complement strand
ACGCGTTTATCAGATCGAGGACGCCCGCGAATTCCTCGCCGGCAAAGGCATCGATGTAGACGCGGTCGCGACGCAGGTCGACGGCCGTTTCCTCAGCGCCTTCATCCGCGCGGTGAAGCCGGGCACTGCTGCGGGAGGGCAACGCCCCGGCTGCTGCTCCGGGTGATCGGTCGCGGGCGGCCCGGTGGAGCCGCTAGGAATCGGTCGACTGAGGAATGCCCGGCGGGCCGAGAATGTGGATCCCGTACTCGCGCGCAACTTCGGTCAGTCGTTCGGGATTTGGCGGCTCCATGCCCGCGGGCGGGAGCGCAAGCGAGCCGGCTGGCGTGGCAAGCGTGCGCACGAAATTCTCGAACCCGGCCGGTTCCACGACGACCAGAAACCGCGCCGTGGACGACGCGACCTCGAACGTGTGCGGGATATTGCGCGGCCCGTAGACGAACGATCCGGCCGGCGCCGCGATCACGCGGCCATCGACCCAGAAGGTCAGCTGCCCCTCCAATACGTAAAACCATTCGTCCTCGCGCCGATGCACATGGAGCGGCGGGCTCCAGCGCTGCGGCGCAAGGTGCTCGATCAGCGCAAAGCGACCGTTGGTGGCTTCTCCCGCGGCCTTGACGATTGCCAAAAGGCCAAGAAACCAGAGCGCTTCTCCTTCATCCCGTTGCAAGGCGATCGGGCTAGTGTCGCTTGCCATTTACGAAGGTCCTAGCCGCCATTCGGCTCGCCGTTGCCGTTGCCGTTGCCGTTTTCGCCGTCGCCCTCCCCTTCCTCGGGGATGTGCTCGACGGCGACCACATGTTCGTCCCGCGCGGTCGCGAACACGATCACGCCTTGGGTGTTGCGGCCCTTGATGGAAATCTCGGCGACGCCGCAGCGAATGAGCTGGCCGCCGTCGGTGACCAGCATGATCTGATCGCTCTCTTCGACCGGGAAAGAGGCGACCAGCTTGCCGATCTTCGGCCTGATCCCGGAGCGCGTGCGATTGTCCATGGCGACGATGCCTTTGCCGCCACGACCGGTGGTGCGGTATTCATACGATGAAGTGCGCTTGCCGTAGCCGCGTTCCGAAACGGTGAGCACGAACTGCTCGGCCGCGGACAATTCCACATAGCGCTGCTCGCCAAGCTCGATCGCATCGGCCGCCTCTTCGCCCTCGCCCTCGCCCTCCTCGTCGGCTTCCGCGGCTTCGCTCTCTGTGCCGCGCCGCACCGCACTCGCGCGCTTGAGATAGGCCTCGCGCTCCTCCGCGGTCACGTCGACATGGCGCAGGATCGAGAGCGAGATCATCCGGTCGTTCTTATCGAGCGCAATGCCGCGCACGCCCATCGAGGTGCGACCCGAAAACACGCGCACATCGGTGACCGGAAAGCGGATGCATTGGCCGTGCGCGGTGGTGAGCAGCACGTCGTCCTTCTCGGTGCAAATCTGCACGTCGACGATCGCCTCGCCTTCGTCGAGCTTCATCGCGATGATGCCGGAGCGGCGCACGTCGACGAAATCCGAAAGCTTGTTGCGCCGGACGCTGCCGCTGGTGGTGGCGAACATCACGTCGAGTTCGGCCCAGGTGCTCTCGTCCTCGGGCAACGGCATGATAGTGTTGATGCGCTCGTCCTGCGCGAGCGGCAGCAGGTTGATCAACGCTTTGCCGCGCGCCTGCGGCGCCGCCGCCGGCAACCGCCAGACCTTTTCCTTGTAGACTTGGCCGCGCGAGGAGAAGAACAGCACCGGCGTGTGGGTCGAAGCGACGAACAGGCGGGTGACGAAATCCTCTTCGCGCGTCTGCATGCCGGCGCGGCCCTTGCCGCCGCGCCGCTGCGACCGATAAGTCGAGAGCGGCACCCGCTTGACGTAGCCGAAATGGGAGACGGTGACGACCATGTCCTCGCGCTGGATCAGGTCCTCGTCCTCCATCTCCCCTTCCTGGTCGATGATGAAGGTGCGGCGCGGGGTCGCGAATTTCTCCTTCACCTCCAGCATCTCGGCCTTGACAATCGCCTGCACGCGCGCGCGCGAGCGCAAAATGTCGAGATAGTCGGCGATCTCAACGGCGAGCTTGTCGAGCTCGTCCTTGATCTCGTCGCGGCCGAGCGCGGTGAGCCGCTGCAGGCGCAAATCGAGAATGGCGCGGGCCTGTTCGGCGGAGAGCTTGTAGGTGCCGTCGGCGGAAATCCGATGGCGCGGATCATCGATCAGCTCGAGCAGCGCCTGCACGTCGCGCGCCGGCCAGTCGCGCGCCATCAAGGCCTCGCGCGCCTCGTTGGCGTCGCGCGAGGCGCGGATCAGGCGGATCACCTCGTCGATATTGGCGACCGCGATGGCGAGCCCGACCAGCACATGGGCGCGGTCGCGCGCTTTATTGAGCAGGAACTTGGTGCGCCGCGACACCACCTCTTCGCGGAACGCGATGAAGGCGGCGAGCAGGTCCTTGAGCGTCATCACCTGCGGGCGGCCGACGTCGAGCGCGACCATATTGGCGCCGAAGGTCGATTGCAGCGGCGTGAATCGATAGAGCTGGTTGAGCACCACGTCCGGCATGGCGTCGCGCTTGAGCTCGATCACCACGCGATAGCCGTCGCGGTCGGATTCATCGCGCAGATCGGCGATGCCTTCGATCCTCTTCTCGCGCACCAACTCGGCGATCTTCTCCACCATCGTCGCCTTGTTCACCTGATATGGAATTTCGGTGACGATGATCGCTTCGCGCTCCTTGCGCACCGTCTCGAACTCGACCTTGCCGCGCATGACGATCGAGCCGCGGCCGAGGTGATAGGCGGCGCGGATGCCTTGCCGGCCGAGAATGACGCCGCCGGTGGGAAAATCCGGGCCCGGAACGATCTGAATGAGGTCGTCGATGCTCAGCGCCGGATCGTCGATCAGCGCCACCGCGGCGTCGATGACCTCGCCGAGATTGTGCGGGGGGATGTTGGTCGCCATGCCGACGGCGATGCCGCCGGCGCCATTGACCAGCAGGTTGGGAAAACGCGCCGGCAGCACCACCGGCTCTTGTTCGTTGCCGTCATAGTTCGGCTGGAAGGCGACCGTGTCCTTGTCGATGTCATCGAGCAGCGACATCGCCGGGCGCGCAAGGCGGCACTCGGTGTAGCGCATCGCCGCCGGCGGATCGCCGTCGACCGAGCCGAAATTGCCCTGCCCGTCGATCAGCGGCAGGCGCATGGAGAAGGTTTGCGCCATGCGCACGAGGGCGTCATAGATCGCGGCATCGCCGTGCGGATGGTATTTGCCCATCACGTCGCCGACCACGCGCGCCGACTTGACGTATTTGCGGTCGGGCAGATGCCCGTTCTCGTGCATCGAGAACAGAATGCGGCGATGCACGGGCTTGAGCCCGTCGCGCGCGTCCGGCAGCGCGCGCGCCACGATCACGCTCATCGCGTAATCGAGGTAGCTGCGCTTCATCTCCTCCGTGATCGACACGGGGCGGATGTCCGAGGGGCTGCCGCCGCCCGGCGGCGGGGGATTTTCGTTGTCGGCCACGGGGGATTTCCAGGCGAAATTGGCTGTCTCTTAGATAGTATACGGGGCGCCGAAACGCCAGCCATTTCGGCTCGGGACAATGGGTTTTTCCGCTTAACCCGCAGGCATTTAGATGGGGTTCAGGATCCGTGCGGCATGCCGCCGCCGCGGCGCCTAAGCCGAAGCGGCGGTCGATCTCGGAGCCGTCTTCCTGCCTCGCCGCGATCCGCACTCTGAAAAAGCGTGTGAACTACGTCACCGCCAGCAAAGATTGTGCATGGTATTTTTTCTTCGGAACATTTCTGCCGCTGCCAGTTCAAACGTGCGAGCTGAGAGGGCGGGCCATGAAGACCGAGCAGGAAACGCTGGACGTTCTCGTTTTCGTCGAAAAGGACGGGGCCGACCGGTTCAAGATACGGAGCGGCCAGCTCGAACAGATCGGCGAAAAGCTCCGCGGCTTCTCAGTCTTTAACAGCATCATCCTGCCCGCCTTCGTCGCGGTTTTGACGGTGCTTCTCACAGGGCTTTTTCAGTACATCAGTTGGCACAACCAGATCAGCCTGCAGAATGCGACCGATATTGCGAACCGAGCTAAGAAGGTCTCGGACGAGGTGACGACGGCGGTCGGCCAGCGATCATATGCAACATTCGTTTTCATCAAGCCGTTAAAGGATATGGTCGAAGCAAGATTGAACCTAATAAGGCCAGCGGAAACGACGGGAGGCCCCGCGCGGAGTGCCGCCATCGACGACGATTTGGAAAAACATAAGAAGGAGTTGGCAAGAAGCCGCTTTGTTTCGTATTATGAGCAACTCAAGAATTGGAATGAAAAAGTCGATCAACTTATTACAGATC
>JBAPYK010000321.1:0-22410 GCA_049284695.1 Rhodoplanes sp. | reverse complement strand
GCAAAGCCTAGCCAGCAGCCGCGCACCGAGTCTTGCGTGGTGTCCGGCAACGGACATTGCGAAGCGTAGACAGGGAGGCCGTAGGCCGGAACGAGAGTGAACGGAAACATAGCCCCGAAATCGATCGTGGTTGAAGTAGTCGACCCTGTCTCTCAAAGGGGAAGACGGAGTCCCAGGATGCGCAAAGGCGAGTGTCCTGTGATGCTTCCGGGGTTCGTACCGCCGGCATGCTGCCTAAGGTTTCCATGTGAACAAGGGAGATCCGTCAGGTTCAAGCGAAGCTTGTAGGGTCCGACAAGCCGGCAAGGCGAGGATGATCCGACGACCTGGCGGAAGTCAGACTGGCTGGTAGTACTCCGAGGTCGGGAGAGCCGACCACATGGGGAAGCGGCCAGCGGGAGTTGAACTGTTCGAGGGCAACATGGGCTCCATACAACGGGAGGGTTCGGCCTTCTATGCAACGAGAAGAACCGCCAACCATGGCAACAGGACTCGAACGGATAGCAGCGAAAGCTCGGTGTGAGCCAAAGCTCCGGTTTACTTCGCTGGCGCATCACATCACACGGGAACGAGTGTGGGAGAATCTGCAACAGATTCCGAAGGACTCGGCGCCGGGGGTGGATGGCCAGCAGGTAACGGAGGCGAAAGAGAGCTTCGGGGCTTGGGTTGAACCCATGCTTCAATCCGTGCACCGTCAGGGATATCGCGCGCCGGCGATCCGGCGTGTCTATATCCCGAAGCCCGGCAAGCAGGAGAAACGCCCCTTGGGTGTTCCTTGTGTCAGCGACCGGGCGCTCCAGCGTAGCGCTGCCCAGGTAGTGTCCGCCATCTACGAGCAGGATTTCCTGCCGTGTTCCTTTGGCGGACGGCCGGGGCAGGGCGCTCATCGTGCCTTGGCAACGCTTCATGAAGTGATTGCAGGAGGCAAGGTGAGTTGGGTGCTGGAGGCGGACCTGAAGAACTATTTCGGGAGTTTAAGCCACGATTGGTTGCTCCGCTTTGTCGAGCTCCGAGTTGGAGACCAACGCTTGATCAGCCTGATACGTCGCTGGTTGAAGGCAGGCGTGCTGGAAGACGGAGAACTACATCCGAATGAAGAAGGAACCCCGCAAGGTGGATCGATCAGCGTGTTGCTGAGCAATCTGTACCTGCACTATGTGCTCGACCTGTGGTTCGAGCGGGTGGTCAAACCCCGCCTGCAGGGCGAAGCCCACCTGGTGCGGTACATCGATGACTTTGTGTTGTGTTTCCAAAATCGGCAGGATGCTCTTCGGGTCCAGGACGCGCTGTGCAAACGCCTGGCGAGGTTCAACTTGAAACTGGAGCCGACCAAGACCAAGCTCGTCGCATTCGGTCGATTTGCCCAGACGAACGCGCGCAGTCGAGGCGCACAACGCCCGGACACTATCTACTTCCTGGGCTTCACGCTCTACTGCACGCAAAATCAGAAGGGCAATTTCCGAGTGGGGATGCGGACCGAGAAGTCACGCTTCCGGCGCAGTCTTGCCCGCCTACGGGAGCTGATGCGGATGCAGCGGCACTTGCCGATTCCGGACCAAGCAGCCAACCTCAACAGGGCGATACGCGGTCATTATGCCTACTACGGCATTGCCGGGAACTTCCGAGCAGTGCAACGGGTATATCGGACCGTGGAGCGCTACTGGCACAG
Source organism: Rhodoplanes sp. (assembly GCA_049284695.1). Classification (GTDB taxonomy): domain Bacteria; phylum Pseudomonadota; class Alphaproteobacteria; order Rhizobiales; family Xanthobacteraceae; genus Rhodoplanes. The sequence goes on along the minus strand of JBAPYK010000321.1, from coordinate 20,741 downwards.
AATGCTGTGCAGCCGGAGCCGCAAAGGCCACATCACATGGGATGTGTTCCACCAGATCAAGGCACGGACTCCAATTATGCGACCGAAGCTGTTCCTTCCTTACGCGAAGCTACAGTCTATCGCTGTGCTGTGAACCAACTTCCGAAGAGCGTAGTGCGGGAAATCTGCACGCTACGTTCTGTGGGAGCCGGGGGCGGGCGACCGCCTCCGGCGACCCGGTGGAGGAGCCGCGAGGCTCCCCCTATCCCGATCAAAGCGAATGCGGGCGCCGCCGCCCGGCCTATTGCAACGCTTCGCCGTGTTGGCTCAGGTCGAGACCTTCGATTTCCTGCTGGAGGCTTACGCGCAACGGCAGGAAAGCCCCGATCAACTTCAGAAGCACAAAGGTAAGCCCGCCTGACCACGCGAGCGTCACGGCGACGCCGAAGGCCTGGAGGGCGAGCTGTTGGGGATTGCCTTCCAGCAGGCCGGGATAACCCGCCGGCGTATCCGCGCTCATCGAGACGGCGGCCGTGGCGAATACGCCGGTCAGCAGCGTGCCGGTTGCTCCGCCTACGCCGTGCACGCCAAACACGTCGAGCGTGTCGTCGTAGCCGAAGCGCAGCTTCAACCAAGTGCAGGCATAGAAGCACACCGCGCCGGCAATCAGCCCGATCACGACCCCCTGCCATGGGAGCACAAAGCCGGACGCCGGCGTGATCGTACCGAGTCCGGCAATCGCGCCCGAGATCATGCCGAGCACCGACGGCTTGCCGCGCGTCCACCATTCGAGGGCCATCCAGGCGAGCGCGCCCGTCGCCGCGGCGAGATGGGTCGCGACGATCGCGAATACTGCGCGAGAATTCGCCCCGAGCGCCGAGCCGCCATTGAAGCCGAACCACCCCACCCAGAGCAGCCCGGTCCCGATCACCGCAAGCGATAGGTCGAAGGGGGCGAAATTCTCGCTGCCGTAGCCGTGGCGCTGCCCGATCACATAGGCTGCGACCAAGCCAGCGATGCCGGCATTGAGATGCACGACGAGACCGCCGGCGAAGTCGAGCACGCCGAGGCTTGCCAGCCAACCGCCGCCCCACACCCAGTGGGCGAGCGGAACATAAACCAGGAATAGCCAACCGGCCGCGAACCACACAAAAGCGGAGAACCGCATGCGGTCGGCGACCGAGCCAGCGACCAGCGCGACGGTGATGATCGCGAAAGTCATCTGGTAGATCATGAACAGGGCTTCGGGGATGCTCTTGGCGAATGGACTTGTTGTTTGCATGCCCATGCCGGCAAGCCCCAGCCGCTCGAGCGTGCCGATGATCGCGCCGCCGTCGGTGAAGGCGAGGCTGTAGCCCGCCGCCGCCCACAGCACCGAGCAGAGCATCGTACAAAGGAGCGTTTGCGCCATGGTGGCGAGGATATTCTTCTTGCGCACCATGCCGCAGTAGAACAGCGCCAGGCCGGGAATGGACATCATCAGCACCAGCCCGGTCGCTGAAATCATCCAGGCGGTGTCAGCCGGACTGATCTCGCTCGCCGATTGCGCGCAAGCGATCCGGGGCGCGTACGCAAACGCACCAACCGCGCCGCAAAGCATGCGGCGTCGCCAAGCCAGCTTGGTCATGGAATCCCCCTGAATGAGCGTTCGTCTTACAGTGCGTCGTTGTCGCTCTCGCCGGTGCGGATGCGGACCGCGTGATCAATCGAGGTGATGAAAATCTTGCCGTCGCCGATCTGACCGGTTCTGGCCGCGTTCCTGATCGTCTCGATCACCCGGTCGACCAGCTCTTCGGGCACGGCAATGTCGAGCCGGACTTTGGGGAGGAAGTTCACGTTGTATTCGGCGCCGCGGTAAATCTCCTTGTGGCCTTTCTGGCGTCCATAGCCTTTGACCTCGGCGACCGTCATCCCATGGACGCCGATCGCGTTAAGCGCATCGCGGACTTCGTCGAGCTTGAATGGCTTGATGACGGCAGTGACGAACTTCATTGCAGCCCCCTATTGGAACGGCCCCGACGGACCAAGGAAGGAAATTCGGCGCGCAGCGCGGGAATGAATTTGGCTTAGGCCTTGCGCAGATGCACAAGATACCGGCGCGGCGACCGGAAATTAAGCGATTAGTTCTCGCGGTTGCGGCGCCTGTGGGCAAACCGTGCACGAGGTCATATCACTGCGCCGCCCGCCGTGGTCAATCGGGCGTCACGTCGCGCCTCTTCTCACGCAGCGCGTGCAAAGCGGCTTTCGCCAACCATTGCCTCTTTGCGGTAAGCGCGCGAGCTTTTAGGAGCCCCTGCGAGACAATCGATGCGCCCGGCCGTTCTCAACCCCCTCTTTGCTTCCATCACGGCGCTGCCGGGCGTGGGGCCGAAGGTCGAGAAGCTGTTCCGCCGGCTCATCGGCCGCGACCGCGAAGAGATTCCGCGCATCCTCGACCTCCTGTTCCATCTGCCGACGGGATCGATCGATCGCCGGGCCCGTCCCAGGCTGCGCGACGTCGTGCCGGGAACTCTCGTCACCGTCGCCGTGACCGTGGAGCGCCACCGCGCGCCCCCGCCGGGTCGCTCGCGCGCGCCCTATCTGATCTATGCCAGCGACGGGACCGGCGACCTCGTCATCGCCTATTTCAACGCGCGGCGAGAGTACCTGGAAAAGCTTCTCCCGGTCGGAGCCCGGCGCTACGTGTCCGGCGCCGTCGCGCTCTATGACGGCATGCTGCAGATGGCGCATCCCGACCGCGTGGTCGCCGAGACCGAGCTTGCGACGCTGCCGCTGATCGAGCCGGTCTACCCGCTGACGGAAGGACTGACGGCGAACCAGGTCCACCGTGCGATCGCGGCGGCGCTCGACAAGCTTCCGGCGCTGCCGGATTGGCAGGATGCAGCTTTCCTCGCGCGCTCCGGTTTTCCCTCTTTCGCCGATGCGCTGCGGCGGATTCACCATCCTGCCGCGCCTGACGATGTGCTCGCCGGCTCGCCCGCCTGGTCGCGGCTTGCCTATGACGAGTTCCTCGCCGGCCAGCTCGCGCTGATGCTGGTGCGCGCGCATATGCGGCGCGCGAGCGGGCGACGCACCGAAGGCGACGGGCGGCTGCGCGCGCGCATCATCGATGCGCTTCCGTACAAGTTGACGCCGTCGCAAACGCGGGCGCTCGCCGACATCGTGTCCGATCTCGCCAAGCCCGAGCGCATGCTGCGCCTGCTGCAGGGCGATGTCGGTTCGGGCAAGACGGTGGTCGCGCTTCTTGCCTGCGCCGCCGTAATCGAGGCGGGACGGCAGGCCACGGTGATGGCGCCGACCGAAATCCTCGCGCGCCAGCATCTAAAAACGATCGCGCCGCTGGCGGAGGCCGCCGGTATTCGCGTCGCCATCCTCACCGGGCGCGAGCGCGGGCGCGAACGCGCCGACATGCTCGACAAGCTTGCGCGGGGAGATATCGATCTGCTCGTCGGCACCCACGCGCTATTTCAGGCGGACGTTGCCTTCGCCGATCTGGCGCTTGCGGTGGTCGACGAGCAGCACCGGTTCGGCGTGCATCAACGTCTGGCGCTTGCGCAGAAGGGGCGCGCCGTGGACGTGCTGGTGATGACGGCGACGCCGATCCCGCGCACGCTCGTGCTCACCTATTTCGGCGACATGGACGTCTCCGAGCTGCGCGAGAAACCGGCGGGCCGCAAGCCGATCGATACGCGCGCCGTCCCGCTCGACCGGCTCGACGACGTGATCGCCGCCGTCGGGCGCGCGCTCGGCGAGGGCCGGCGCATTTATTGGGTGTGTCCGTTGGTGGAGGAGTCGGAGACGACGGACCTCGCCGCCGCGGAGGCGCGGTTTCGCGCGCTCAAGCAGATATTCGGCGCCGCCGCCGCTCTCGTCCACGGCCGCATGCGCGGCACGGAAAAAGATCAGGCGATGGCGCGCTTCGCCGAAGGCGAGACGCGGCTGCTCGTCGCCACCACGGTGATCGAGGTCGGCGTCGATGTGCCCGAGGCGAGCGTGATGGTGATCGAGCATGCCGAGCGGTTCGGGCTTGCGCAGCTCCACCAGTTGCGCGGGCGCATCGGGCGTGGCGCGGAGCGGTCGAGCTGCCTCCTCCTCTACAAGGCGCCGCTCGGCGAAGCAGCGAAGGCGCGGCTCGCCATCATGCGCGAGACCGAGGACGGCTTCCGCATCGCCGAGGAGGATCTGCGGCTGCGCGGCGAAGGCGACGTGCTCGGCACCCGCCAGAGCGGCATGCCGGGCTTCCGCGTCGCCCGCATCGAGGCGCATGGCGGATTATTGCAGACCGCGCGCGACGATGCCGCCCTCGTGCTCGCCCGTGACCCGGATCTGAAATCGCCGCGCGGCGAGGCGCTGCGCACCCTGCTTTACCTGTTCGAGCGGGACGAGGCGGTGCGGCTGATCCGGGCGGGGTAGCTACCCGCCCGATGGTCATTTCGGAAGCCGAGCGCAGCGAGGCTGTCCGAAATCTATAGGCCCTGATTGGAAGTATGGATTCCGAGCTCGCGGGCTAAGCCCGCGCCCCGGAATGACCAGATGATCTACTCCGCCGCCCTCGCCTTCGCCCCTTCTTGCATGGCGCGGGCGGCTTCGGCGGTCTGTGCGGCGGCGGCGAGCGAGGACAGCTTCTTCTGGTAGTCGCCGCCGTTCGGCTGTATCAGTCCGGCCGACATGATCAGCTTAGCCGCGGCCTCCACCGGAATGTCGAGCTCAATCACCCGCGCGCGCGGCACGTAGAAGAAGAATCCGGTCGTCGGGTTGGGCGTGCACGGCATGAACACCGACAGATGCTCTTCTTCCGGCAATCGCTCGGCGATCTGATTGCCCGGCGGCTGGGAGAGGAAGACCAGCGACCACATGCCGGGAGACGGAAACTCGATCAGGCCGACGCGGCGGAAGCTCGTGCCCGATCCCGAGAACAACGTCTCAAAAACCTGCTTCAAGCCCTTGTAGACCGAACGGATCAGCGGCGTGCGGTCGAGAATGCGCTCGCCCATCTCGACGAGCTTGCGCCCGACCAGGTTGGCGGTAAGGAACCCGAGCAGGGTGAGCGCGACGAAGGCGATGATCAGACCGGTGCCGGGAATGGGCCACGGCAGGTAGGTCTCCGGCCGGTACTGCATCGGAATGATCGGACGAACGAGGCCGTCGACCCAGGTCACCAGCGACCAGGTCAGCCACGAGGTGATCGCGATCGGCCCGGCGACGACAAGGCCGGTCAGGAAGTAGTTGCGGATGCGCGCGCCGAAATGGGAGCCGGACCGTTCGACCGCAGGTTCGTTCGGCGCCGGATCGCGCGGATTCTGGGTGACGCTCATGGCCGTCGATATCGGTTCGGACGTTGCCCCGCACAACGGGAAAGCCGCAATTTAGCATGATTTCGCGGCCTTGCACCCCGCCCGGCCTGGAGGCCCCTACCCTTCCGACCGCCGCAGCCCTACTCGACTGTCACCGATTTCGCGAGATTGCGCGGCTGGTCCACATCGGTGCCCATGATGACCGCCGTGTGGTAGGCGAGAAGCTGCACCGGCAAGGCATAGACGAGCGGGGTCACGCTCGGCGGCATGTCCGGCAGCGTCAGGATCGCGACCGAGTCGATGGTCGCCTCCCGGGCGCCGCGGGGATCGGTGATAAGGATGATGCGTCCTTCGCGGGCGGCGACTTCCTGCATGTTCGACACCGTCTTCTCGAACACGCGGTCATAGGGCGCGATCACGATCACCGGGATAGTGGCGTCGATCAGCGCGATCGGCCCGTGCTTGAGTTCGCCGCCGGCATAGCCCTCCGCATGGATGTAGGAGATTTCCTTGAGCTTGAGCGCGCCTTCGAGCGCGAGCGGATAGCTCGTGCCGCGGCCGAGGTAGAGCACGTCGCGGTTCTTGGCGATGTCGCGGGCGAGCCGCTCGATCTCCGGCTCGAGCGCGAGCGCCTCGTTCATGTGGCGCGGCACTTCGATCAGCGCGCGCACCAGATTGCCTTCGTCGTCTTCCGTCAGCGTCCCGCGCGCGCGGCCGGCGGCGATGGCGAGGCAAGCGAGCACGGCAAGCTGGCAGGTGAAGGCCTTGGTCGAGGCGACGCCGATCTCCGGGCCCGCCAGCGTCGGCATCACCAGTTCGCTCTCCCGCGCAATCGTCGAGGTCGCCACATTCACAATGGAGAGGACGTGCTGGCCGTGCTCCTTGGCGTGGCGCAGCGTCGCGAGCGTGTCCGCCGTCTCCCCCGATTGCGAGACGAAGATCGCGAGATTGCCCGGCGTGAACGGCGCTTCGCGGTAACGCAGCTCCGAGGCGATATCGACCTCGACCGGCAGCCGCGCGAAGCGCTCGAACCAATACTTGCCGATCAGCCCGGCATAGTACGCGGTGCCGCACGCCGATATCGCGATGCGATCGAGCTTGGCGAAGTCGAACGGCAGCTTGGGGAGCGCCACGCGTTCGGTGGCAAAATCGATGTAGGCGCCGAGCGTGTGGGCGACGACCTCCGGCTGTTCGTGGATTTCCTTGGCCATGAAATGGCGGAAATTGCCCTTCTCGACCAGCAAGGACGCAGCACCCGAGCGAAGGACTGGCCGTTTCGCCTCCGCGCCGCTCGCGTCAAAGACCCGCGCGCCGCCGCGCTTAAGCACAGCGAAGTCACCATCTTCGAGATAGCTGATGGTCGAGGTAAGCGGGGCCAGCGCGATCGCGTCGGACCCGAGCATCATCTCGCCGTCGCCATAGCCGATGGCGAGCGGCGAGCCGCTGCGGGCGCCGAGAAGCAGGTCGTTCTCGCCTTCGAACAGGAAAGCGAGCGCAAACGCGCCCTTGAGACGCGGCAAAGCGGCTTTCACCGCATCGATCGGGCCCAAGCCCCCCTTCATCATGTCGGTGACGAGATGGGCGATGACCTCGGTGTCGGTCTCGGTTGTGAATTTCGCGCCGCGGCCGGAAAGCTCGGTCCGCAGCTCGTTGAAATTCTCGATGATGCCGTTGTGCACGACGGCGACGCGATCGGTCGCGTGCGGATGCGCATTGGTCTCATTCGGCCGGCCGTGCGTCGCCCAGCGGGTATGGCCGATGCCGATCCTGCCCTGCAAGGGTTGGCGATGGAGCAGCTCCTCCAGGTTCCGGAGCTTGCCCTCGGCGCGTCGCCGGGTCAGATGGCCGTTCTCCAGCGTGGCGACGCCTGCGGAATCATAGCCGCGATATTCAAGTCGTTTGAGCGCATCGACCATCGCCGGAGCGACCGGCTCGCGTCCCAGGATTCCAACGATTCCGCACATGAGATTTAAGAATTCCCCTTCTGACCGGCCGAGGAGCACTCCGGCGCGGCAGACCAGGCATCAGCACGCACAGGACTGCCGGCGCAACCGATGGCGCGCCATGCGCGACATCAGGCCGCCGATCCTGGCTTTTTCTTGACCGCTGCCTGGATCCGCTCGCGCCAGCGCGCGACCCATCCTTCCCTGACGATCTGACGGCCGCGCCCGAGCCCGAGGCTGCCGGCCGGCACATCCTCGGTGATGACCGATCCCGAACCAATATAGGCTCCATCCCCGATCTTCACCGGAGCAACCAGCGACGAGTTCGAGCCGATGAAGGCGCCCTTGCCGATGTCGGTGTGGTATTTTCCGATGCCGTCGTAGTTGCAGGTGATGGTGCCGGCGCCCACATTGGTTCGCTCGCCCACCCGCGCGTTGCCGATATAAGTCAGATGATTGGCCTTGGCGCCGGCTTCGATGATCGAGGCTTTGATCTCGACGAAGTTGCCGATATGCGCGTTCTCCCCGATCTCGGCGCCGGGGCGCAGCCGCGCGAACGGCCCGACGCTCGCCCCCCGCCTGATCCGGGCATTTTCGAAATGACAGAAGGAGTGGATCACCGCACCTTCTTCGACGGTAACCCCCGGTCCGAACACGACGTAAGGCTCGATCACCACGTCGCGCGCGAGCTTTGTGTCGGCGGAAAGGAAAACGGTGTCCGGCGCAACCATGGTCACGCCTGCTTCAAGCGCAGCCGCGCGCAGCCGCTGCTGCATGATCGCCTCCGCTTGCGCGAGTTCGGCCTGAGTGTTCACGCCCAGCACCTCCGTGCAGTCCTCTAATTCCAGTGCGACGGTGTCAAATCCTTTGCTGCGCGCGATGGCGACAGCGTCGGTGAGGTAGAATTCGCGTTTGGCGTTGTCGTCGGTGATCTCGTCAAGGATGGCGAGCGCGGTTTCGCCGCGCAGCCCCATCATGCCCGCATTGCACAGCGTAATCGCCTTTTCCGCGGCGCTTGCATCCTTTTCCTCGCGGATGGCGAGAAGTTGGTCGTCCTCGGTAATCAGACGGCCGTAGCCGGTCGGATCGGCGGGACGGAATCCGAGCACGGCGACGGCTGCTCCGTCCGCCAGCGCCTCACGCAGGCGGGCAACCGTGCTCGCGCGGATCAGTGGCGTGTCGCCGTAAACCACCACAAGGTCGTGGGCTTCGCGCGCAAGTGCAGGCCGCGCGGCGAGCACGGCGTGGCCGGTCCCCCGCCGTTCGGCTTGAACGAAAATCTCCGCCTCGGGCGCGGCGAGCTTGACGGCCTTGGCGACGGCATCCATGGCGGGACCGATGACCACGGCGACCCCGCCGCCCGAACAGTCGTCTATCGCGGACAGCACATGCTCGATCAGCGGCCGCCCGGCAATGGCGTGCAGTACTTTCGGTCGGGAGCTGCGCATGCGCGTCCCCTCACCGGCCGCAAGCACAATGGTCGAACAGGTCGTCACGCTTGGTATCTATCCCTTTGGCATGCCGGAACGCAGTTCTCTTAGAGCATTTTGCGTCGGCATGGGAATCGGTTCGCTGCAGAAAGCGCAGCCGCGCAAGAGCGACCCGTGTTAATCATCCGGGCAAGGCCGCGGAAGGTGGCGCGCTTCTGATAGGGTCTTGCGATGCGATTTGCCGATTCTGCGACCCGGCGAGCCGAGTGATCATGCGTCCGCGTTTTCTCCCGTCCGCCCGCACCGTCAATTGGCTGCTGACGATTGGTTTCCTTTCGCTGCTCTGCGCCTTTTACCTGCGCTATCTGGTGATCGAAAATTCGACGGTCGGGCTTGCCTGCGACGCCGGCCGCGACAGTTTCACCTGCCTAGCCCGATTCGTGGCGACGCGGCTGTTCCGGGCGCAGGTCTTCGGTTTCGTCGCGCTCGGCGCGGCCCTGCTCAACTTCATTCGCCCATCACTGCCGCTGTTTGCGATCGCAATCGTCACCACCGCTTTCGGACTGGTGCTTTATAACACCTCGCTCGCGGGGCTTGCGGCCGGACTCATGATCATGAGTTTTGCACGTCCCGCCCGCGAGCAAGAGTGAGCGCGAGAGCAAGCAAACTTGCGGCGAGCCAAAGCGCCTGCCAGTTGGCAAAACCTTCGTTCAGCACGATGAAAGCCGCGCCGAGCGCAAGCACCCAAGCGGCAACCGTCTCGGCTAATCCGCGCCCGCCCTCCCCCTTCGGTCCGACCCAGCGATAAAGAAGAAACGGGACGCTTGCGGCGGTGAGCGCGGCGAAGGGAAAATCACGGTACCGGGGATCGAACACGAGGCCGAGCGCGGTCTGGACCGCGACCAGGGTCAGAAGGATCAACAAGGCGCCGGCAACGCGCAGAAGCGGCTCCGTCGGACGCTCCTCCCGCGTGCCGAGGAGCCGGGCGAAGCCCGGCAGCCGGTCACCCCGCGCAAGCAGGGCCGAGCCTGCGAGCGGCGCTGCGACCGCAAGCAGACCGAGCGCCGCGCCGCGCATCGCGCCGCCGACGCCGAGGCTTTCGATCATGCTTTTTTCGATCGCCCATCCGGCCAAAACGCCGGCGGCAATGGCGTTAAGTCCCACGGCGATCCACACGACGCTCGGTATCTTGTTCGCGTCTTCGGCGGCGAGCCATGCGGTGGCGAAGACGAAGCAGGCAAGCGCGACGCCGCCGAGCGCCTGCCAAACCCAATAGGGATGGTCCGAAACAGGCTTGCCCAGAACGAATTTCGGTTCGCGGCTGGAACCCGAGAACAGGCCCCAATAGCCTCCCACGGCCCCTTCCAGCGCGCGTTTCCACGGCTGGTCGAACGCCTCGATCAGGTTGACGCGATAGCCCCGCTGCGCCGCGCTCGTAACCACATCGTTGATCACCCGAGCTTGGTTGGACGGCGATGGCAGCGCGCCCTCCCGCATGCGTCCGTGGCTCGGCCATCCGACCTCGCCGATCAGAATGTCGCGCCCGGGAAATGCAGCCGCCACTTTCTGGCGGATCGCTTCGACATGCGCGCCAGCCGCATGAGCCGGAATAGGGTCGTCCTCCCAATAGGGAAGGATGTGGATGGTGATGAAGTCGGCGTCGGCGGCGAGCGCGCGGTTGCGCAGCCAGAACTCCCACACATCGGCATAGGTCACCGGCATCGGGACCGCCGCCTTCACCGTGCGGATGATCTGCGAAATATCGGCTGCCGAAAGCTCGCCGCGCAAAAGCACCTCGTTACCGACGACGATGGCGGAAATCACGTGCGGGTAGCGGTTGGCGAGCGCTATCACCCCGTCGATCTCGGCCTTGTTTTTGGCGCGGTCGCTGGAGAGCCAGAGTCCGAGAATGACCTTCAGGCCGAATTGCTCGGCCACCGCGGGGATTTGGTCGAGCCCATGCGTGATCGAATAGGTTCGTACGCATTTCGTAACCGCGGCCAGGCGGGCCAGGTCCTCTTCGATTTGCGCGCGTTCGACGCGGGTGCCGGGCGCAAGCGGGCTCTGTGCGCCGCGGAACGGGGCATAGGACAGGCATTCGACCTTGCCGTCCGCCGCGTGCGTCGCCGGCAAGCGGACGGGGGCGCCGATCGACCACCACGCCGTTACGACCACAAGGAGAGCGAGAGCGAGAACGGAAAGGGGAAGGCGCATCGACCCAATATTGATGCCTGACAGCGACGCCAACCGATGCGACGCCGTGAAGGCGGCTTTTTCCGGGCTCAAGGCGCGCGACCCTGGACAGAGGGGACAAGTTCGGCCATTACCCACAGGGTGTGCGTTGAGGCAATGCCATCATGCCGGCCAATTCCAATGGTGGCATCCTAACTTATCCGGTCGTCATCGGCATTAACCCGCAGCAGAAACATGTCCTCCTCTGGTTTGCGAACCATTTCGTTTGCGTGCATAGCGCTCGTTGTAGCCCTTTCCCCCAGCCTCGCGCCCGGCCAGAGCGGCGATCAAGCGCCCGATCCGTCCAAGAGCCAGGCGGCCGACGCGGCCAGGCAGGAGAAGAAGGCCCGCGTCGACCGAGCGGCTGAGGCAGGTCAGGCGTTGAAAGGTCCGGCGTCGCATCCCGAATGCGTGTGGCTCGGCGAGCGGGTGGTCGGCTTGCTGTGGCGCGACGACCTGGACACCGCGTTCCGCCATCTCGAGCTCTACGATCGTTTCGGATGCCCCGGCGGGCACGTGCAGTCGACCTTCCGATGCGTCGTGCGCCAAGGGAATATCGACCCCAAGGCGACTGAAACGCTCAATTCGCGGGTGCATTCCTGCTGGCTTGATCCCGAGCTGGTTGCCGCCGCCCCGCCGCCGGCTCCGACCGCCCAGAGCGCGCCCGGAACGAATCCCAAGTGATACAGATGTTGACCTGACGTTCTAGCCTGTTTGCTCCAACCGATTGGACCGCCTTCAAACTGCCATGTGAGACATGTACTTGAAGATACTGCCTGCCGCACATATACGTCTTGCGGCGCAACGGCCATCATCGAGCCTAGGGGACAGGTTCGAGATCGCAATCCCCCGCCCCGGTTGGTAAATACATGCGCTCCGTCGCCTTCGTAGTCGCGCTTGTGGCGTGCCTGCATGCTGCAGCATGGGCTATTTGGGAGAGCCAGAGTTCGGCTCCTAATATTTCAGGTCCACTAGCGAGCGTATCCTATTCACCTTTCGAAGGCTCGGCCCATCCGGACGACCCCAATAACCGGGTGAGCATCGACAAGATCAGGTCGGATCTACGCGTGCTCTCTCCGCTTACGCGCGCGATCCGCACCTATTCGTCGACCGGCGGCGTCGAACTTGTCACGCCGGTCGCCGCCGAATTCGGCCTCAAGGTCGCGGTCGGCGCCTGGGTTGACAAGGATGAGAAGCGCAACGCGCGGGAGCTTCGCGCCGCCGTCGACCTCGTCCGCAAGAACCGTAACGTCAACGCCCTTGTCGTCGGCAACGAAACGATCTTCCGCGGCGAACAATCGGCGGACGACCTGATCCGCCTCATCCACCAGACGAAGCGGGAGGTGGGCGGCGCCGTGCCGGTAACCACCGGCGAAATCTGGCATGTCTGGATCGAGCACCCCGAGCTGGCCTCGGCGGTCGATTTCATCGCCGCCCACGTCCTTCCCTACTGGGAAGGCTTTTCGGAGACCCAGGCGGCCGACCAGGCGGTAATCATCTACAACAGGCTGCGTGAGGCGTTTCCCGGCAAGCGCATCGTGATCGCCGAGTTCGGCTGGCCGAGCGCGGGCTATAACCGCAAGGCGGCCGAGCCGGGCCGTATCGAGCAGGCCGCCGTGCTGCGCAATTTCGTCGCACGGGCTGAAGCGGTCGGCATCGACTACAACATCATCGAAGCGTTCGACCAGCCATGGAAGAGTTTCGAAGGTAGCGTCGGCGCCTACTGGGGGCTATTCGACGCCGAGCGGCAGCCGAAATTCTCCTGGACCGGGATCATCGGCAACAGCGACCACAGTAAGATCGGCGCGATCGCCATCGCCGTCGGCATATTGATGTCGCTACCCATTCTGGCGATCGCCGGCGCGACGATAATGCAAGCGTTGACGCTCGCTGTTTTCGCCCATGTGGTCGGCGCTTGGGCTGCGGTCGTCTTCGACTATTGGAACGGGCACTATTTCGTCATCGGCGCTGGCGTCGCGCTCGGTGTCGGCCTGCTCCTCCTCCTTCCGCTGATCATGATCGCGATGTGGCGGGTCGACGAAATCGCCACCGTCCTGTTCGGGCGTCGACCGACGCGTCTGCTCGGCGGTGCGGACGAGGGTGACGAGGCCGATGAGTACGCGCCGAAGGTGTCGATCCACGTGCCCGCTTATATGGAGCCGCCCGAAATGCTGAAGGCGACGCTTAATGCGGTCGCCCGTCTCGACTACCCCAATTTCGAATGCGTGGTCGTCATCAACAACACTCCGGACCCGGCCTTCTGGCGGCCGGTCGAGGAACGCTGCCGCGAGCTTGGCGAGCGGTTCAAATTCATCAATGCGGAAAAGATTGAAGGCTTCAAAGCCGGCGCGCTGCGGCTGGCGCTGACCCATACCGCGCCGGACGCCGAGATTATCGGCGTCATCGACGCCGACTACACCGTGTCGCCCAATTGGCTGCGGGATCTCGTGCCCGCGTTCGCGGATCCCAAGGTCGGCATGGTGCAAGCCCCGCAAGATCATCGTGACGGCGACAAGAGCGCCATGCACACGGCCATGAACGGCGAGTATGCCGGCTTCTTCGACATCGGCATGGTGCAGCGTAACGAGGCGAACGCCATCGTTACGCACGGGACGATGTGTCTCATTCGGCGCGATGCCCTTGAAAGCGCGGGCGGCTGGTCGAGCGACACCATCTGTGAGGACACCGACCTCGGCCTTTCGATCCTGGAACAGGGCTGGCTCACGCATTACACCAACCGCCGCTACGGCCACGGGCTGCTGCCCGACAGCTTCGAGGCGTTCAAGAAGCAGCGCCACCGCTGGGCTTATGGCGGCTTCCAGATCATCCGGAAACATTGGCGCCGCTTTCTGCCGGGCGTGACTCGCCTGACGCCCGAACAGCGGCGGGAATTCGCCCTCGGTTGGCTCAATTGGCTGGGGGCGGAAAGCGTCGGGGTCGTGCTCGCGATGCTGAATCTTGTCTGGGTGCCGGTGGTGGCCTTTGTCGGCATCGCCGTTCCGGACAAGGTGCTGACGGTGCCGATCCTCGCCGCTTCGGCCTTGTCGATCTTGCATTTCGTTGCGCTCTATCGCCGCCGCGTGCGGATCGGTCCGGCGCAGGCGGCCGGCGCGATGTTCACGGCGATGTCGATGCAGTGGACGGTGGCGCGGGCGGTGGCGTTCGGTGTGATCAAAGACCACTTGCCCTTCGTCCGGACGGCCAAGGGCGGATTCGCGCGCAAGCGGGTGACCTTCCCGGCTTTCGACGAGGCCGTCATGGCCGGGCTGCTGCTGCTCGGCGCCGCGATCGTGTTCTGGAGCAATTACGAGCAGCAGGTGCGCGAAATCAATCTGTTCGGCGCAGTGCTGATCGTGCAGAGCGTGCCCTTCCTATCCGCAGTCGGGCTTGCCTTGCTCGAACGCTCGCGCGTGAACGACTATGCGTTCTGGCAGGCCGTGCAAAGCCGGACCGAGGAGCTGTTGCAGCCTGCGGAAGTGCCGGCCTTGGCCGAAGTCAGAGTGGAGCGGGACCAGCCCCTCGTCGCCGACAAGCGGGTCGATGCCCAGTAGCCGGCGCGACGTCGAACGGTTGAAGACTCCTTACGCCGCGAGCGCGGTTTCGACCAGGCGCACCCAGTAGGATGCGCCGACGGGGATGATGTCGTCGTTAAAGTCGTAGGCCGGATGGTGCAGATTGGCGCTGTCGCCATTGCCGACGAACACGAACGCGCCGGGACGCGCTTGCAGCATATAGGCGAAGTCCTCCGCCCCCATCACCGGCGCCATGGCGTCATCGACATTGTCGCGGCCCACCACGTTCGCCGCGACCGAGGCGGCGAAATCCGCTTGGCGCCGATGATTGACGAGCACGGGGTAGCCGCGTTTGTAAGTAAGTTTCGCCTTGGCGCCGTAGCTCTGCGCCGTTCCTTCCACCAGCCGCTTTAGCCGCTCCTCCAGCAAGTCGCGCACGTCAGGACTGAAGCTGCGCGCAGTGCCGCGCAGCTGCGCCGTCTGCGGAATAACATTGTCGGTGTTGCCGGCCTGGAACATGCAGATCGACACCACGGCCGACTCCAGCGGATCGACGTTGCGCGCGACGACGGATTGCACGGCATTCACGATCTGCGCGCCGACCAGGATCGTGTCGACCGCGAACTGCGGGCGCGCCGCATGGCCGCCGAGCCCTTCGATCGCGATGTCGAGCGTGTCGGCCGAGGCCATGACCGGGCCGGCGCGGAGCGCGAACTGCCCAGCGGCGAGGCCGGGAAAGTTGTGCATCCCGTACACCTCCTCGATCGCAAAGCGCTCCATCAGGCCGTCGCGGATCATCGCCCGTGCGCCCGCACCCCCCTCCTCCGCCGGCTGAAAAATGACGATCGCCGCCCCGGCGAAGTTACGCGTCTCCGTCAGATACCTCGCCGCGGCGAGCAGCATCGCGGTATGCCCGTCGTGGCCGCACGCATGCATGTTTCCCGGCGTCGTGGACTTGTAGGGCAGATCGTTCGCTTCGAGGATCGGCAGCGCGTCCATGTCGGCGCGCAGGCCGATGGCCTTGCCCGCGCCCTTCTGACCGCGGATCACTCCGACCACGCCGGTCCGGCCGATGCCGGTGACCACCTCGTCGCAGCCGAACGCCGTGAGCTGCTCGGCGACGAACCCGGCGGTTCGGTGAACGTCGTAACGCAGCTCCGGATGCGCATGCAGATCGCGCCGCCATTCGGTGAGCTCGGCATGGAAATCGGCGATGCGATTTACGATCGGCATGGAAGTCCTCGTCGTGGTGCGCGCTGCGCTACGCGCTAATATCTGCGGAGAATCGCGGAATGCCAGAGGCAGACGCAGCGCGTGACGCTTTTACCGCTTGGAACGTTTGCTTGTGGCCTCCGTATCCGCGCGCGACGCGGCCCCGCCGCCGGAACTTGACCGGCCCGGAGGCGGCCCTTAACACACAGGCCATGCGAGCCCGTAGCTCAGTCGGTAGAGCACGTGACTTTTAATCACGGGGTCCTGGGTTCGAGTCCCAGCGGGCTCGCCAAGTAATTCTGGGTCCATTCCGGAGACATGGGTGACGGATTATTCCGGAGACATGGGTGACAACCTCGTGCCGAACGGGTTGTCGAGGGGTTGCAGGGTTCTCTGCTCCAAATCGAAGTATCCGAGATCGTAGTGGGTGAAGCTGACGAGCCAGACGCCGTCATCGACTTCCTTGATGCCGAGCCGTTGGCCGGCGAACACGGTGGCAGGCCGTTGTAGCGACGCGGAGCTCGAAGGGGGGACTGGCGCAAAATGCTGCCTGTGGTTGAATATATCTTGATGCGATCTTAAGTTGAAAAATATCCGCGCGGACGGCTCTTCCTCGCGCGCTACGCCCAGCTTTCCGTAGAATCTCGTTCGCCTGACGAAGCTCACGGACCTCACGCTCGAGCCCCCTTGGTCCGCTCGCGCTCATCCGTTGTCAGACCCGCTCGTTCGCCCTAGAAACATTCCCCGGCGACGCCCGTGGGCGAACGGAGCTTGCTCAAGGTCATTTTTGCTCCGCCGATCGTACATAATCCGTGCAGGATGGTGGCATGAGGCGCCTGCTAGTTTTCACGGCCGGACTTGGGCTGATTCTGACGGTCGCGATCATCGCCTACGAAGGTTTTGGCGCAGTCACCCAGGCTTTTGCAGCGGTGGGCTTCGGCCTCGTCGTCATAACCTTGCTGCGCGGGGTCCAGATCGCCGGCGCAGGGTTGGGGTGGTGGATCATCTTCCCCCCGACGCAAAAAAAAAATTTATTGCGGGTGTGCCTGTGGGTGCGTTTCATCCGTGAGGCGATCAACAATCTGCTGCCGGTGGCGCAGGTCGGCGGGGAGATTATCGGCGTCCGCCTCATGATGCTTTTCGGGATCGCGGGGGCGCTTGCCGGAGCGACTCTCCTCGTCGACATTCTGATGCAGGTCGTAACTCAGTTTCTCTTCACCATCCTGGGCATCGGCGTTCTCGCCATGGGTGGCGCGAACAATGCCCTGGTCTGGTCGATGGTGGTCGGCACCGCGATCACGGGAGTCGCGCTCGTCGGATTTTTTGTGGCGCAGCGTTTTGGCGGCGTGAAGATCATCGACCGCGGCTTAATGAGGCTTGCAGGAAAACTAGGCTGGTCCTCGCTCGCCAATCTCGCAAGCATCCACGACAATCTTGAGCGCATCTACGCCGACGTGCCGCGGCTCGCGGTCGCCATGCTTGTCCACTCCAGCGTCTGGTTCGTCGGCGCACTAGAGGTGCTCGTTGGCTTGCACCTGATGGGTTATCCGATTTCCTACACCGACGCGTTGGTGATCGAAAGCCTCGGCCAGGCTGTGAGAGCGGCCGCGTTTCTGGTGCCGGGCGCACTCGGCGTTCAGGAGGCGGGGTTCATCGCTGTCTGTGCGGTCTATGGAATTCCGGCGGCCGTGGCGCTGGCGCTCTCCCTGGTGAAACGGGTTCCGGAGATCATACTCGGCGTACCATTTCTTTTTGCGTGGCACGCTCATGAGGCAAGCGCCCTGATCCGGCGCGGGCCGGCCTAGCCTTAGGGCGTTTCCCGGCGAAGTGGAAACCGGTTCGCCGGGAAATGATAATCCACAACAACCGAATGCGAGTTCCAATTCAATTCACCGGCCCAGAGGTTCGCGTTAGAGCAGCCGCGCGGTTAGAACCGCACAAGCCAGGGCAACTCCTCCGCGACGGCGTGGATCGATCCGGCGTTTCCGTCGCGCACGAGCCCCCTCGCGGCGCCGACGAAGTCGCCCGACCGCAACGACCGCACCACATCATGCGCTGAAACGGCGATATGCTGCATCGTGCTGGCGTCGCGGTAGCAATCGATCATGCAGCGCGTGCAGCCGTCGCGCACGATTTTGCTGTCATCGAAATCGTAGATTGAGCACAGCGGCTTTTCCCAGAAGTGGCAGCGCCAGAGCTGCAGCTTCCAATCGAGATAGAAATAGCGATAGCCGCCAAGGCAAGGAAATTTCTGCGGCTCGTTTCGGACGAACCGCTGCATCTCCTCCAGCGATCGGGTCGGATTAACGACGTGAATGCGCGACTTCAGCGCTTTGACCTTGTCGAACAGCGCGACGAGTTCTTCGCGCGTGAAGTTGACAATGCCGGAATCACGATAGCCCAGGAAGCTTGAATTGAGGTTCGTCAGCGGATAGGAAAAAGTCACCGACTTGAAGCCAAGATCGTTGAGAAACGTTGGCAGCGCATTGATATCGAGCAGCCGGCTGAGCGTTACTGATGCAGTCGAAATCAGCCCGAGGTTCGTGATTTCCCGGTTGGCCTCGCGGATCTTGTCGCACACGCCGGGAAGGCCGCGGTTCTCCTCGTGCTCCTTAGCGTTTGCGGCGTCGACCGAGATTACGAAGCTCGACAGACCGGCGCCGGCATACTCGCGGATGCGCTGCGGCTTTAACAAACCGCCATTGCTTACCAGCATCACCTTCATCCCCTTGCGGGCGGAATGACCGATGATGTCGGCGAGGTCGTGATGCAAGGTCGGCTCGCCCCCGGTGAGAACGAGATAGCGGATGCCCTGACGGAACAAAATGTCTACAGCGTCAAACGCGCCCTGGCGGTCGACGTATTCCCAGCGCTCCTTTGGCAGACTGTCGCGCGCGAAATTGCAGAAACCGCAATTAGCATTGCAGGCATTGTTAAGCGCGAACTCGCAGCGCCCCGGTCCGCCTGATGACGCTACGAGGCGCAGCGTGTCGTACACTCGCGAACGCGGCCGCGCGTCCCCAACCTTCTTTGAAACCATATCGTGCACCGATGATTGCAACAAACTATATGCTAGCACATCGCGCGGCATGTCGAGCCTGGAGCGCTACCAACGCCACGAAGCATTGCTGTTTGTGCCTGAGGCGCTAAGGCGAACGATTTCATAGCCGTTGCGCGGCCCAATGTGCAATGTTGATTTAAGAATCCATTTACCCCGATTCCGTTGTTGCATATGCTTGTAGTCTGGAGGCCAGTTCTTTCAATGGGCCGTCTGCGCTACAGCCGAGACGAGATCATCGATCTGCTAAGCGGAGTAGAACGGCGCCTGAGCCAAGGTGAGTCGCTTGATTCGGCATGTAAATCGGTCGGCATTTCACAGTCCAGCTATCGCCGCTGGCGCAAAAGGTACGACGCTGCATTGCCTGGCGGTAGCACTGGACAAGATTCCTATAATGCTCACTGGAACAAAGTATTCTGGCCAACGTTTGTTGTAATTTTTTTAATCACGCTAATATATCCCGTGACAATGATTCTGACGCTGCATTCTGATGCATTTAGATATATGCGTCACGATGTTGCTTGGAGCCTTCATTCAGTCTTCTTAATTCCAATAGCATTTGCATTATTAGCCACAGCATTTAATCCAGATTTACTAAATAATAAAATTGTATGGCTTTTACCTTTCATAATTGTTTTGCCACTTCTTATCGGCGCAGTTATTAAAGATACACAGGTAATTCCAACACCTGACCGCGTATCCTCAGCTAACGGTCTCCGAAAAAATGCGATGGACATTGATGCATGTTTGAGAAGAAGTAATACATGTGATCATTATATTAGTGATACTTTTCTTAATAGTTGTTATGAAAAATATTCACACCACCCTACAATCGCACTCGAAGGCGTAACGGACAAAACCGAACGTAGAAGTTTTCTTGATAATTTTAAAATTGCGCATGGATATCTTTGTGCGCTGCTTGAAAAATCAAATGGCAAGGTTGAAACCGGATTTATAGCTACTGTTATAGTCGGTTTAAAAATAATATTGATCATATTTGTTTGGTCGTTTATTTATTATACGATTTTTCTTGCGTTTAATTGGTTTGATTATGTAGATAAAAGAATACTATATACTTTGATAAGCTGTTTTGTCATACTAGTTACTTGGTTTCCATTTCAGCTATACGCAGAATGGCACCAATGGTATGGAGACTTAAGTCACGTCTGGCTATTTGGTTCGTTTGCTATATTATTTGGTGTCGCAGTGCTGCTACTTTTGCTGTTTACATTTTGGACCTTTGTCATTGTAGGAAAAGCAGATATTGGTGCGTCAATAGCAGGTGTGTATAGCGCGCTTGTGCTTATTGTGGGATTTATAGTAAAGTTTAACCCAGAATCGGTTAATAGCATATTTTTAAGAGTAGAAAATATAGATGTATATACCTTTAGTATACTAGGAATAATATTTCTCCTATATTTATTGGTGATGGTAAAATTGCTGGTAAAGTACGCATACGACAAGGAAGCCAATAGATGAATTGATGGTGGGCGCAAAGAATTGGAAAGATGTTTGCTTGGTGCCCAAAGATCAGAGACGAGGGCGTGCGGGAATTGGCGTCCGCACATCGCGTACACCCGCGGCATTGTGGACATCGACGCCCGACCGCGAAATGGCAGGGCAGCGGAAATCGGCAAACGAAACCCGGCCCCTGTCGAACAGGCGCCGGGTCACGTCATTCAGGGGCATTCCACTTAAGGCATTTCCGTTGCTGTCAGTACCGCGCGACGACCGGCCCCTTGCCGAAGGGGAGTTTGCCGAGTGGGGCCTTGCCGATCGGAGCCTTGCCAATCGGGGCAGCCGGAGGCAGCGGCTCTTTGCGCGGCAAGTCCGCAGCCAGAGCGCCACCGATTAACACAACAGACGCCAGAATTCCCAGGATAAACTTCGACATTGATACCTCCCACCGTTGTCGGCAGGTGAACACCTTAGTCGCCCATCGGTTCCGAGGCTCTTGCATTCCATCGCCGGCTGTTGCCCGATAGCAACACTTCACCTTGGTGAACATGCGGTCGCCGGGGCGTGACTTGACGTCGGCGCGGACGGGAGGCCGGCGGGAGATGCACGCAAGTAGCTATTGG
>JBAPYK010000320.1:0-14350 GCA_049284695.1 Rhodoplanes sp. | reverse complement strand
TTCTTGACGCCGTCGAGGCCCGCCATCAGCATCGCCGCAAAAGCGAGATAAGGATTGGCGAGCGGATCGGGGAAGCGCACCTCGACGCGCTTGGCCTTGGGGTTCGAGGTGTGGGGGATGCGGCACGAGGCCGACCGGTTGCGCGCCGAATAGGCGAGCAGCACCGGCGCTTCGAAGCCGGGCACCAGCCGCTTGTAGGAATTGGTCGTCGGGTTGCTGAAGGCGTTGATCGCTTTGGCGTGCTTGATCACGCCCGCGATGTAGGACAGGCAGGTCTCGGAGAGATCGGCGTATTTGTTGCCGGCGAAGACCGGCTTGCCGTCCTTCCAGATCGACTGATGGCAGTGCATGCCGGAACCGTTGTCGCCATAGACGGGCTTGGGCATGAAGGTCGCGGTCTTGCCGTACACATTGGCGACCATGTGGATGCAGTATTTGTAGATCATCAGCTGATCGGCCATCACCGTCAGCGGGGCGAACTGCATACCGAGTTCGTGCTGGGCTGAGGCGACCTCGTGGTGGTGCTTCTCGACTTTCACGCCCATCTTGGCCATGGCGGACAGCATTTCGGAGCGCATGTCCTGCATGGTGTCTTGGGGCGGGACCGGGAAATAGCCCTTCTTGAAGCCGATGTGGTGGCCGAGATTGCCGCCCTCATAGTCGGTGTCGGTATTGATCGGCAGCTCGACCATGTCGAGCTTGAAGCCGGTATTGTAGGGATCGGCCCTAAACTTCACGTCGTCGAACACGAAAAACTCGGCTTCCGGGCCGAAATAGACGGTGTCGCCGACGCCGAGCGACTTCACCATCGCCTCGGCCTTCTTGGCCATGCCGCGCGGATCGCGGCTGTAAGGCTCGCCGGTGGTCGGCTCGAGAACGTCGCAGACCAGCACCAGCGTCGTCTCGGCGAAGAACGGATCGATGCAGGCCGAAGCGGGATCCGGCATCAGGCACATGTCGGATTCGTGGATCGCCTTCCAGCCGGCAATCGACGAGCCGTCGAACATTTGGCCTTCGGAGAAGGTCTCTTCCTCGATCTGGGAAATATCGAAGGTGACATGCTGCCACTTGCCGCGCGGGTCGGTGAAACGGAAGTCCGCGAACTTGACGTCATTGTCTTTGATGAGTTTCAGCACGTCTTTGGCCGTCGTCATAGTTACATCCTTTTGTTAGGAGCGCTCCAAACGGATCGCGGGCAGTCGGCCAGCCGCGGTCCGAATAGCTGTCAGATGGCGTCCAACCCGGTTTCGCCCGTCCGGATCCGGATGGCTTCTTCGATGTTGGATACGAAAATCTTGCCGTCGCCGATCCGCCCGGTCTGGGCGGCGCGACGGATCGCATCGATGGCTTTCTCGACCATATCGTCGGCGAGCACAACCTCGATCTTTACTTTGGGAAGAAAGTCAACGACATACTCGGCGCCGCGGTAAAGTTCCGTGTGTCCCTTCTGGCGGCCGAAACCCTTGGCTTCCGTCACCGTGATCCCCTGCAAACCGACGTCCTGCAACCCCTCCTTCACCTCGTCGAGTTTGAATGGCTTAATAATTGCCTCGATTTTTTTCATTGCACCTCGTCTCCCAGCCGACTGGGCAAGCGCTTCGTCGGGCCCGACGACCCGGTTAGCAGGGTCCATGCCAGTCGGGACAGCCGCGCATTTGCGCACGTGAGTCAAACTGTTACTGTTCACTGCTGAGGAATTGGGCGGCTCCTTCCCGCCTTCTTCGCCGCATCCATGAGCAATATGCATAATAATCGAGCAGAACCAAATCGGGGCCGGAGTGGCAAAAGGGCCGCCGCGCGCTGTGCATCTCTCTTCGAAGGGACGGCGGCCGGTTGCCGTCTTCACCGATCGACGGATTCGATTAGATTAACGTGACGAAGCGTCAGGGGCCCGCCCGTGAAGTCCAATGCCTTCATCGTTACCAAGCGCCCGCGTCTCGCAACGGTGACCAAGCATCCGGTTGTCGATTTTGCCGACTATGAACGCAAGCTCAGCTCGATGCAGTCGACGCTGCAGGCCATCCAGCAGGCCTATCTGGGGACGAAGGAGCGGGCCGTCATTGTTCTCGAAGGCTGGGACACCGCCGGCAAGGGCGGTATCGTCCGCCGGCTTGGGTGGGCGTTGGACCCGCGCAGCTTCAAGGTCTATCCGATCGGCGCACCCACCGGCACCGACAAGGGCAAGCACTATTTGCAGCGGTTCTGGGAGAAGCTGCCCGAGTACGGCCAGATCGTGGTGTTCGACCGCTCATGGTATGGGCGGGTCCTGGTGGAGCGGGTCGAGGGCTTCGCCACCGCGCGGGAATGGAGGCGCGCCTACGACGAGATCAACGAGTTCGAGCGCGTGCTGGTCGAAGACGGCATGCGCATCACCAAGCTGTTCCTGCACATCACCCCGGCGGAGCAGATCAAGCGCTTCAAGAGCCGACTGACCGATCCGCTCAAGCGCTGGAAACTATCCTACGAGGACTTCCGCAACCGCGCGCGCTGGGCCGATTACGAGGTCGCGATCGAGGACATGGTGGAGCAGACCTCGACCAAGCGCGTGCCGTGGTATTTGATTCCCGCCAACAACAAGCCGTTTGGGCGGCTCGCCGCCTTCCGGATTTTTATCGACCGCCTCGGCAAGGATGTAAGTCTCGAACCCCGGCAGCTCGATCCGCAACTCGCCGAACAGGCAAAGCAGCTCTTCGACGTGCCGTCCTGAGCGGCAGGTCGCATTGGCATCCTGTTCGTTAGACGTTTTCACCTGCCGTCGTGATAGACGAGCCATCTCTGACCATGATTGAACTCCTCACCAACGCCGAGATGGGCGAATGCGACCGCCTCACCATCGCCGGCGGCACGCCCGGAATCGTGTTGATGGAAAACGCCGGCCGAGCGGTCGCCGATGCGACGGCGGCGCGCACGCCGGCCAATGGCAAGATCGTCGTGGTTGCGGGTCCCGGCAACAATGGGGGCGACGGGTTCGTGGCCGCGCGTCTCCTCGCCGAGCGGAATTTCACCGTCGAGCTGTTGCTGGTCGGCGAGGCCGCCAAGCTCAAGGGGGACGCGGCGGAAGCGGCGCGGCGCTGGCGTGGCGCGGTCGTGCCCGCTTCGCCGGAGCGGATCGGACGGCCCGCGGCGATCGTCGACGCGCTGTTCGGCGCAGGGCTCGACCGGCCCGTCGAAGGTCCGCCGCGCGCGATGATCGAGGCGATGAACGCGGCCGGCTGCCCGATCGTCGCGGTCGATCTTGCGAGCGGGGTCAACGGCACGACCGGCGCAGCGATGGGCATCGCGGTCAACGCGGTCGAAAGCGTCACCTTCTTTCGCGCCAAGCCCGGACATTATTTACTTCCGGGCCGGCTTCATTGCGGCCATCTGCGCATCGCCGACATCGGCATCGGCGCGGATACGCTCGAGAAAGTTCGGCCGCAGGCGTTTCACAACAGTCCCGATTTGTGGGCGCAGCAATTTCCGGCGCCGGCGGCGGCTGGACATAAATACAGCCGCGGCCACGCGGTCATCGTTTCCGGCCATTCTCACACGACGGGCGCAGCGCGCCTTGCCGCTCGCGCGGCGCTGCGGGCGGGCGCCGGGCTCGTGACGATCGCCTCGCCAAGCGACGCGCTTGCGATCAACGCAACGACCAATCTCGCGGTGATGGTGCGTCCGGTCGACGGCGCCGACGAGCTTGCGCGATTTCTTGAAGATCGCCGGTTCAATGCGGTCGGGCTCGGGCCCGGGCTCGGCGTTGGTGCTGCGACGTGCGATCTTGTTCTCGCGGCGCTTGCGGGCGAACGCGCGGTCGTCCTCGACGCCGACGCCCTGACGAGTTTTGCGAGCGACACGAAGCGATTGTTTGCAGCGATCAAGAAGCGGGGCTCGCACGTGACGATCCTCACCCCGCATGAGGGCGAATTCGCCCGGTTGTTCGGTGGCATCGATGCGGAAGCTCCGCCGTTATCGAAGCTCGATCGGGCACGGGTGGCGGCGCGTCAATCGGGCGCGGTCGTTCTGTTGAAGGGGGCCGACACCGTGATCGCCGACGCGCGCGGCCGCGCCGCGATCAACGCCAACGCGCCGCCTTATCTCGCAACGGCCGGCGCGGGCGACGTGCTGACCGGTTTGACTGTCGGCCTGATGGCGCAGGGCATGTCCGGTTTCGAGGGCGCGAGCGCCGCGGTCTGGCTCCACGGTGAAGCTGCGAATGCATTCGGACATGGATTGATTGCCGAGGACCTCTCGGAGATGCTGCCGCGGGTCTATCGTCGCTTGTTCGAGGAGCGCATCGGACAAGGCCGGTCGCTGTGAATTTCTTTTCTTTTGGGCAAGCAACGGTTCGGTGAACGACGAGGTGGTTTGCCGCGACGGACGCGACGGCGCGTGAGGTTTGGACGCCGACGCGAGCTTGCCGTCGGGGGAAGACGCGAGCTTGCCGTCGGGGGAAGACATGCGCACTGCTGCGTATGCCGACGGAAAGAAAAGGGGAATAGGCCGCATCGCGGGGCAGCCGGCGTCCCGCATCGATTGTCCGACTTCTTGAGCAAGTTACTGCGAAATAAGCCGAAAAACCGCTAGTGGCGAGCGCGGCGCCGGTTCGGCGCGGCTGTCCCTGAGGCACTTAGACCATGGACCGGCCGCAAGCTTGGCTCATCCTTGCCATAATTGAGCGGTGAATTCCCAAGCCATGAGGACAGGGGACCTCGATTTTCAATGTTCGGGTCGCGTCGGCGTCTGGGAGCGTCTTTCTGTCCGGGAGGCGGCGGATGGACTTACTTCCGACACTGCTTGATTCCCAGGGCGCAGTCCCGGCGGCCGCCTGCATGTCGTGGCGGCCCGACCTGCTATGGTCGCATGCCGGGTTCGATGCGCTGATCGCAATATCCTTTCTCTCCATCGCGAGCGTGCTCGCCGCTTTCGCATGGAAGCGGTCGGAGATGGTGTTCGGCGCGATATTCTGGAGCCTCGCAGTCGTCCTGGTCGCGTGTGGCGTCGCCCATGCGTTCGGAGTGTGGACGATATGGCAGCCTTATTACGGCGCAAGCGCTGCGATGAAAGCGATCGCCGCAGTGGCCGCGCTGGGGACGGCGGTCGTGCTGTGGCCACTGTTGCCGAAAGTGCTGGCGCTCCCCTCGCCGGAAGCGTTGCGGCGCGCCAACGAAGCGTTGCGTCTGCAAGTTCAGCAGCGCGACGAAGCCTTGTCTGCGCTTGAAACCGAGCGATGCGAGCGGCGCAAGACAGAGGAAATGTTGCACCAAGCGCAGAAGATGGATGCGATTGGTCAATTGACGGCAGGCATCGCCCACGACTTCAACAATCTGATGACGGCGGTGATCGGGAATCTGGAACGGGCGCGGCGCTTGCTCCCGGATGAGGGCTCCAAACAACTCTTGCGAGCAATCCGAGGCGCAGCGCTCGGGGCCGAGCGCGCAGGAGTGCTGACTCACCGTCTGCTGGCCTTCGGTCGCCGTCAGGCGCTTGCGCCGAGCGTCGTGAACGTCAATGATGTGGTCGAGCATGTGGCCGACACCCTGCGCCGCACGCTCGGGGGCAATATCCGCGTGATCACGACTCTCATGTTCGACTTGTGGCCGGCCCGCGTCGACCCGGATGCGCTCGAGAGCGCGGTCATCAATCTTGCCGTCAATGCGCGCGACGCGATGCCACAAGGGGGCAATCTTGTTATAACCACCCGGAATATCGCGGCCGGAACCAAAGCAACGGCCGAGCTTGCGCCGTTCCTCTTGGACCAGATCGAGATCGCGGTCGTCGATACGGGAGTTGGCATGAGCGAGGAGATCGCGAGCCGCGCCTTCGAACCGTTTTTCACGACCAAGCCTATCGGCGAGGGAACGGGGCTCGGGCTCAGCCAGGCGTACGGCTTTGCGGTTCAATCGCACGGGACAGCCGTGCTCGAAAGCACGCCCGGCAAGGGCACGATAGTGCGGCTCTATTTGCCGCGCGTTCAAATCGCAGGGGCGGCGCGGCAAATGCGCACGCTGCCTTACCGGTTCCTTTCGAAAGCGGCGGCTTTGCAATGAATCCGATAAACGCGACATTCTCCAACGGCGACGTCACCGTCCTCATCGTCGAGGACGAGCCGCTCGTGCTCGACATGATTTCGCAGGAGCTGACCGACCAGGGCTTCGCCGTTCTCGAGGCGGACACGGCTGAAGCCGCGCTGTCGATCATCCAGAGCGGGCAGACCGTTGACGTGCTGTTCACCGATATCCGGCTGCCTGGCGAAATGGACGGCTGGCGGCTCGCCGCCACGGTCCGCGAGTCCAAACCGAAGCTGCCGGTGATCTATGCCACGGGATACACGGTCGAGCGGAATGCGCAGGTGCCCGGCAGCGTGTTCCTGAAAAAGCCGTACCGCCCTTCCGCCATTGCCGAAACCATCAGGACCCTGATCGCCTCTCCCAACGGCGGCAGCAACTAGCCGGTTGCGGCCTTCGCCGGGCGTTACCCTCTTGAGCTCTCGGGCGCCGCCACGGAGCGCGGCCTGGACGGTCCGGCAAGTGGGTTTCCGCCCAGCACAATTACCCGTGCGATTTATGATGTAACGCCCCGCAACCACATGATATAAGCCGCGCGCTCGCTGGTTCGCGTTCTCGCAACGCTGCCCGCGGCGGGCGTGGCGGAATTGGTAGACGCGCTGGATTTAGGTTCCAGTGACGCAAGTCGTGGGGGTTCAAATCCCTCCGCCCGCACCAGCCGCCGAGAGCGGGTCGTATCAACCCATGTGCGCCGCCGCGCGCCAACAACAGCTGCCAACAACCGACAGCCGACGAGACCGACATGCAGGTGACGCAAACTCTCGCCGAGGGCCTCAAGCGCGAATTTCAAGTATTCGTTCCCGCCGCCGATCTTGAATCGCGCCTGACCGACCGTCTGGCGCAGATCAAGGACAATATCCGGCTGAACGGGTTTCGGCCCGGCAAGGTCCCGATCGCTCACCTGCGTCGTCTTTATGGACGCTCCGTGATGGCGGAAGCGATCGAGGAACTGGTCCGCGAGACAAACGCCAAGATCATTTCCGAGCACGGATTCAAGCTCGCCTTGGATCCGCAGATCAAGATGCCGGAGGACAAGGACGAACTCGAACAGGTCGTCGCCGGCAAGATCGACCTATCCTACACCGTGTCGCTCGAAGTGGTGCCGACCATCGAACTCGCCGACTTCAAGTCGATCAAGCTCGAACGGCTGACGGCCGAGGTGCCTAAGGACGAGGTCGCGGCGGCGGTTCAGCGTATCGGTGAGCAGAACCGTCCCCTCCTGGGCAAAGGCGAGGGGGCGACGGCGGAGAGCGGGGATCGGGTGACGGTGTCGTTCACCGGGACCTTGGACGGCGAGACATTCGAAGGCGGGTCGGGAGAAAACATCCCGATCGTCATCGGCTCAGGCACGTTCATCCCGAGTTTCGAAGAGCAGCTGGTGGGCGCGTCCGCCGCCGAGCAGCGCAGCGTCACGGTGACGTTTCCCGAGAACTACCTCGCCGAAAAGCTTGCGGGGAAAACGGCCGTGTTTGCGGTCACGATCAATTTGATCGAGACCCCGGGAGCGGCGCTCGCCGGCGAGGAGCTCGCAAAGGCGGTCGGTCTCGAATCGATCGATCGGCTCGAAGCCGTGGTCGAGGAACGGATGCGGCAGGAACTCGCCGCGCAGAGCAGGCTCAAGCTCAAGCGCACGCTGCTCGACAAACTCGATGAGTT
Source organism: Rhodoplanes sp. (assembly GCA_049284695.1). Taxonomy (GTDB): domain Bacteria; phylum Pseudomonadota; class Alphaproteobacteria; order Rhizobiales; family Xanthobacteraceae; genus Rhodoplanes. Next base: position 6,650 of record JBAPYK010000320.1, on the reverse strand, counting down.
GCATCGGTTCGCCGCGCCGCCCACCCTGGTGGAGGAGGAGTTCAAGAATATCTGGGAAGCGATTCTCGCCGATCTCAAGGCGCAGAACCACACCTTCGCCGATGAAGGGACAACCGAGGAAAAGGCGCGGGAGGAGTATCGCGGGATCGCCGACCGGCGCGTCCGGCTCGGACTGGTCCTCGCCGAGATCGGAGAGAAGAACAGCATCAAGGTCACCGACGAGGAGATTGCGCGGGCGGTTCATGAGCGCGCCCGCCAGTTCCCCGGCCGCGAGCAGGAGATCTGGGAGTACTACCGCAAGACTCCCACCGCTCTGGCGGCGGTGCGCGCGCCGATCTTCGAGGACAAAGTGGTGGATTTTATCCTTGAACTCGCCGAAGTAACCGACAAGCCGGTGACGCGCGAGGAGCTGTTCAAGGACGACGAGGCCGCGAGCCCAGCGACGTGAGCACGGCGCCGGCTAAGCGCGAAGTCGTGCGCGGACAGGGCGGCAGCGAGGCGAATCTCATGACGCGAATTGGGACATGGCTTCAGGCCGGCTTGGCGCCCGCGCGCCGGTGGCCGCTGCGGCGACTGCGCTGTTCGTTTTTGTGGGCGGCCGGCCTCTGCGGTGGAGCGTCTTGTCGCCGGCGCGGCAGCCCATATCTGTGATGAATGCATCGCGAAATGTGTCGCGGTCCTAGAGGAGCATGGCGGGTCGAAGCCGCAGGCACCCAACCACTGACAAGGCCAACCAAATGCGCGACCCTGGCGACACCTATATGAACTACCTCGTGCCCATGGTGGTCGAACAGACCAACCGGGGCGAACGCGCCTACGACATCTATTCCCGGCTTCTGAAGGAACGCATCATCTTCATTACCGGGGTTGTCGAGGACAATATGGCGACCCTGGTCGTCGCCCAGTTGATGTTCCTGGAGGCGGAGAATCCGAAGAAAGAGATCGCGATGTACATCAACTCGCCCGGCGGAGTCGTTACGGCGGGGCTCGCGATCTACGATACGATGCAGTTCATTCGGCCGGCGGTCTCCACGCTATGCGTCGGCCAGGCCGCCTCGATGGGGTCGCTCCTGCTCGCGGGCGGCGCAAAAGACATGCGCTATGCGCTCCCGAATGCCCGAATCATGGTCCACCAGCCGTCCGGGGGCTTTCAGGGCCAGGCCAGCGACATCATGATCCATGCCCAGGAAATCCTGAACATGCGCAAGCGGCTGAACGAGATTTATGTCCACCATACGGGCCAGCCCCTGAAGAAGATCGAAGAGGCGCTCGAGCGCGACATGTTCTTTACGGCCGAGGCGGCCAAGGAGTTCGGCATCGTCGACAAGGTCATCGAGCGCCGGCCCGAAGAGGTAGACAAGCCCTAAACGGCGCAACATCTTCTTTTTTTAGTCCTGCCGCCGGGCGGGCGGGCGCACCGGCCATTTAAGGGCCTGAAGCTTCGATTTCGCCATGATTGCGCGTCATTCCCAGGGTGGAATGCGGCTTGCATGGGAATGCCCGTTTGGGTGACTAGGTAAGGAGGTGCCTTAGAAATTCATCATTAGTGAATTCTTGATCAACCTGGCGCTAACGTGCTTCGATAGGCGCATCGCGCAGGGAGGCGGCTGAAACCGCTGCTGGGGTGTAACGGGTTTGGTAGGGTCCATGCGCGACGGGTCCTGTTCGGTTCAATCGCACGCGCCAGGCAAGGCCTGTCGGCGGCGCGGACCTGCGGAGATTAACGGATGAGCAAAGTTGGTGGGAGCGACTCGAAAAACACCCTGTACTGCTCCTTCTGCGGCAAGAGCCAGCATGAGGTGCGCAAGCTCATCGCCGGACCGACGGTGTTCATCTGCGACGAATGCGTCGAACTGTGCATGGACATCATCCGCGAGGAGAACAAGTCCTCGCTGGTGAAGTCGCGCGACGGGATTCCGACGCCGCGAGAGATTCGCAAGGTGCTCGACGATTACGTGATCGGCCAGGATCACGCCAAGAAGGTGCTCTCGGTCGCGGTGCACAATCACTACAAGCGGCTCAATCATCAGACCAAGCACAACGACGTCGAGCTGGCCAAATCGAACATCCTGCTGATCGGGCCGACCGGCTCGGGCAAGACGCTGCTGGCCCAGACGCTCGCCCGCATCCTCGACGTGCCGTTCACGATGGCGGATGCGACGACGCTCACGGAGGCGGGCTACGTCGGCGAAGACGTCGAAAACATCATTCTCAAGCTGCTGCAGTCGGCCGACTACAATGTCGAGCGGGCGCAGCGGGGCATCGTCTATATCGACGAGATCGACAAGATCAGCCGCAAGTCCGACAACCCCTCGATCACGCGCGACGTGTCGGGCGAGGGCGTCCAGCAGGCGCTCTTGAAGATCATGGAAGGCACCATCGCGTCGGTGCCGCCCCAGGGCGGCCGCAAGCACCCGCAGCAGGAGTTCCTGCAGGTCGATACGACCAACATCCTGTTCGTGTGCGGAGGCGCGTTCTCAGGCCTCGAGAAGATCATTTCGGCGCGCGGGCGGTCGACCTCGATCGGCTTCTCCGCCAAGGTGATGGCGCCCGAGGACCGCAAGACCGGCGAGATCTTCCGCGAAGTCGAGCCGGAGGACCTGCTCAAATACGGGCTGATTCCCGAATTCGTCGGCCGTCTGCCGGTCGTCGCCACGCTGGAGGACTTGGACGAGGCCGCGCTCAAGCGCATCTTGCTGGAGCCGAAAAACGCGCTCATCAAGCAGTATCAGCGCCTGTTCGAGATGGAGAGCATCGACCTCACCCTCGCCGAGGAAGCGCTTGGCGCAATCGCCCGCAAGGCGATCGAGCGCAAGACCGGGGCGCGCGGGCTGCGTTCGATCATGGAAGGCATCCTCCTCGACACGATGTTCGATCTTCCGAGCCTCGAAGGCGTTGAGGAAGTGGTGATTTCCCGCGAAGTGGTCGAAGGCACGGCGCGGCCGCTCTACATCTATGCGGATCGGGCAGGGGACGCTGGCGCGAGCGCCTGACCCGTCACGCTCCATCCGGGCGTATTGGCGTCGCCCGCAAATAGAAGTTGATTAAAGGACGGGGGAATTTGCCGTTCTTGACACGTTCCAGGCCGGTCGCCACCTATAGGCCTGCGAGCGCTCAGTTGTCGAGCTAGGCGTTCCGAATCGATTCCCGGGCAGGGTCTCGTCCCTCGCCGCGGTGCGTGGTCGAAACTCCTCGGAGTTTCGTCGAGTTCCGCGCTCCCTACCCGGTCCCGAGCACTCCGCTGCGACGGCGCATTCTGCGGGTCGCGGGGAGGGGCATAACAATAAGGATCGGACCATGACGACGACTTCGAGGCCAAGAGCGCTGCCCCAGCCGGGCGAGATGCGGGCCTACCCGGTGCTGCCGCTGCGCGACATCGTGGTGTTCCCGCACATGATCGTCCCGCTCTTCGTCGGCCGCGAAAAATCGATTCGCGCCCTCGAAGAGGTCATGCGGTCCGACACGTTCATCCTGCTCGCCACGCAGAAGAACGCCTCCGACGATGATCCCGCGACCGACGCGATCTACGAAGTGGGCACGCTCGCGAGTGTCTTGCAGTTGCTCAAGCTGCCTGACAACACGGTGAAAGTGCTGGTCGAGGGCGCCGAACGGGCGCGCGTGGTCAAGTACACGGATCGGCCCGAATACTACGAGGCGGAAGCCGTCGCGCTTGCCGACACCATGGGCGAAAAGGTGGAGGCGGAAGCGCTCGCCCGCTCGGTCGTCAACGAGTTCGAAGGCTATGTGAAGCTCAACAAGAAGATCTCGCCCGAGGTCGTCGGCGTCGTCCAACAGATCGAAGACTACGCCAAGGTGGCCGATACGGTCGCCTCGCATTTGGCCGTCAAGATTCCTGACAAGCAGGCGATTCTCGAGACGACGATCGTCACCGAGCGGCTGGAAAAAGTGCTCGGCCTGATGGAAAGCGAGATCTCGGTTCTGCAGGTGGAGAAGCGCATCCGCACCCGCGTCAAGCGGCAGATGGAGAAGACGCAGCGCGAGTACTACCTCAACGAACAGATGAAGGCGATCCAGAAGGAGCTCGGCGACGAGGAAGGGCGCGACGAGCTCGCTGAGGTCGAGGACAAGATCAAGAAGACGAAGCTGTCGAAGGAGGCGCGCGAAAAGGCGCAGCACGAGTTGAAGAAGCTGCGGCAGATGTCGCCGATGTCGGCCGAAGCAACCGTCGTGCGCAACTATCTCGACTGGCTCTTGTCGATCCCGTGGAACAAGAAGACCAAGGTCAAGAAGGACCTCGTCCTTGCGCAGAACATTCTCGACAACGACCATTACGGGCTCGAGAAGGTCAAGGAGCGCATCGTCGAGTATCTCGCGGTGCAGAGCCGCGCCAACAAGCTCACCGGACCGATCCTGTGCCTGGTCGGACCTCCGGGCGTGGGCAAGACCTCGCTCGGCAAGTCGATCGCGCGCGCGACCGGCCGTGAATTCGTGCGCGTCTCGCTCGGCGGGGTGCGCGACGAGGCGGAGATCCGCGGCCACCGCCGCACCTATATCGGCTCGATGCCCGGCAAGATCATCCAGTCGATGCGCAAGGCCAAGACCTCGAACCCGTTGTTCCTGCTCGACGAGGTCGACAAGATGGGCGCCGATTTCCGCGGCGATCCGTCCTCGGCCCTGCTTGAAGTGCTCGATCCGGAGCAGAACCACGCGTTCAACGACCACTATCTGGAGGTCGATTACGATCTGTCCAACGTGATGTTCATCACCACGGCGAACACGCTCAACATTCCGCCGCCGCTGATGGATCGCATGGAGATCATCCGCATCGCCGGCTACACCGAAGACGAAAAGGTGCAGATCGCGCGGCGGCACCTGATTCCGAACACCTTGAGCAAGCACGGTCTCGACGCCAAGGAGTGGTCGATCGACGACGAAGCGCTGCTTCAGATCATCCGCCGCTACACCCGTGAGGCCGGCGTGCGCAATCTCGAGCGTGAAATCGCAACGCTCGAGCGCAAGGCGGTCAAGGAATTGATGACCGTGAAGTCGGATAGCGTGCACGTCACCGCGGAGAATCTCGGCGACTATCTCGGCGTGCCGAAGCACCGTTACGGCGAGATCGAGGCGGAGGATCAGGTCGGCGTCGTCACCGGGCTCGCCTGGACCGATGCCGGCGGCGAGCTGCTCACCATCGAAGGCGTCATGATGCCCGGCAAGGGCAAGATGACGGTCACCGGCAATCTGCGCGACGTGATGAAGGAGTCGATTTCGGCTGCGGCTTCCTATGTGCGCTCGCGCGCGGTCGCCTTCGGCATCGAGCCGCCGCTGTTCGACAGGCGTGACATCCACGTGCACGTTCCGGAGGGCGCCACCCCCAAGGACGGGCCGTCGGCGGGCGTCGCCATGGTCACCGCGATCATTTCGGTGATGACCGGAATTCCGGTGCATCGCGACGTGGCGATGACCGGGGTGATCACGCTGCGCGGCCGCGTGCTGCCGATCGGCGGATTGAAGGAGAAGCTGCTCGCGGCGTTGCGCGGCGGCATCAAGACGGTGCTGATCCCCGAAGAGAACGCCAAGGACCTCGTCGAGATTTCCGACAGCGTCAAGACCGGGCTCGAAGTCGTTCCGGTCACCCGCATGGACGAGGTGCTCGATCGCGCGCTCACCCGCCAGCCCAAGCTGGTGGAATGGGACGAGACGAAGGAAAAGGTGGCGGATACGCCGGTCGATGAGGAGTCCTCGCAGCTCACCGCGCATTGATGCACGATCTTGAAAGGCGGCAGGCTTTTTGAGATAGATCATCGGGCAGAAAAGGCGGCGCTGCTGCGCCGCCTTTTTCATTTGAGTCGGCGCGAACGCGCTGCGCCACCGTGTGCGTCTTACGTCGTCAGTATTTGGCGACGACGGGCGCGCCCCAGTTGAACAGATAGTTGACGCCGAGCTTGGCGGCGTGAATGTCCTGCCCGATGGACAAGTTGTTGATGACTGAAAACGCCGGCGGAACGTTGAATGCGACGCTGTGACTGCCGAGGGCGAGATAATTGTATTCGAGCTTGGCGGTGACATTCGGGAACAGTGCGTGTTCGACGCCGCCGCCGATCGTCCAGCCCCACCGGCCGGAACCAACCTCGTAGTTTGATGCGCCAACCCCGACCAGGTTGAGTTCGAACGCGTTATCGGCCCACGCGCCGCCGCCTTTGACATAGAGGAGCGTGCGGTCGAACGCATAGCCGATGCGGGCCGCCGCGGTGCCCAGCGCATTGACTTTGGTCGTGCAGTTCACGCCGCCGACCATGGGGTCCGCCGGCGCCAGCGCCGCCAATGCGATCAACGAAACGCCGGCAAGGCAAACCTTCCGCATGCGAGCCCCCAGCCCCAGCGCCTCGAACTCTAACATTTCGTGGCGCTTTTTGCCGGGCGTGAGTTGTGTTTCGGTCACACGCGCGCGGGCCGCAGAGGCAGGGCTGAACAGCCGCGCGCGTCGCCAAATTTCGAGTTGTGGGATAACGGCGGTATGCCCCGTGCGCGGGGCCGAGAGCGCGTTTGCTAGCTTATCCGGCTTTGCCGATCACGCTTGCGCAATGGCGCGAAGCCGCGATAATTCGCGCGAGGGCGGTTAGCTCAGTTGGTAGAGCATCTCGTTTACACCGAGAGGGCCGGCGGTTCGAGTCCGTCACCGCCCACCA
>JBAPYK010000319.1:0-2255 GCA_049284695.1 Rhodoplanes sp. | reverse complement strand
TTAGGTAGTTAGTTGCTATCCCGCGCGACGAAGCCGCGCCCCTCGCCAGATAGGGCGACCGACTCTCATAATCACGTCGAAGTAGTCGCCACCGCTAAAGGGCGAGTCGACCAACGTCATTCCGCACAAGGCGCACGCAGTATTCGCATCGGCGCGGCCGAAACCGGCAATCTCTGCGAACACCGTCCCATCGCAGGCAGCACACCGTAAAATCCTGCGCTCGTCTTCCTCGCTACGCCGATGGGTCGCCATGCGGAACATAATGACCGGAGTGATTGTGCAATGCAATCGTATTTTGTGCGGCGCCGCAAATGGTCGGCTCGACACCCAACAATGTGCTGATTCGTGGACTTGAGAAAGGGCGCCCACCTGCACCGCTCTCGCCGGACAAGGCGAGATCAGGGCGCTCGGCGACTGGGCGTGTCTGCGCAACTACATTAGCGTGCGGGGCTACACTCCCTACGCAAGGAAGGCCCTGCTAACAGGGAAAAGAACAGGGAATTTTGCGGAATCCGGCCTCACGAGGCGATTCGACGCGCATCTCGCGCACGCCGCCAAGCTACCGAGCGCGGTCTCCGCTATGCATCTCTATCCGATCGATGGTGCGGTCCACAGGCGGAAGAAGGACGCGACCGCCTGGAATTGCCGGGATGCGACCTGGTCGATGGCCATCGTCGGAGTCGATCAGGATCCGGCGAAGGCTGCGGAGCTCAAGAAATGGACCCGCGACTACTGGGCGGCAGTCCACCCCTATGACCTCGGCGGGGCGTATCCGAACTTCATGATGGATGATGAGGGAGAGGGGCGCCTTACGGCGACGTTTGGCGACAACCACCCGCGCCTCGCCGCGCTGAAGAAGAAATACGACCCGGGCAACCTGTTCCGGGTGAACCATAACATCCGCCCGGCGGCCTGACGGCCGGGCGCCGCTTCGGCCGCGTTGCTGCAGAGGCGACGAGCCGGTAATACCTTTTCCCGCTGCGCCGCCGGCCCAGCGTGAGCAATACCGGAGATTGAATGAGCCGCTTCCGAGACCGAGATGATCTGACTGATCGCCAGAGCAACTCCGCCGCCGCAAAGAAAGCCATGCTCGAAAAGTTTCGGGCAGCCGCAAACGATCCGGAGATCGCCGCGCGACGCTCGACTATCGAAGCGGAACGCCTGACCCGACGCGCCGAGCGCGTTGCTGCCAAGATCGAGCGTGAGGCCGAACTTGCGGAGCAGCTCGCCCGTGACGCAGAAATCGCGGCGAAGGCCAAGCGAGAGACGGAGGAGGCCGCGGCTGTCGCCGCAGCGGAACTGGCGGAACGCGAGGCGGCATTGAACGCCGAGCAGAAGGCCGCTCGCGACGCGCGCTATGCTGCACGCAAAGCCGCCAAGAAGGAGCGGCGTCGAGGATATTGAGCGGATAGACGTGGTTCTGGTCCGCGCCTTCCGGGCCCCGGAACTCGGTGTCGCTCGTTTGCATTGGTTCCGCGAGTTAGGTGGTTAATTACACCGGCGATCCCCGCAGGCCCTCGTCCCCAGACCCTGCGAGGGGTTGCTGAGGCTCGCCGGATCGCGGTCAACATCGCCAAGTTGCCCGAGCTGCTATCGCGGACCCGCACCGCCGAGGAATGACTCAGCCTGCCGCTCAGGGCCCCGCCCATGCGTTCACCTGCGATGGCCCCGCCGCCCCCTCTGCGGGCTTCTGGCGGGCTCTGTTCGGCTTTCCCACATAAGGCCCGAGCGGCCCTGCCGCGCCCCGCTCGCGGAGCCTGGATGTACGGCACGCGGGCGGGGAGGCCCGTCCGATGGCTGCTTGACGTACCTCAACAACTTGGGATCAAAATCGTGGGCTTCCATATACACAAAACAAAATTCTATACGAACATCTCAGGGACTATCCGACGTCCACCGAGGGGTAATGCCGCTGCTAGGAATCATTCCGGATGACAAGGAGGTACTGCGCGCCTCGAACCTCGGCACGCCGGTTGTACTCAATAATCCCGCAGGCGCGCCCGCCCGCGCCTATATGGACGCATCCCGCCGTCTTTCGGGCACCAAGAGATCGACATGGTCACCCCAAGCGAAAGGCGCGGACTGCTCAACAAGCTGTTCGGACGGAGAGCGGCATGGACTGGTCGCTGTTTTTCAAACAAGCCAACTCCGCCGGTCGCGTGCGAGCCTGCTCGCGCACGAGAGCCCGGCGGGTGGACATCGCCGGCATTACCGTTCACCCGGACAAGCGGTGGATGATCGCCGTCATTGTCGGC